>JBFJTN010000198.1:0-6920 GCA_041625325.1 Oceanococcus sp. | reverse complement strand
GGTGGAGGGGCGCATCGACATCATCAGCGGCACCCTGGGCAAGGCCCTGGGCGGTGCCTCCGGCGGCTTCATCGCGGCGCGCACGCCGGTGGTCGACATGCTGCGCAACAAGGGTCGGCCCTATCTGTTCTCCAACAGCGTGGCGCCGGCCCTGGTCGCCGGGGCGATCGAAGCCATTCAGCTGGCGCGCGACGGCGCGGCCCTGCGCGCGAGGCTGTTCGAGAACACCGCGTACTGGCGCGAGGGCCTGACGGCCCTGGGTTTCACCCTGCTGCCGGGCGAGCATCCCATAGTGCCGGTGATGCTGGGCGATGCCCGGCTGGCCGGACAGATGGCCGACCGACTGCTCGATGAGGGGGTCTACGTGATCGGCTTTTCCTTCCCGGTGGTGCCGCAGGGGCAGGCCCGCATCCGCACCCAGATGTCGGCCGCCCTGACGCGCCAGGACCTGGACCTTGCGCTGGCCGCCTTCGCCAGGGTCGGCCGCGAACTGGGGGTGATCCGATGAAAGCACTGTCCAAACTCAAGGCCGAACCCGGCATCTGGCTGGTGGATGCGCCGCCGCCGGAGCTGGGCCCCAACGACGTGCTGATCCAGGTCACCATGAGCGCGATCTGCGGCACTGACATGCACATCTACCAGTGGGACGAATGGTCGCAGCACACCATTCCGGTGCCCATGGTGGTGGGCCACGAGTTCGCCGGCCGGGTGGCCGCCATCGGCAGCCATGTCGCCGGCCTGGACATTGGTCAGCGCGTGTCGGGCGAAGGTCACATCACCTGCGGCTACTGCCGCAACTGTCGCGCCGGGACCCGCCACCTGTGCCGCAACACGATCGGCGTGGGGGTCAATCGGCCCGGCAGCTTCGCCGAATACCTGGTGATTCCGGCGGTCAACGTGTTCCCGATCCCCGACCGGGTTGACGACCGCCACGCCGCGATCTTCGACCCGCTGGGCAATGCGGTGCACACGGCGCTGGCCTTCAATCTGGTCGGCGAGGACGTGCTGATCACCGGCGCCGGGCCGATCGGCATCATGGCCGCCGCGGTGGCGCGGCATGTCGGCGCCCGGCATGTGGTGGTGACCGACGTCAACGACTACCGCCTGCAACTCGCCGAGGGCATGGGCGCCGACCGGGTGGTCAACGTGTCCCGCGAAAAGCTGGAGGAGGTGACCGCCGAACTGGGCATGAAGGAGGGATTCGATGTGGGTCTGGAAATGTCCGGCAGCCCGCAGGCCATGGACCAGATGTTCCGCGCCATGAACCACGGTGGCCGCATCGCCCAGCTGGGCATACCCTCGCGCCCGGTGGCGGTGGACTACGAGAAGATCGTGTTCAAGGGCCTTACCCTCAAGGGCATTTACGGCCGCGAGATGTTCGAGACCTGGTACAAGATGACCGCGATGCTGGAGTCCGGGCTGAATGTGGACCCGATCATCACCCACGAATTCTCGATCGACGATTTCCAGCAGGGCTTTGACGTGATGGCCTCCGGCCAGTCCGGCAAGGTGCTGCTGAACTGGGGTGTGCAATGAGTTTCGACCATCAGGCCGCGGCCGCTTTCATCAACGCGAAGTGGGACGAGGAGATCGTCCCGGAGCTGATCGAGTACATCCGCATTCCCAACAAGTCGCCGCTGTTCGATCGCCAGTGGGCCGAACATGGCTACATGGACCAGGTGGTGCGGCAGTTCGAGCGCTGGTGCCGCGCCCAGGACCTGCCCGATGCGCACATCGAGGTGGTCCGCCTGGACGGCCGCACGCCGCTGCTGTTCCTGGACATTCCGGGCGAGGGCGACGATACCGTGCTGCTCTACGGCCACCTGGACAAGCAGCCGGAAATGGAAGGCTGGGACCCGGAGCACGGACCCTGGGACCCGGTGATCAAGGATGACAGGCTCTACGGTCGCGGCGGCGCGGATGACGGCTACGCCTGCTTCGCCTCGCTGACCGCGATTCTGGCCCTGCGTCGGCAGCAGCGTGCCCATGCCCGTTGCGTGGTGCTGATCGAGGCCTGCGAGGAATCGGGCAGCATCGATCTGCCTTACTACGTGGATCATCTGGCCGAACGGATCGGCGCGCCCTCGCTGGTGGTGTGCCTGGACTCCGGCGCCGGCAATTACGAGCAGATGTGGCTGACCACCTCGCTGCGCGGCAATCTGGTCGGCGTGCTGCGGGTGGACATCCTGCGCGAGGGGGTGCATTCGGGCGCCGCCAGCGGCGCGGTGCCGTCCAGCTTCCGCATCGCACAGCAGCTGATCGCGCGGCTGGAGGATCGGGACAGCGGCGCGCTCACCCCGGACTGGCTGAACGTGGAGATCCCCGCCGAACGCGTGGAGCAGGCCCGCCAGGCCGCGGATATCCTGGGCGACAGCCTGCTGGCCAGCTTTCCGCTGGTGGCCGGGGCCAGCCTGACCAGCGCGGATGGCGCCGAGATCCTGCTGGCCAAGACCTGGAAGCCGACCCTGTCCTACACGGGCGTCGGCGGCATGCCGGCGCTGGCCGATGCGGGCAACGTGCTGCGGCCCTATACCGCGCTGACCCTGTCCTTCCGCTTCCCGCCCACCCTGGATGGCGATTCCGCGGCCCGGCGGATCAAGGACACCCTGGAAGCCGATCCGCCCTACGGGGCGCGGGTCAGTTTCCAGGCGGACAAGGCGGCCAGCGGCTGGCATGCGCCGCCGCTGGCGCCCTGGCTGGCCGAGGCGGTGGAGGCGGCTTCCCAGGCGGCCTATGG
Organism: Oceanococcus sp.; assembly: GCA_041625325.1. Classification (GTDB taxonomy): domain Bacteria; phylum Pseudomonadota; class Gammaproteobacteria; order Nevskiales; family Oceanococcaceae; genus Oceanococcus. The sequence continues at coordinate 4,183 of JBFJTN010000198.1, read as the reverse complement.
CCGGCCTGTCGCCATGATGGGTGAGGGCGGGTCCATCCCCTTCATGGGCATGCTGGGCGAGAAGTTCCCCGACGCCCAGTTCGTCATCACCGGCGTGCTGGGACCGGGCTCGAACGCCCATGGGCCGAACGAATTCCTGCACATTCCCTTTGCCCGCCGTTTGACCCTGGCGGTGGCGGATATCCTGGACCGGCACTACGCGGCCAGCCAGGCCGGTCTGACCCAGGGAGCCGCGGCGGTCGCCGGACATCGCCACTTCAACGACGCCTGCTGCTAGACCATCGCTTGGTCGCGCACGGCGCGACGGGTCAGGCGCTCAGGCCCGCTGCTTGCGACTGGCGTCGCGCAGCTCCGGCCCCTGTTCGCGCAGGCAGTCGCGAATCGCGGGCAGGGCGGCTTCGGCCGCCTTGCGCCCGGCCTGCAGGCAGTTGTCGAACTGCGAGAAATCACCCCAGAAAACCTCGCTGAGATTCACCGGGATGACCACATCGGCCTCCCGCAGCAGCATGGATTTGAGGTGGAAGCGGGACACGTCGGCGGCCCGCATGGCAACTTCATAACTGGTTCCCAGCGGCACCAGCGGGTCCAGGCGCGGGGTCAGATCGACCGCGATCACCCGGTCGGCGCCCAGCTTGCGCGCCTGATGGCAGGGCACGGGATTCACGATGCCGCCGTCCATCAGCAGGCGATCATCCTGACGCACTGGCGGGAAGACTCCGGGAATGGCGCAACTGGCCATCACGGCCTCCACCAGCGGTCCCCGGCTCAGCAGCAATTCCTCGCCGCTGGCCAGGTCAAAGGTGACCGCGGCGAAGGGGATGAGGCTTTCCTCGATGTTCACCGGCGGAATCAGGTAGCGCACATTGTTGCGCAGGACCTCCTCGCTCATGATCGCGTTCTTGGTCATCGAGGTGGCCAGCGCGGCGCCCTGGGCCAGCCGGATTTTCATCTTGTCGTACAGGGTGCGCCGGGTCTCCTCGCTCTGGCGCAGCGCCCCCAGCTTGGTCGCGTCGTACAGCTCCGAGCCGAGGTAATGGCGCACCTGGGTCAGATTGGGCGCCAGCTTGGGGCGGAAGGCGTACATGGCGCCGAAGGCCGCGCCCGCGCTGGAGCCGACGATCAGGTCGATGGGGATGCGTTCGCGTTCCAGGACTTCCAGCACGCCAAGGTGGGCGAAGCCGCGGACGCCACCGCTGCCGAGGGCAAGGCCAATTGTCATGGCAAATTCAGGGGAGAATCAAAGCGCGCAGTGTACCTGCTTGCAGGGATTCTCGAGGCCTGGGGCGCGCGGCCGGAATGCGCCAGGGATGGCTTGATCAGGGGTGGATGATGGTGTTTTCGCCCTTGTCCGACAGCCGGATGCCGCGATAGCGGCAGCGCCCCTCGCCACGCTGGAACAGGGAATTGGCGATCAGCCAGACACCGACGACCCTGCGCGGCAGCTCCCCGCCGATCGCGCGCTTGTAGTCCGCCATCAGGTTGCGCCGCTCGTCCAGCCACAGGCCGAGCTGGGAAGGATCGTTGCGGATCACCCAATGCGTTTCCCGCTGATCCCACCAGGGCAGGGGGCACTGGAAGATGGTGTCCATGGGCAGCTGGCTGCTCCACATGTAGGTGAGGTCGAGTCCGTTATCGAACTCCACCGCCAGGGACAGGTAATCATGGGTGGGCTGGATATGCTCGGCCAGCTGCGAGGGCAGCTGCTCGGTCAGCCAGCTCCAGTGCAGCCGCAGACCGGCGCTCAGCGGCACGTCCACCGCATGCTGGAGAATGCCGCCATCAGCCCGGGCATGGCAGCACAGTGAGCCATCGGCCGGGTGCTCGTGATAGATCCCGGTTTCCCCCAGACGCCAGAGATGACGCCAGCCGGCGGGGACCGCCGCCTTGCGGTTCAGCGCGTCCAGCGCCGGTCCGAACAGGGTGGGTGCCAGCGCATTGGCGCGGATCAGGCCCTGCTTGGCGTCGCCGCGCCAGCGGATCAGCGCGACCTGAAAGCGCCCCTGCACGCGCGGGCTGGGCAGCTCGTCGCTGATCCCGCCCTGCGGATCGCTGAAGCCGCCCGGCAGGCGCGGCATGAGCAGCAGTTCGCCGCTGCTGGTGGCCTGCAGCACGCTGCCGGCGCCCGGCAGGCGGGCGATCCGGTCTCCGTTGATGCGATACCACAGGCCGGCGGAGGGGCCGACGCTGACGTCCAGGCCGCGGCTGAGATACAGGCGGCCCTGGGCCAGGACCGTGACGCACTCGCCCTCTTCGAGCTGGATGCCGCTGGCCTGCCACTCGCGGGTATCGCCTTCCAGTTCCCGCCAGCGGACCTCGGCCACCCATTCCTCGAGCGCCAGCAGGGTGGCGTTGACCTGCTTGCGAAAATCCTCGGCGGCCTGCCGTTCCTGCGCCTTGCTCACGCCCCGGCGAAATCGGGAAAGCACGAAGGCGATGAAGGTGGCCAGCGGCGACGGGGCATTGCGCAGCGGCGGATCGGCCGGGTCGCGAATGCCCGGATCGCCGACCAGAGCCAGCGCCTGAAACAGTCTCAGGGCCAGGGATGGCGAACTTTGCATGGCTGATGATTCCCCAAAACAGCTTGAATTCGTTGTTCCGAATCGAGCTGCCCCCGCTGGACCCGACCACCGGCTGGCACTGCGGCCATTGCGCCTGAAGCGGTGAGACTTTCTTGTTATGCGATGCAGGGTAGCCGCAGGGGCCTGAAAGCGCCAGCCCCGGGGCCGCGTACGCACTGACCCCGGTGGCTGGCGCCGGGGTCAGGGTGCCGCCATCTTCAGGCTGTGCGCGCGTTGCGCCAGATACTGCTGGATCAGGCCCACCATCTCGGGGCTGAGCAGATGGGCGAAGGGCGGCATGCCCTGGACCGCCCGGGCGCCGGCCACGATGTTGTAGAAGTCGGCATGGGTGGCGGCATCCATGTAGCGCAGGTCGGGCACGCCGGGGCTGGAAATGGCGCCAACCCCGTGACAGACCGCGCAGACACCGTGATACAGGTCCTTGCCCAGGGCCAGCTGTTCGGCATTGGCCGTCACTGGCGGTGGTTCGGGCAGGGGCAGGGGCGCCATGCGAGGTGGGGGCAGGCTGGCCTGGCCACCCAGCTTGTAGGTGAGCACGCGGGCTTCCACCGGCACCCGGATCTGCGGCTGCATGGCGCCGGCAAAGGCAATGGCGTAGACCCCGCCCCAGCCGGCCATGACGGTCACGTACTGCTCTCCGTCGATTTCGTAGCTGATCGGCGCGGCGACCACGCCGGTATTGGTGGGCGCCGACCACAGCTGTTCGCCACTGTCCGCGCGATAGGCCTCGAAGCGTCCTTCGGCGGTACCCTGGAACACCAGGTTGCCGGCGGTGCTGAGCAGGCCGCCATTCCAGGGCGAGACCCGGTCGACCGACCAGGCCGCCTGCTGCCGGACCGGATCCCAGGCCAGGAGCTGGCCCTTGAAGCTGCTGCCGATCGCGGCCAGCTGTTCGGGGTCATCCGGCAGCCGGACCGGCTGGGTGCCGACGTTCCACAGGTTCGGCGCAACGGCCGGCGGCGGGCCGTTCTCGTAGAGATGGGCCGTGATCGTGGTGGGAATGTAGACCAGCCCGGTCTGCGGGTGATAGGACATGGGCTGCCAGTTGTGCCCGCCGATGGGGCTGGGGAAGACCAGCTTGGCCTCGCTGCTGTAATCCGCATCGCCGGTCTTTATCGGTCTGCCGGTCTCGGCATCCACGCCGGAGGCCCAGTTCACCGGGACGTAGTTGTTGGCGGAGATCAGCTGGCCGGTTTCGCGATCGATGACGTAGAAGAAGCCGTTCTTCGGCGCCTGCATGATCACCTTGCGCGGCTGGCCGGCAATGGTCAGCTCGGCCAGGATCATGTGCTGGGTGGCGGTGTAATCCCAGGTCTCGCCCGGGGTGGTTTGGTAGTGCCAGACATAGTCGCCGGTGTCCGGCTTCAGCGCGACGATGGACGACAGGAACAGATTGTCCCCCTTGCCCTCGGAGCGGTACTTGATATTCCAGGGCGAGCCATTGCCCACGCCGATGTACAGCTGGTCCAGTTCCGGGTCGTAGGCCATGGAATCCCACACCGTGCCGCCGCCGCCGTGCTTGTAGTACGCCTCGCCGTGCCAGGTCTGGCGGGCCATTTCCAGGGCCGCGCCTTCCGGGCCCAGGGCCGGATCTCCCGGCACCG
>JBFJTN010000197.1:0-6924 GCA_041625325.1 Oceanococcus sp. | reverse complement strand
GAAGGAACTGGATTACCGCTACGGCAACATGCAGGCCATCATCTGGGACCTGAAGAAGAACCGGCTGGATGCGGCCTCCGATCCGCGCGGCATCGGCAGCGCGGTGGTGGGGCGTCTGAACTAGGAGTGGCCTAGTTCGCGCCCAGCGGGCGCGCGACCAGATCGTGCTCCAGGGCCTCGGTGACCTCGACTTCCAGCATCTGGCCCGGCCGGCCACAGCCCGGCGGCAGCAGCACCTGGCCGTCGATCTCCGGGGCGTCCGCGCTGGAGCGGGCGATGGTGGACTCGTCATCCGCCTCGTCGATCAGCACCGTCAGGCGACGACCGACCTTGGCCTGCAGGCGTCGGGCGCTGATTTCGGCCTGCACCTGCATGAATCGCTCGAGGCGCCGCTGCTTGAGGTCTTCGGGCACCGGATCGGCCAGGGCATTGGCCGCCGCACCCTCCACCGCCGAGTAGGTAAAGCAGCCGACCCGATCCAGCTGGGCTTCGCGCAGGAAGTCGAGCAGGATTTCGAAATCCTCTTCGGTCTCGCCCGGAAAGCCCACGATGAAGGTGCTGCGCAGGGTGATGTCCGGGCAGATCTCGCGCCAGGCCCTGATCCGTTGCAAGGCGTTCTCGGCGGCCGCCGGCCGCCGCATCGCCTTGAGCACACGCGGCGAGCCGTGCTGCAGAGGGATATCCAGATAGGGCAGGATCTTGCCCTGCGCCATCAGCGGGATGATCTCGTCCACATGCGGGTAGGGATAGACGTAGTGCAGGCGCACCCAGGCGTCCAGCTCGCCCAGCGCCTCGCACAGGTCCTGCAGCCGGGTCTGCCACTCCCGGTCGCGCCACTGGCCACTGCGGTAGCGCAGGTCGGCGCCATAGGCGCTGGTGTCCTGGGCGATGACCAGCAGTTCCTTCACGCCCACCTTGACCAGCCGCTCGGCCTCGGCCATCACGTCATCGATGCCCCGGCTGCGCAGCTTGCCGCGCATGGAGGGGATGATGCAGAAGCTGCACTTGTGGTTGCAGCCCTCGGAAATCTTCAGATAGGCGTAGTGCCGGGGGGTCAGCTTGATACCCTGCGGCGGCAGCAGGTCGAGGTAGGGGTCGTGCGGCGGCGGCAGCTGGGTGTGCACCGCCTGCATCACCGCGTCGTAGTCCTGCGGGCCGGTGATCGCGAGCAGATCGGGGAAGCGTTCGCGGATGACCTGCGCCTTCGCACCCAGACAGCCGGTGACGATGACCTTGCCGTTCTCGTTCAGGGCCTCGTCGATGGCGTCCATCGACTCCTGCACGGCCGCATCGATGAAGCCGCAGGTATTGACCACGACCACATCGGCCTGGCTGTAGCTGGGCACGACCTCGTAGCCCTCCACCTTGAGCTGGGTGAGGATGCGTTCGGAGTCGACCAGCGCCTTGGGGCAGCCCAGGCTGATAAAGCCGACGCTGCCGGCCCGTGCCTCTGACATGGGATATACCGCGGGAAAACCCGGCATTTTAGCATCTTGTCCGGTTCTGCCGTCGGCCCGGGGGCTCCGGGCCCGGGTCAGGCGGCCGTTCCTGTCCGAGCCCGCGTGCGGCCCCGCCAGGCAGGTCGCTGCCGGTGCTGTCGCTTGCGGTTACACTCGCCGCCGTGACCGACCGCGACCGCCTTTCATGAGCACCGAACTGCGCGCCCTGCTGGCCCTGCTGCTGGGGGCCGTGGGCATCGGTTTCGCCCCTATCGCAGTGCGCCTGGTCGAGATCAATCCGGTGGCCTCGGCCTTCTGGCGTCTGCTGCTGGCGACCCCCCTGCTCTGGTTGCTGGCGCGAGGCACCGGGCAGTCCCGCGGGCTGGTCGCCGGCCCGCCCCGTCTGGCCTGGCTGGCCGGGCTGATGTTCGCGGCCGATCTCGGTGTCTGGCATTACTCGATCCACTACACCTCGGTGGCCAACGCCACCCTGCTGGCCAATCTGGCGCCGGTCTTCATCGCCCTGTGGAGCCTGCTGGTCTGGCGTCAGCGTCTGCTCGGCCGCTACTGGCTGGGTCTGGGCCTGGCCCTGGCCGGCGCGGCGGTGCTGGTCGGCGCCAATCTGGGCCGGCGCGAGGCGCTGCTGGGCGATGGTCTGGGCGTGCTCACCGCCCTGTTCTACGCGGCCTACCAGTTGTGCATCGTCGGCGCCCGGCGGGACATGGGTACCTGGCAGCTGATGTGGATCAGCAGCGCGGTGGCGGCGCTGGCCCTGCTGCCCTTCGCCGTGGCGGCCGGGCCCTGGTGGCCGGCCGGCCTGCACGACTGGCTGTGGCTGCTGTCACTGGCCCTGATCAGCCATGTCCTCGGCCAGGGCCTGATCGCCTATGCCCTGGCCCACTTGCCGGCCGCCTTCTCCTCGGTCAGCCTGCTGCTGCAGCCGGTGGCGGCGGCGGCATTTGCCTGGTGGATCCTGCTGGAACCACTGGGTGCCCAGCAGGCCGCCGGGGCCGCGGTGGTGCTGTTCGGTATCCTGCTGTGCCGACGTCCGCTGAAGCCGGCCTGAGCGGGCCGGCGTCGGCTGGCGCCGCGAATGCAGGCCGCATCCGTGTCCTTCAATCGGGTGCCGGGACGCCGCCTCAGCGCTGGCAGCCGGCGCAGAAGTAGGATGCGCGCTGGCCGATCACCCGGCGGCGGATCTCGGCGGCGCAGCGCGGGCAGGGTCGGCCAGCCTTGTCGTAGACATCCAGCGACAGGGTGAAATAGCCGGGGCTGCCATCCGGGCTGATGTAGTCACGCAGCGTGGTGCCGCCGCTGGCCAGGGCGTCGTTCAGTACCTCGCGGATGCAGTGCGCTAGGTGCCGGTAGCGTGTCAGGCTGACCCGGCCAGCGGGTCGGGATGGGTGGATGCCGGCCCGGAACAGTGACTCGGAGGCATAGATGTTGCCGACACCCACCACGGTGCGCTGGTCCATGATGTAGTTCTTCACTGCCCCGCGCAGGCCTCGGGCGCGTTCGTGCAGCCAGTCGCCATCGAAGCCGGCCTCCAGCGGTTCCGGCCCCAGGTGGCGCAGCAAAGGATGTTCCTCCAGCGGATGCGGCTGCCACAGCACGGCGCCGAAGCGGCGCGCATCGTTGAGGCGCAGGCAGCGGCCATCATCCAGCAGCAGATCGACATGATCGTGCTTGAGCACCGGCGTAGCCGCCGGCGCCACCCGGATGCGCCCGGACATGCCCAGATGAATCAGCAGATGGCCATCCGGCAGTTCCAGCAGCAGGTACTTGGCACGTCGTTTCACCGCCAGCACCGGCTGGCCACGGACCAGCGCATCCAGGTCGGCGGGCACCGGCCAGCGCAACTGCGGCTGACGGACCACGGCGCCGCGCAGCTGCCTGCCCAGCAGGGCCGGACTGATGCCGCGGCGGCTGGTCTCGACCTCGGGCAGCTCCGGCATGGCCGGTCTCAGGGGCCCAGCAGTTCGGCGACGGCCGATGCGGGCAGGTTGTAGAGCACGTCGATGTCCGGTCGGATCAGCTTGAGGCGCGGCTCGACACCGGCGATGAGGAAGTCCGCCGTACCCTGGGTGGTGGTGATGGTGACCCGGGAGTGCACGGCCTCGAAATCGACAGGCAGCGGCCGCGCGGTCCAGTCCGCCTCGGCATCCAGCCAATGCTGCAGTCGCAGGGGGTCGAGCGCATCCGCGGCCGCCGGGGCCTGGTCCGGCCAGCGTATGCGCAGGATGTCGCTGCCCGCGGGCAGCAGGCGGCGGGAGACCAGGTCGGCATAGTTGCCATCGAAGGGGGCGGGGTTGAAGTCGTCCACCAGATGCACCCGCCCGTCCTGCAGCACATAGCGCTGCCGGCGGATCGACTCCACCGCGCCGATGGCCAGCTCGCTGTCGTCGTAGGCCACCCGCCACAGCGGCGGGGCGAGCTTCAGCGCGGCGAGGTCCAGCCCCTCGGGATCGCGCTGCTCATGGCTTTCGACCCGCAGCAGTCGCAGGATCTCGCCCACCGCGAAGGGGTCGGCGGCCACCTGCACCGGGTGGGTGATGTGCCAGCCGCTGTCCTGCTTCTGCAGCAGCACCGCGGGCGCTTCCCCATCGCCCAGATGCAGGGCGATCTGGCGGATCTCGCCGGGGTCGCGTTCGGTCAGCGTGATCAGTTCGGCCGGGGTCTCTCCGTTCCGGTCGAGCCACAGCAGGGCGGCCAGCAGCAGGGCGACCGCGGCCAGGATGGCATTGGTGCGGTTCATCGGCGCTGGCTCCGGCGGCGCCAGCGCCACAGCCCGACGCCGAGCAGCAGGCCGGGCAGCAGCAGCACCCAGCTCAGGCCCAGCAGCCGGGTGGCCAGCGGGGAGAGCTGCAGGCTGCTGTCCGGCGCAGGCGGCAGGTCGATGTGGATCTGCGCATCACGGGCCAGCAGCCACTGGAACAGGGCGATGGCAAAGGCGCGATTGCCCAGCTGGTGGATGTAGGCATCGCTGGCGAAGTCGGAATCGGCGATCACCGCCACCCGCTGATCCGCGCCGCCCCGCTCACGACGCAGGGCCAGGCCCAGGCTGAGCGGGCCGAGTCGGTCCGTGCCGCTGTCATAGACCAGGCTGCCCTCGATCGGTCCGCTTTCCAGCCAGGAGCGTTCCACGCTGCGCAGCAGGGGGCGAAGCTGCCAGGGGCTGTCGTCCAGGCCTTGCAGCGCGCCGGCCAGCGGGAAGGCGGTCAGCGCGTCGAGGCGCCGGGTCACCGGATGATCCGGATAGGTCGCGACCAGGGCCATGGCCGGATGGCCGCTGCCCAGCAGCTCGTAGTCCTGGTAGATCAGGGTCCCGGGCAGCATGTCCAGGGACAGCGCCGCCGCCAGCTCGGGCAGCGGCGGCAGATGCGGGTCGCTCAGCCACAGCAGCTTGCCGCCGGCATCGAGCCAGGTCCGGATCCGCTCCAGCTCGCCGGGCAGCAGGCTGGCCTGCGGGGCGGCCAGGACCAGCAGGCTGGTCTGGGGAGGCAGCTCCTGGGTGGCCAGGACCACCCGGCGCAGGGCCAGGCCCTTGTCGCGCAGCAGGCCGGCCAGCGCGCTGTAGGACGAAGGCCCCGACCCTTCCGGATCGCGTTCTCCATGGCCGGCCGCGAACACGATCAGGGCGGCGTCGGCATGGCTGAGGCGCTGCAGGGCGGCGCTGATCTCCGCTTCGGACAGGGTGGTCAGGCTCTCCCTGCGACCCTGATAGTCCAGCAGCACCTCGCCGCTCTGCGCGATGCCCAGCTCGCGGACCGTCTGCGGCGCGGTCGCCGGGTCGACGAAGTGCAGCGAGAAGTTGGTCTTCTCCCGCTGATAGGGGGCGAAGCGCGCGCGGATGTCCCGCTGGCTGTCCGCGTCCGGGAACACGTAGGCGGTGGCCTGCACCGGATCGGGCATGCTGGCCAGCAGATCGCGGCTGGCGCTGGTCAGGGTGTTGCGCTGGCCGGCGGTCCAGTCCCACTGGCGGTCATGGCGCAGGCTGTGGGCGGCCAGCAGGCCCAGCACGCTCAGCCACAGCGCGGCGGTGAGCAGCAAGGAGGCACGCGCGCTCATGTCTGTTGCTCCCAGCGCAGGCGCAGGCCGGTCAGACCCAGGAATGCGGCGGTGAACAGCAGGTAGTAGATCAGGTCCGAGCTGTCGAAGATGCCGCGACGGAACTGGTCGAAGTGGCTGAGCAGGGAGAGATAGTCGGCCAGCGCGCCCAGGGCGTCACCCCGGCTGGCCAGCACCTGCAGCAGCCACAGCAGCAGCAACAGGCCGAAGCTGCCGATCGCGGCCACCGTGGGCTGGCTGGCCAGGGCCGAGACGAACAGCCCGGCCGCGGCGAAGGCCGCCATCATGAGGGCCAGGCCGAGCAGCGCGGAGCCGAGCAGGCCCAGGTCCAGCGGGGTGCCAGGCAGCAGGCTCAGCGGCATGGCCGCGATCAGGGCCAGCATCAGGCCGAGAAAGGCCAGCAGACCCAGGTACTTGCCCAGCACCAGGGCCCACAGCGGCAGCGGCGCGGCCAGATACAGGTTCAGGCTGCCCTGCATGCGCTCCTCGGCGAAGCTGCGCATGCTCAGTAACGGGATCACCAGCAGCAGGATCACGGTGGCAAAGCCGAACAGGCCGCCGCCGACATACTCCGCCACCCCGATGCCCTGCGCCCCGATGCCGGCGCTGGCGAATTCCGCCAGCAGCAGCCAGAACACCAGGCCGAGCAGCAGCTGGACCACCCCCAGGCAGATCCAGGCCAGCGGCGAGGCGAAGGAGCGGCGCAGCTCATGGCCGGCGATGTAGCGCACGGCCTGGACCGGGCCAGGCGCCAGGATGAGCCGGGGCGGCTGCGCCGCGCCCGTGTCCGGAGTCCGCTCGGGGGCGTTCATGCGGTCAGCTCCGCGAAGATCTGTTCCAGTTCCGGTTTCTCCTGGTGCATTTCGTACAGACCCCAGCCCAGTGCCGCCGCTTGCAGCACGATGGACTCGCGCGGGTCATGGCCGGAAGCGATGGCCAGCCGGAAGCCGCCGTCTTCGACCGCTTCGACCCGGGTCACGCCGGAAAAGCCGGCCAGGGTTTCCTGCGCCGGTGGCTGGCGCAGGCCGAGCAGCAGCTGGAAGCCGCCCCGTTCGGAGGCCGGGGCCTGCAGGGGGCCATCGTGGACGGTGCGGCCGCCGGCCAGGATGAGGACCCGCTGACAGACCGCCTGCACCTCGGAGAGGATGTGGCTGGACAGGATGATGGCGTGCTCGCTGGCCAGCTCCATGATCAGCTGGCGAATCTGCCGCATCTGGTTGGGGTCCAGGCCCACCGTCGGCTCATCCAGGATGATCAGCGGCGGTCGATGTACGATGGCCTGGGCAATGCCGGTGCGCTGCTGATAGCCCTTGGACAGGGAGCCGATGAGCTGCCGGCTGACCGGTTCCAGACCGCAGGCCGCGATGGCGCGTTCCACCGCGTCGCCCACCCCGGCGCGGGGTACGCCATGCAGGCG
>JBFJTN010000196.1:0-6945 GCA_041625325.1 Oceanococcus sp. | reverse complement strand
GGCCGGGCCTGGAGCGAACCGCGAAGCGGCGCGGGGGACAGCGCCCCGCAGGACTGTCGTGGCCCGTGGGCACCCACTATGGGCAAACAATCGACACTTATCGGCGCGCTGGGATGCTATTGGCAGGCGATCAACGACCAGGCCAGCCCATGGCCGGGGAACGGCCTGACAGTCCGCTACGGGACATTCCCTACCATTCAAGCCCCCAGGGTCAGACGGGAGATCATCGCCCGCAGAGCGGCGGGCTTGACCGGCTTCTTGAGGACGCGATAGCCGGCCGCATCGGCGGCGGCATCCGCCTCACCACCATGATCGGCGGTGACGATCAGGCCGGGGATCGCGTCACCCACCGATAGAGCCAGCGCGTTCAGAGCATCGACGCCGGTGCGCCCATCATCCAGGTGAAAATCGGCGATCACCAGATCGTGCGGTGCGCGAGCCCAGGCTTCCAGCGCCGCCGCCTCATGGCTGGCCAGGCTGACCTGACAGCCCCAGCTCTGCAGCAGGGCCTGCATCGCCTGCAGCACCGGAGCATCATTGTCGATGCACAGCACCCGAACCCCCTCCAGCGAGCCGAGGACCTTGCGCGCCGCGGCGGGCACGGGGATCTGTTGACCCGGGGCAACCCGCGGCAACTCCAGGGTGAAGGCACTGCCGCGGCCCGGCTGGGAGCGCAATTCCAGGCGGGCACCGAGCAGATCAGCGATGCGCCGGCAGATCGCCAGTCCCAGGCCGAATCCGCGCTCGCCTTGCGCATCCTGCGAGGTCAGGCGCTGGAACTCCTGGAACACCCTGCCGCGGTCCGCCTCGGCGATGCCCGGTCCGGTGTCCAGCACCTCGATCCTGACCGCGTCGCGGCCGACCCTACGCAGGCCCAGCACCACCCTGCCGTTGCTGGTATAGCGCAAGGCATTGCTGAGCAGGTTCTGCAGGATGCGCTTGACCAGCGCGGGATCGGAGCGGACCCAGACCCGGCTGGGGTGCATGGTCAGGGTCAGGCCACGCTCGCGGGCCAGCACACCGAACTGCAATTCCAGCCCGGTAAGGATGTCCTGCACCGGGAAGGCCTTGATCGCCATCGGCAACACGCCGGCATCCAGCTTGGAAATATCCAGCAGGCTGCCCAGCAGGTCTTCCATCGAGGCCAGGGACTGCTCGATGCCGCGCAGCAGACCGGCAGAATCCGGCGTGTTCACCTGCGGCGCCACCGCTGAAGCAAACAGCCGTGCGGCGTTCAGCGGCTGCATCAGATCATGGCTGGCGGCAGCCAGGAACCGGGTCTTGGAGCTGTTCGCGGCTTCCGCCTCTGCCCGGGCCAGCTGCAGTTCGCGGGTCCGGAATGCCACCCGTTCCTCCAGTTCGAGGTTGGTCTTGGCCAGATTGTCCTGGATGCGCTTGAACTCGGAGATATCAGTAAATGTGGACACGAAACCGCCGCCCGGCATCGGCTCCCCGCGAATCTCCAGGGTGCGTCCGTCCGGCAGGCGCCGCTCGGTGCGATAGGCGGTCTTGGCGCGCAGATGACCCAGGCGCCGCTGGATCCACTCTTCGGCGTCCTGCTCCGGCTCCACCAGAGCATGGCCGGCGTTGTAGCGCAGGATGCTCTCGACCGGCTCGCCGATGCGCAGCAGTTCGTCGGGCAGCTGGAAGATGTCCTGGTAGCGCTGATTCCAGCCCACCAGCCGCTGATCGGCATCCACCACGGAGACGCCCTGTGTCAGATTGTCCAGGGTCGCCTGCAACAGCTCGCGGTTGAAGCGCACGATGTCGGAACTGCGATCCAGCGCCTGCACGGTCTCGTCCGAGGGCTCGAACTGTCCACCCAGCACCGAACTGAGCAACGCGCGCGCGGTGGCCCCACCCATGGTCGATGCGAGCAGGCGCTCGACGTGGGACACCAGTTCCGGCGGGGCGTCGTCGTCGTCATCCGGCAGCGGATCGTGCCGGGCCTCGGCGAACTCCTTGAGCAGGCTGTGGCTGCGCTCCTGGCCGAAGAAGCGCTCCAGCACCGCCGAGAGATCACCGACCCGCACCGGACCGTGGCCGGTGCGATGCAGCGGCTCGAGAAAGCGGGCGGCGTCCAGGCGCTCCTGCAGGCTGGCCTGGCTGCCCAGGGAAATGCCGATGAACAGGAGCAGATTCAGGCCCAGACTGAACAGGCTGGCGTGCGACACCGGATCCAGCCCCTGCAGGCCGAACAGGCCGTAGGGCGACAGCCAGGACCAGCCGAAGGGTCCGCTCAGCAGCCAGTCCTGGCCGCTGAAGAATGCCGGGATCAGCAGGGTATAGGCCCAGATCAGGCTGCCGCCGCTCAGCCCCCAGAGGGCGCCACGGGCATTGCCATGACGCCAGTACATGGCCCCGATCAGGGCCGGCGCCAGCTGGGCGATGCCGACAAAGGCGATCAGGCCCAGCGAGGCCAGCGAGGCATCGGGAGCGATGAACAGGTAGACCAGATAGGCGCTGGCCAGGAGCACCCCGATGGTCAGGCGGCGCACCCGCTTCACCACCGAGCCCCAGTCCTGCTGGCTGTGCAGGTAGCCGCGATGCAGCAGCCAGGGCATGACGACCTCGTTGCAGACCATGGTGCTCAGGGCGATGCTGGACACCACGACCATTGCGGTCGCGGCGGAGAAGCCGCCGAGAAAGGCGAACACGGCCAGGCCCTGCTCGCCCGTGGCCAGGGGCAGGCGCAACATGAAGGTATCGGGATTGACCCCGCTGCCCAGGGTCTCCAGCCCCAGTTGCGCCAGGGGCACCACGGGCACGCTGATCAGCACGAAATACAGCGGAAAAACCCAGCGCGCGACCTTGAGGTCGTCCCGGTGCGCATTTTCCACCACCGTCATGTGGAACTGACGCGGCAGGCAGAGGATGGCCAGCGCCGCGATCACGGTCTGCACCGCGAAGGAGAGATTCAGCGAACCGGCCACCGGCATGACCGCCTCGGCCACCACATCGCGGGCCTGGGTCAGGGGCCCGGTCAGCACCACCCAGGCCACGCACAGGAAGGCCACCAGCTTGACCACGGATTCGAAGGCCACCGCGACCAGCAGGCCGTGATGGCTCTCGTTGGAACTGATGTGCCGGGTGCCGAACAGGATGGCGAACACGCCCAGGCCCGCCGCGCTGAGCAGGGCCACATCGGGCGCCTGGGCCAGCTGGGGCGGCGCGAGCACTCCGAAACTCACCGCGATGCCCTTGAGCTGCAGGGCGATGTACGGCAGCACCGCCACCACGCTCAGGGCCGTGCAGAGCACCGCGATGCGCTGGTCCTTGCCGTAGCGGGCGGCGACGAAATCCGGCAGCGAGGTGAGGCTGTTGCGCTTGGCCAGATCGATCATGCGCGCGAGCAGGCGGTGACCGAAGATGAACACCAGCACCGGCCCGAGGTAAATGGGCAGATAGGACCAGCTCGACTCCGCGGCCTGGCCTACCGCCCCGTAATAGGTCCAGGACGTGCAGTACACCGCCAGCGCCAGACTCCAGGCCCAGGGCTTGCGCGCATAGCGTTTGCGGGCGGCGCGCCGGTCGCCGCCGAAAGCTATGACGAACAGCAGCAGCAGATAGGCGCTGGCGATCAGGAACAGCAGGCCCGGACTCATGCGCGCGGCTCGCCGCCTACTGCGGCAGGACCTCCAGGGCGCCGAGTTCCAGATGCCGCTTGTGCAGTTCGTAGTCGAAGCGACCCGACAGCTCGGCGGTCAGCTTCAGCACGGCGGTCTTGCCGGCCGCCAGATGCAGGTGCCGGTCGTAACCATGCAGGTGCAATTCATCATCGATGGCGGACACCAGTTCGATCTCGATCTGATCGCCCTGGCGCACGCGGATGACGGCCGGGCCGCTGATCAGTCCCTGCTCTCCGACCTCGAGTCGGAAGCGCTTGATCGCAGGGGTGGGCACGGGCGTGGCCGCAGGCGGCGCCGGGGCGGCGGCTTGCGGGGCGGCCGTGAGTTCCGGCGCCGGGGCCGGCACCGTCGGCAGGCTCTGGGTCAGCTCCACCGTCGGTGGCGCCTCCGGCGAGAAAAACACGAAAAGACCGGCCATGATCAGACCGGCCAGCAGCAGGAAAACGAGTTGTCGCATGAGCAGGCAGCTCCGGTGAAATGTGCGCCGGCCGGATCATCCGCAGGCGACGGCCGCGACGAAAGTCGACCATCGTCTAATCCGCGTAACGGCTCACAACTGAATAGAATCCCGACGATGATGCTTGTTGCCGACCAGATCACCAAATACTACGGTCAGCGCCGCGCCCTGGACCAGTTGTCGATCGGGATCGAGGCCGGTGAGGTGGTGGGCTTCGTCGGCCCCAATGGCGCCGGCAAGACCACCGCGCTCAAGATACTCGGCGGCGCGATCGCTCCCTCGGCCGGCCAGCTGAGTATCGACGGGGTGGACTGCCGCCGCTATCCGCGGGAACTGCGCCGCCGGGTCGGCTTTCTGCCCGACCGCCCGCCGCTGTACAACGAGATGAGCGTGCGCGCCATGCTCGCTTATTCGGCCCGCCTGAATGGCCTGGATCATGCGCGCAGCAACCGGCGGGTGGAAGAGGTGCTGGAGATCTGCGCCCTGGGCTCGGTCAGCGAGGACCTGGTCGCCTGGCTGAGTCACGGCTACCGCCAGCGGGTGGGCATCGCCCAGGCCATCGTGCACGAACCCCAGCTGCTGATCCTGGACGAGCCCACCTCCGGCCTCGACCCCCGCCAGATTGTCGAGGCGCGCAAGCTGCTGCAGCAGCTGGCCCGGCGTCATACCGTTCTGGTGTCCAGTCACATCCTGGCCGAGCTGGAACAGAGCTGCGACCGCTTCCTGTTCCTGCATCAGGGTCGCATCATCGCCCAGGGCCGCGCCGAGGAACTGCGCGAGCAGCTGCCGCTGGGCCAGATCCGGATCAGCGGCAGCGGCAAGCCGGCGCAGGCACTGGAGGTTGCGAGCGGCTGCCCGGGCCTGGAAGATCTGAGCCTGGCCGACAGCCCTGCCGGTCGCTACGCACTGCATGCCCGGGCCCGTGACGAGGCCACCCGCGAGCGGCTGGTGAGCCTGCTGGTCGCAGCCGGTCTGGGCGTGGCGCAGCTGGAAAGCGCGGATGCCTCCAAGCTGGAGTCGGTCTTCCTGGAACTGACCCGGGAGGCCGCGGCATGAATCTGGTCTGGCTGATCGCCCGGCGCGAGCTGCGCGCCTACCTGCTGTCGCCCATGGGCTACGGCATCATCGCCGCCCTGCTCTGCCTGCATGGCCTGTTCTTCAACGTGACCCTGCTGCAGGGCGAGCTCAGCTCCTATGCCGTGGTCGAGGGCTTCTTCTACCAGTCGGCCGGTTTTGTGGCGGCGGTCGGGGTGCTGCTCAGCATGCGCCTGTTCACCGAAGAGCGGCAGACCGGCAGCGTGATGCTGCTGCTGACCTCACCGGCCGCCGAATGGCAACTGGTCACGGGCAAGTTTCTCGGCGCCTATCTGTTCCTGCTCGGGTACCTGCTGCTGAGCGCCTACATGCCCGGCCTGATCCTGGTCAACGGCAGCATCACGCCGGGTCATCTGGGCGCCGGTTATCTCGGGCTCGCCCTGCTGGGCGCCGTGGTCATCGCCCTGGGCACCCTGGCTTCGGCGCTGGTCAGCAGCCAGGTCCTGGCCGCCGTGCTGGGCGCCGCCCTGGTCACCCTGCTGTTCATCTGCTGGTTTCTGGCCGGCGCGGTGGAAGGCGTGCTGGGCGAGGTGATTGCCTATCTCGACCTGATGATGCAGCACCATATGAGTTTTGCGCGCGGCATCATCAAGCTGTCGACCATCCTCTACGAACTGTCGCTGACCTACCTCGCCCTGCTGGCGGCCAGCCTGACCCTGCTGCTGCAGCGCTGGAGTCACTGACATGACGCTGACCCGCGCCCTGTCGCCCTGGCCCACGCTGCTCGTGCTGCTCGCACCGGTGCTGCTCTATCTGGCCGAGCGCCTGTTTCCCGATGGCCCCGTCGCACAACTGCTGCGGATCGCCGCCGGGGCGATGCTGCTGGTCGGCGCCGCCGGCCATGTCATGGCGCGGCGACGCTGCCCGGCCGCGGCGCCGCTGCTCAACGGCCTGCTGATGGCCGATGCCGCGATCCTGCTGGCCGGCCTGCTGTACACGGCATCGCGACTGGCCTGGCAGCGCCGCGACGACGAATGGGCCGCCATCAGCCTGGTCGCCGGCCTGGTGCTGCTCCTGCTCGCGCTGGCGAGCCTGCTGGCCCTGGCACTGGCGGCCCGCGCCGCCCGGCGCTCGGGCTTCGTGGAGGCCCCGCGTGTGGGCGAAGCCGCCAGCAGCGGTCTGATCCTGTCGCTGGCCGTGACCGCCCTCGCGCTGTTCAACTTTGCCCTGCAGCGCAGCGACTGGCGGGTGGATCTGGCCCATCAGGCGCCTTCCACGCCCAGCCCGGCCACCCTGGCGCTGGTGCAATCCTCCGAGCTGCCGCTGGAAATCCTGCTCTTCTTCGAAAAGCAGAGCCCGGTGCTGGGCCAGCTGCAGAGCTACTTCGACGCCCTGCAGGACCACGGCGTCGCCGTGCGGCGCACCGACCAGGAGCTGGAGTTCGACCTGGCCAAGTCGCTCAAGGTCAACCGCAACGGCACCATCACCCTGATCGCCGGCGAGCGTCATGAGAGCTGGCAGATCGGCGAGGACTATGCCGACGCGCGCCGACGCCTGCGTGAGCTGGATCACGTCATGCGCCAGCGGCTGTCCCAGCTCGCCCGCAGCCGGCGCACGATCTACTTCACCCACGAGCACGGCGAACGTCCGGACCGCGATGCCGGCCCCGAGGCGCCCGACGCCGCCCGCACCTTCGGCGAGCTGGTGCGCTCGCTGAACAACAAGGTGCTCTACCTCAGCCCGGCCCGACTGGGCCGCGAGGTGCCACGCGATGCGGACCTCGTGGTCATCCACGGCCCAAGCCAGCAGTTTCTGCCCCAGGAG
>JBFJTN010000195.1:0-6999 GCA_041625325.1 Oceanococcus sp. | reverse complement strand
GTGCTGGAGGAGGCCGGCCGCTTCTGCAGCGAGGTGCTGCAGCCGCTCAATGCGGTGGGCGACAGCGAGGGCTGCACCCTGAACCCGGACCACAGCGTGACCACCCCGACCGGTTTCAAGGAAGCCTATCGTCAGTTCGTGGAAGGCGGCTGGCCGGCCCTGGGCGCCGACCCCGAATACGGTGGCCAGGGCCTGCCCCATGTGGTGCACAACGCCTTCATGGAGATGCTCAACTCGGCCAATCAGGCCTGGACCATGTACACGGGCCTGTCGCATGGTGCCTACAACGCCCTGCACGCCTTCGGCACGGCGGAGCAGAAGCAGCTCTACCTGCCCCCGCTGGTCTCCGGTGAATGGACCGGCACCATGTGCCTGACCGAGGCCCACTGCGGCACGGACCTGGGCCTGCTCAAGACCCGGGCCGAAGCGCAGGGCGACGGCAGCTACGCGATCACCGGCACCAAGATCTTCATCTCCGCCGGCGAGCACGACATGGCGGACAACATCGTGCACCTCGTCCTGGCGCGCCTGCCGGACGCCCCGGCCGGCACCAAGGGCATTTCGCTGTTCGTGGTCCCGAAGTTCCTGCCCGATGAGCAGGGCCGCCCGGGCGAACGCAACGGCCTGAGCTGCGGCGCGCTGGAGCACAAGATGGGCATCCACGGCAACGCCACCTGCGTGATCAACCTGGACGGCGCCCGTGGCTGGCTGGTCGGCGAGGAGAATCGTGGCCTCAACGCCATGTTCGTGATGATGAACGCCGCCCGGCTGGGGGTCGGCATGCAATCCCTGGGACTGGCCGAGTTCGCCTACCAGAACTCGCTGGCCTATGCCCGGGAACGCCTGCAGGGGCGCTCCCTGTCCGGCCCGCAGCGCAAGGACAAGCCGGCCGACCCGATCATCGTGCACCCCGATGTGCGGCGCATGCTGCTGACCCAGAAAGCCTACGTCGAGGCGGCGCGGGCCTTCACCTACTGGGCCGGCCTGGCCATCGACCGCCAGTTCGGCCACCCCGATGAGGGCGTGCGCAAGGACAATGCCGAGATGGTCTCCCTGCTCACCCCGGTGGTCAAAGGCTTCATCACCGACAACGGCTACGAATCCACCACCCTGGCCATGCAGGTGCTCGGCGGCCACGGCTACATCAGGGAGTGGGGCCTGGAGCAATGCGTGCGGGATGCCCGCATCAACATGATCTACGAGGGCACCAACACGATCCAGGCCCTGGACCTGCTCGGCCGCAAGGTGCTGGCCAACGGCGGCGCCAGCCTGATGAAGTTCGGCAAGGTGATCCAGGATGTGGTGGCCCGTCACGGCGACAGCGCCGACATGAAGGAATTCAGCGAACCGCTGGCGAAGCTGGCCGCGGACGTGCAGGCCCTGACCATGGAGGTGGGCGCCCGGGCGATGAAGAACCCCGAGGAAGTCGGCGCCGCCGCGGTGCCCTACCTGCGGCTGATCGGCCACCTGGTGTTCTCCTTCTCCTGGTGCTTCGCCGCCGGCATCGCCCACGAGGCGCTTGAGAATGCTTCCGGCGCAGATGCGGACTTCTACCGGGGCAAGCTGATCACCGCGCGCTTCTATTTCGCCCGCCTGTACCCGGAAACGGCAGCCCTGATGGCCCAGATCCGATCCGGCGCCGCTTCACTGACGGAGCTGGCCGAAGACAACTTCTGAGCGGGATTCTTCGCCGCCGCGCCCCGGGCAAAGCATTCGGCAGGCCGCCGCAGCCGACCTGCCGGATCGCCCCGCTCGCCGCGGCGCATCACCCGTCCCGATCAGGGTGACGGGGCCGGTATCAGACGCTTGCCCAGGCTGACCACCGGATCGACCGAGTAGCCCAGCTTCCGGTAGAAGGCCAGGACCCCTGCGTTGTTTTCGCGCACCTGGATATTGAGCTTGGGGCAGCCCAGCGCCTGCAGGGCGGCTTCCGCGGCCTGCATCAGGCGCCGACCCAGTCCCTTGTTCCGCTGCTGCGGGCCGACCGCCAGGTAGTTGACCCAGCCGCGATGTCCGTCATAGCCGCACATCACCGTTCCCACGATGTCCGCACCCTGCTGCGCGACCAGGAACAGCTCCGCCTGCACCGTGAGCTTGCGCCGAATATCCCGATGAGGATCATTCCACGGTCGCAGCAGATCGCAGTCCTGCCACAGGGCCACAACCGCGGCTTCATCATCCGGACTGAAGGCACGGATGATCATGTCCACACGCGCCCGGGGCCGGCCCCATAGGCGGTGACGCCCGCCGGCGCGAGACCCCGGGCAGGCGGCGGGTCAGCCCTGCGCGGAAACGATGCGCCGGGCGCCCAGTCGCCCCGGCCCGGCATCAGGGCTCTCGCGACTCCAGCAGCCGCACCATTTCCTCGGCCACCAAGGCCGCCGACGGCAAAAACATCGTTGACACAATGCGTTGATCGACAACCACCGCATGCTTGTCGGGCAAGGTTTCCTTGTTTTCGGCCCGGGCACCGTTCTTGCGCAGCTGATCCTCCACCAGAAAGGGCAGCAGGCTGCCCTGTTTGGCCCAGGGCTTGGAGCGCTCCGTCGAGTTGGGGAAACCGGCCACCCGCTTGCCATCGACCATATAGCCGCCCTGCCCCAGCCTGGCGTTGGCAAAGCCGCCAGGACCATGCCCGCTGCCCCCCACGACACCGCCCTGCTCGTAAATGTCACCGATCAGGCTCATCAAGTCCTCGTTCGATGCAACGTCAAACAGGGTGCCGTAGCCGCCGCCGACATATACGGCCAGATAGCGGGAGGCATCGATCTGAGCGGGCTTCAGCGTGTTCTCGGCCTTGCCCAGAAAGTTCTGATACCTGATGGCGTAGCTGCTGATGCCCAGCGGGTCCATCATGAACTCCACGCGGCCACCTTCAGGTGACGCGAAATCCACCTCGTAACCGTGCATCAGAAAGACATGGTAGGGCGGCGCATACTCCCACAGGTTGTTGCGTGCGTCGTGCTTCTCGGGATCGCCCATGTCGAGCAGATTCGATGCGACAAAGAGCACCTTGCCCTTCGTCGCGGCGTGCACCGCAGCCGGTGCCAGCGCTGATGCGGCCAGACAGCAAGCCAGCGCCAACGCATAAGTTGTCCTTGTCATGATCCTCACCTTCTATGAATACCTGTTCTTTTCCGGCTCAACGCCGGTGTTCAGACGCGCCCTGCAACGCCTGGCCAGCCGTCAGGCCACTACCGCTCGCCGAAGGCCCGCTTGAATCTCAATGCCGGATCATCGAAGACAACCTGGTCAGGATCGAACCGCGCCGGTTCGAAAGGCCAGTGATTGCCGGGATGATCTTTCACCCACGCCAGGAGTCCCTTGTGTTCCTCGGTTGACGGGTCATCCAGCTGGCCGACGAGGTCCTCGTAGGCATAGGGCCCACCGCAATCTTCCGGCGGGCAGGCCATGGCACCGCCTGTGCATCGGGGCCGCTTTCGCCCTGGCGAAGCCAATACGATACCCGTGAGCTGTATATCGTGCTCCCAGCCGTCGCCGAAGTCGTACAGATACTCCGCCGTCGCCCCAACTTCCGTAAACCAGTCAGTCAGCTTCGCCTCCCAACCGGGGATGATGTCATCTCGAAGCTCATCCGGGATGCCGATGGCCGTCGTGGCCCTGCTCCGGCCTCGCCTGACGTGGAATAGATGCAAGTGACAGTCGAGCCACCCCATGGCGTCCTGGATGGCGACGTGGAGATCCCAGAACGAATAGCTATCGGGCACTTCGATGGCGCGCCAGATCTCGGGCCTCACATCGCGGAGCGATACCCGGAACTGCATTGAACGCTTCGACTTTCCACTCACATTTCAGCCCTTGAAAACCAACGCCTGAGTTCAGCGACGTATGAGGCAACCCCCGTTCATGCGGCCGCAGCAATGGGCGTCGGGGCAGATCTCCGGGGCAAGGATTGGCCGGGTGACATCGCCACTATCTACGCTCCGACTTATAGCCGATACAGCACAAGGATGAGCACGGCAACTACAGCACATGAACACAATGAGCGTACGTTGTTCCACCGGTTCCACCTGGGTTCGAATCGTTGTCGCGCATGCTCCAAATCGTCGTCGGTCATGGATGCCGCATCGAGAGACTGAATGAAGTTGTTGAGGGGTATGTTGATTCGAAACGTTGGAACCTGAACCAGGACAATGTAAACCACAGCACCTGCCAGCAGAAGCAGTCGATCCAAGCCACCGAGATGAAAGATCCCCAATCCTGCACTCGCGAGGACCGAAACGATCGACCCGAGCCAAGTCACGACAAAAAGCGGCTGGTTACTCTGGACAATGCCGTCCATGCCCTGGAACGCCCGGACAAATTCAGCGTCGCTGAGGGATTTCAAGCCCGGCATTGCAACAACCGCGAACGCAAACAGGAACCCGGTCACGAGAGCGCAGAAAAACACCGCCAAAATCAGAGAAATGCTGAAAACTGTCACGTGTCTACTCCCGAATTCTCCCTGGGCCAGGCTCCCCAACGCAGCTTCGGCCTGCGCACTGATGCCCGACACCTGAGTGCTGGGGCGTTTGAGGCGACACCCGCTTGTGCAGTAGCAAAAGTGGGAGGCGGGTCAACCGTCACCTGCAAGGCGTTATCGGGCATGAATCGCTCCCGAAAGGTGAAGGCTCACGCGCGCCCTTGCCTGACGCCATAGTGCCGTAGAGATTGCAGTGTAACCAAGCCTCGGCATAAGGTTCGAGCACATGGAGAACCACGATTTAGAGAAGACCTTGGACATCAAAATTGCCCACGCCCTCGTTGATGATGCTCAGAACATCGCGAAAATGGCCTACAGCGCCGGCCCGGAAATTTTTGACTTCATGTTCGAGACTGACGACAAGCAAGCACTGGACTTCATCGTCTTCGAATATCGCTCTGGTCGTGGTTTCTGTGGCTATCGGAATCTCGCCTTGGCCGTAAAGCAGGATGGTGAGGTGGTGGGCACCGGATCCTTCTACAACTTCACTGACTACCTGCGCATGTGCTTAGGCACCGCAATCAACATATTCAGGTTTTACGGGCTGAGGACCGGAATACGGGTAGTTGCGAGAACCCGACATAGCTCCAGCGTACTGCGGACACCGGGCCTCAAGGAGATGTATATCTGTAATCTCGGGGTCAAGGAAGGCGTTCGAGGCGCCGGAATTGGGTCGCGACTGCTGGCTCACCATGAGCGCGTGGCGCGAAGCAAAGGCTACCGGCTTATGAGTCTCGACGTGGACCCGAACAACCCCAATGCACAGAGACTTTATGAGCGCCTGGGTTTCAGGCTGGTCAAGAGAAACAAGCAGTTCTCAGGTCGGTTTCATCTTGAGATCAGCAATAACGAACTTGAAATGATTCTTTCTTAGGGCATGCAAGTCGCAACAGCCGGATATGCCAATCGACAGCTCACCAAGGCAGGCATTCAACCCCTGCAAAAGCGTTAATACTGGCAGAGCACCCAAGTTGGTGCACATCGCCCGCGATCAGCGGCATTTGAGGCGATGGCTGGCTTTGCAGGAGCGAAGGCAGGTGGCGGGTCAACTGTCCTCTGCAAGGACATGCTAGGCGCTCGACACTCGGCCGTTTCTGACATGCACCGATGGGCAGAACGCCAGACAAAACTGCTCTTCGAAACGGCGTTAAGCTGCCCGAAACTCAACTTTTTCCACCGCGTCCAAATTGACGGACTTTCGGGCGTGCCATAGATCATAGTTGTCTTGCATCGTGAGCCAGCTTTCCGGGCTACGGCCCAGAGCCTTGGAGAGACGAAGCGCCATTTCTGAGCTGATGCCACTGCTGCCATTCAACACACGAGTGAGCGTGGATGGCGACACAGCAAGCTTTGCGGCGAGTTGCCGGCCAGTGATTTCAAAGGGCTCAAGGTAGACCTCTCGAATGAACTCGCCGGGGTGTGGGGGATTGTGCATGGCCATTAGTGATCATCCTCATAGTCGAGTGACCTGCCCTGGGATTTTCGGACCAGTTGAAAGTTGAGACGATGGCCTCCTCAGACATGAGAGGAGCCCATGAGAAAGGGTCGATTTTCCGAAGAGCAGATGGTGCGGATACTCCGCGAGGCGGATACCAAACCTGTCGCCGAGGTCGCCAAGGCGCACGGCGTCAGCGAGCAGACGATATACGGGTGGCGCAAGAAGTTTGGCGAGATGGAAGCTGCCGACGTGCGGCAGCTGCGCGCGGTCGAGAAGGAGAACGCGCGATTGAAGAAGCTTCTGGCGGAGCGCGACCTTGAGATCGATGCGATGAAGGACGTCATCCGGGGAAAATACTGAGCGCGCAGCAGCGGCGACGGGCCGTCGGCCACCTGGTGGACCGCGGCCTGTCGCAACGCCGCTCCTGCGCGCTGATGTCGGTGGCGCGTTCGGCATTGAGCTACCCATCGAGGATGGATGCCAAGGATGCTCCGATCATGGACGCCATGAAGCAGCTGGCTGCGATGTATCCCCGATACGGTTATCGCCGCGTTCAGGTGTTTCTCGGGCGCCAGGGCTTTGCGATGGGGCCAGACCGCTGCTATCGGATCTGGCGCAAGGCTGGCCTGCAGGTGCCGAAGAAGCGACGCAGGCGGCGCGCTGCAGGTAACCGCCCGCGGCCGCTGGCGCCGACGCGTGCAAACGAGGTTTGGGCTTACGACTTTGTCTTCGATGCGTGTGCCAACGGCCAGCAGCTCAAGTGCCTCACTATCGTCGATGAGTTCACCAGAGAATGCCTGGCCATCGATGTTGCTGGCAGCATCCGGTCTCACCGTGTCATCGACGTGCTCAGCCGACTGGTTTCGATGCACGGCGCCCCACACTTCATTCGCAGTGACAACGGGCCGGAATTCGTAGCCACCGCCGTCTTGAGATGGGTCATTGAGCAGGAATTCGACACTGCGCACGTCGACCCAGGAAAGCCGTGGCAAAACGGGACCAACGAGTCCTTCAACGGAAAATTCCGCGACGAGTGCCTGTCGATGGAATGGTTCCGGTCGCGACGCGAAGCCAAGGT
>JBFJTN010000194.1:0-6999 GCA_041625325.1 Oceanococcus sp. | reverse complement strand
CCCTGCAGGCGCGGCAGGCGCGAGAAAACCGTCGGCCGACCCTGCGGATCCTTGCGGCTGACGATCTCGCCGACCCGCTTGCGATAGAGGATGGTCTGGTCCGCCATGACGGTGAACTTCAGCCGCCGCCCGTCCAGGCTGATACGGTCCTGGGCCCCCACCTTCTGGCCCAGCTCCGCGGGCTGGCCGTTGACCTTCAGGCGCCCCGCCCGAATCCAGTCCTCCGCCTGCCGGCGTGAACCGTAGCCGTGCTGGGCGAGGAACTTCTGCAACCGCTCGGGAGCGGCCTCAGTGGCTTGTTTGGTCGGCCGGCCGGGCCGGGATGTCCGCGTCGCTCGCGGCGCTGTCTTCTTCATCAGACTCTGTTTCGGCCTGTTCGGCCGGCTCCTCGACCGCTTCGGATTCGGCGGCCAGCTGCAAGTGGATGTCCATCACCTGGTCCTTCGGCGCCAGGCGCACCAGGGCGGCTTCAAGTTTTTCCGGGTCGGTGAGTTCCGGCAGCGGCGGCAGATCTTCCAGAGAGCGCAGGTTCAGATCGTCCAGGAACTGCCGCGTGGTGGCGAGCAGCGCCGGCCGTCCCGGGCCTTCTCGGTGACCAACCTCACGCACCCATTCGCGCTCGAACAGGGTCTTGAGGATGTTCGCCGACAGGGTCACCCCGCGAATCTCCTCGATGTCGCCACGGGTCAGCGGCTGGCGGTAGCAGATCAGCGCCAGGGTCTCCAGCAGGGCCCGCGAATACTTCTGTGGCTTGTCATCCCACAGACGACTGACCCAGGGCGCCATCTCCTTGCGCACCTGCAATCGATATCCGCTGGCCACCTCCACCAGTTCGACGCTGGAACCCGACATCTCCTGCTGCAACTGCATGATGGCCTCGCGAATCTGCCGCGCGCTCAGCGCCCGGTCGTCGCCCAGCAGCTGCTCGATCCGTCGCACGGTCAGTGGCACGTCGGCCACCAGCAACAACGCCCGGATGATTTCCTTGGGATCCGTCTTGCTCATGCCTGCCCCGCCCCGGCCAGCCGGATCGTGATGGCGGCATAAGGCCCATCCTGATGCAGCTGCAGCAGACCGTTGCGCACCAGCTCCAGGGTGGCCAGGAAGGTCACCAGCAGCCCCTTGCGCCCCTCGCCCACATCCCACAGATCCAGCAGCTGAACCTGCTTGAGCTCGGACAGGCGCTCGATCACCCGGCTCATGCGCTCGCGCACCGACAGGGGTTCGGCGGTGATCTTGTGCGACGACAGCAGTTCCGCCCGCTGCAGCAGTTCGCTGAAGGCGACCAGCAGCTCGCGCAGCTCCGGCGGCGGTGCCTTGGGCGCATCGAACTGCATCGGCTCGGCACGCGCCGGGAAGACATCCCGGTGCATGCGCGGCAACTCATCCAGATTCAGCGCCGCCTGTTGCACCTCGGCATAGGCCTGCAAACGGCGGACCAGTTCGGCGCGTGGATCGCTGGCGTCCTCGCCCTCCTCCGAGGGCGGTTTGGGCAGCAGCACCCGCGATTTGATCTCCGCCAGCCAGGCGGCCATCACCAGATACTCGGCCGCCAGATCGAAACGCAGATGATCCATCAGGCGGATGTATTCGAGATATTGTTCGGTGATCAGCGCCACCGGGATATCCAGGATGTCCAGGTTCTGCCGGCGAATCAGGTAGAGCAGCAGATCCAGCGGCCCCTCGAAAGTCTCGAGAAACACCTCCAGGGCATCTGGCGGGATATACAGGTCCTGCGGCAGCTCGCTGTAGGGCTGCCCCGCCACCTGGGCGATGGCGCGGACATCTTCGGCCGTGGGGGCAGCGTCGCTCATGCGGCCATTAGAGCAGAAAGCCCAGCGCGTCGTGTACCGCGCGCAGTTTCGAGTCGGCCCGTGCCCGTGCCCGTTCGGCACCGCGGGCCAGAATCGCATCCAGCTGGGCCGGATCCTCCTGCAGGGCGCGGTAGCGTTCCTGCACGGGCTCGATGAAGGCCACCACCGCATCCGCCAGGTCGCCCTTGAATCGACCATAGCCCGAATCACCGTACTCGGCCTCCAGCTCGGCCACGCTGCGGCCGGTGACCGCGGAGAATATGCTCAGCAGATTGCTGACCCCTGGCTTGTCCGGCGCCGCGCGCACCTCGCTGCCGGAATCGGTCACCGCCCGCTTGATCTTCTTGGCGATGCGCTTGGGCTCATCCAGCAGGTAGATGCCGTTGCCTTCATTGTCGTCCGACTTGGACATCTTGGCTTCCGGCGTCTGCAGACCCATGATGCGGGCGCCTACCGGCGGGATGTAGGGCTCCGGAATCCGGAACACCTCGCCATACACGCCGTTGAAGCGCTGGGCCACATCGCGGGTCAGTTCCAGGTGCTGCTTCTGGTCATCGCCCACCGGCACCAGGGCGGTGTCATACAGCAGGATGTCGGCGGCCATCAGCACCGGATAGCTGAACAGCCCGGCATTGATGTTGTCGGTATTCTTGCGCGACTTGTCCTTGAACTGGGTCATCCGGTTCAGCTCGCCGATCATGGTGTAGCAGTTTAGGATCCAGGACAGCTGGGAGTGACCGGGCACCTGCGACTGCACGCACAGGGTGTTGCGCTCCGGGTCGATGCCGCAGGCGATGTACAGGCCGAGAAACTCGCGGCAACGGCGGCGCAGTTCCGCCGGGTCCTGGCGCACGGTGATGGCATGCAGATCGACCAGCAGGAACAGACAGTCGTAATCCGCCTGCAGATTGACCCAGTTGCGGATCGCTCCGATGTAGTTGCCCAGCGTGAGTTGACCGGAAGGCTGGATGCCGGAGAGCAGAACGGGCTTGGCAGGGGCGGACATGGGACCTGAGGCGGGAAATCAGCGCGCGATTATACGGTGGCTTTACAGACCAAGTGGGCCGAGTGGCCCTTTGCCCTCCCGCAGCACCCGGGCCTCGCTCTCGCTGAGGTCGACGACCGTGGTCGGTTCCAGGCCGCAGGGACCGCCATCGATGATGAGGTCCAGTTCCTGGTGCAGGGCGTCGCGAATGTCCCAGGCCTCGTTGGCCGGCTGCTCCTCGCCCGGCAACTGCGCGGTGCAGCTGAGGATGGGCTCGCCCAGTTCGGCCAGCAGCGCCTGGGCGATGACGTTGTCCGGCACCCGCACGCCGATGGTCTTGCGCTTGCCGGTCTGCAGACGGCGCGGCACCTGGTGGGTCGCCTGCAGGATGAAGGCATAGGGCCCGGGCGTCACATGCTTGAGCATGCGGAACTGCCAGTTGTCGACCCGCGCGTAGGTGGCGATCTCGGCCAGCTCGCGGCAGACCAGGGTCATGTTGTGGTGCTTGTCCAGCGCGCGGATGCGGCGGATGCGCTCGACTGCCTCCTTGTCGCCGATGTGGCAGCCAAAGGCATAGCAGGAGTCCGTCGGGTAGGCGATGATCGCGCCCTCGCGAAGGCGCTGCACGATCTGGCGGATCTGCCGCCCGTGCGGATTCTCGGGATGGACTTCAAAATACTCGGCGGCCATGGCTGGGTACGCGCAAAAGCCGGACAGTATAATGGGCGCATGAGCAAATGGATTGATTCGGTTCCGGCGCTGGCCTTTCTCGGCGCCATTCTCTGGCGGGACATCTACTTCGGCACCATGGTGCTGATCGTGTCCCTGTTCGCCCTGGTGGCCTGGTACCTGGTGGCCGAAAGACGCCTGCACCGCATGCACTTCGGCACCGCCGTGGTGGCGCTGGTCCTCGGCGGGCTGACCCTGAGCGTGAACGATCCGCTGTTCATCAAGTTCAAGCCGACAGCGGTGTATCTGATCTTCGCGCTGGTCCTGGCCGGCAGCCATTTCATCGGCGAGGCGGTGATCATGCAGCGCCTGGGCAAGTCCGTCATCGAACTGCCGGCGCCGCTGTGGCGCCGCATCAATGTCGCCTGGGCCCTGTTCTTCGTCTTCTGCGCCGCCCTCAACGTGGTCCTGGCGCTGGCGCTGAGCGACGAGATGTGGGCGCTGGTGAAGACCTTCGGATTCACCGCCCTGATGCTGGTCTTCATGTTCGCCCACCTGCCCTTCGTGTCCGATTACCTGCCAAAGGAAAGCAGCTGATGTGGTACGCCATCGTCGGCACCGATGTGCCGGACAGCCTGGCCCGGCGTCTGTCCGTGCGCGAGGCACACCTGGATCGCCTGCACCTGCTGCGCGAGCAGGGTCGTCTGCTGCTGGCCGGGCCATTTCCCGCGGTGGACGCCGCCGACCCCGGTGAGGCAGGGTTTACCGGCAGTCTGATCGTCGCGGAATTCCCCGACCTCGAAGCCGCGCAGTCCTGGGCCGAAGCGGACCCCTACCGCGCCGCCGGTGTCTACGCGCAGGTGACCGTGCGGCCGTTCAAGGCGGTGCTCCCATGAGCGCGCCGCAAACCCCGCCGGCCGAGCGCATCGAGAAGATGCGACGACTGCTGCAGGACAGCTTCCAGCCCAGCCATCTGGAGATCCGGGACGACAGCCACCTGCACGCCGGCCATGCTGGCGCCCGTTCCGGGGCCGGTCACTACCGGGTGGAACTGGTCTCGCAGGCCTTCGCCGGCAAGCCCCCGCTGGCCTGTCACCGCATGGTCTACGCTGCCCTGGATGAGATGATGGGCCGGGATATCCACGCGCTGTCGATCTCCGCCCGCGCAGCCTGAGTGCGCGGCCTGCTGCTGTTCGTCCTGGCTGCGCTGGCCATCCCGCAGGCCTGGGCCAAATCCATGACCTGGGATGCCGGCATCGGCCTGGCCACCCTGTCCTTTCCTGCCTATCGCGGCGCCAGTGACCGGCGTCAGCTCACCCTGCCCCTGCCCAGCTTTTCCATCGAAAGCCGGGATTTCCGCCTGGGCCGCAACGGCGCGGAGCTCGCCCTGAACCGCTCCAGCACGCTGGCCCTGCGCCTGTCCGGCTCGGGCTCGCTGCCGGTGGACAGCGAAGATCTGTCCATCCGCGCGGGCATGCCCAACCTGCTGAGCAGCGTGGAAATGGGTCCCGCGCTGCGCTGGAAGCTGTGGCATCACGACAACTGGCGGATCTATCCGGAATGGCTGCTGCGCGGCGTGATCGCCACCGATCTGCGGCGCGCGGAGTTCATCGGCTGGGTCAGCCAGCCGCAGATCAGCCTGAAATGGAAGAACGAGCTGCGGGCCGATCACAGTTCGGAGTGGCGGCTGGACGCGGGGCCGGTCTTCGCCAATGGCCGCTACCATGGCTATTACTACGATGTTGCCGAGGAATTTGCCCTGCCACAGAGGCCCGCATTCGACGCGGCCGGGGGGTTCGGCGGCTGGCGCCTGAAAACCGCCTGGGTCCTGCTGCGCGGGCGCCTGGGCCTGTACAGCTACGCCGCCTACGACAATCTGGAACGGGCGGAATTTCGGGCCAGCCCACTGGTGCAGGAGCGCCACTACTGGCTGGCTGGCGTGATGCTCAGCTGGCGCCTGTTCGGCCCGCGCACCGTCGAACTCGACTGAAGGCCGGCGCCCTCAGCCGCGCAGCATCTTCTCCAGGGCCACCAGGTCGATCACCGGCACCCCCAGCTTTTCCGCCTTCTGCAGCTTGGAACCGGCCTTCTCTCCGGCCAGCAGGAAATCCGTCCTGGCCGACAGGGCGCTGCTCACCCGCCCCCCCGCGTCGATGATGCGCGCCTTGGCCTCATCCCGGGTCATGCCCTCCAGGGTGCCCGTGATCACGAAACTCTGATCCATGAGGGGCCCCTGCTGCGGACGCGCCCTGGGCACCGGCCAGCTGAGTCCCAGCGCGCGCAGCTGCGCGATCAGCTCGCGATTGCGCGCATCATCAAAGAAATGCCGGATCCGCGTGGCCACCACCTCGCCGACATCCGGCACCTGGATCAGGCGCTCCAGATCAGCGCTCATCAGAGGCTCGATGTCGCCGAACTCCTCGGCCAGCTGGGCGGCCGTCACCTCGCCCACATCACGAATCCCCAGCGCGAACAGCAGGCGCGCGAGGCTGGTCTGCTTGCTGGCTTCGACGGCCTGGATCAGATTCTGCGCGGATTTCTCCGCCATCCGCGGCAGTGCCGCGACGGTGTCCACATCCAGGCGGTAGATGTCGGCCGGGGTGTGCAGCAGTTCGGCATCCACCATCAGATCGATCAGCTTGCTGCCCAGGCCCTCGATGTCCATCGCCCGCCGGGATGCGAAATGCTTGAGACCCTCACGTCGTTGCGCGGCACAGATCAGGGAGCCGCTGCAACGCGCCACCGCCTCGCCTTCGGCCTGTTCCACCTCGGAACCGCAGACCGGGCAGTGTGTGGGCAGCGCCACCGCACGGACCTCGCCCCGCTGCTCGGGCAGCACCCGCAGCACTTCGGGAATGACGTCGCCGGCCCGCCGGACCACCACCCGGTCGCCGATATGCACGTCCTTGCGGCGCAGCTCGTCCATGTTGTGCAGGGTGGCGTTGCTCACGGTCACCCCGCCGACGAAAACCGGCTCCAGCCGCGCCACCGGGGTGAGCGCCCCGGTACGACCGACCTGGAACTCGACATCATTCAGGGTGGTGACCGCTTCCTCGGCCGGAAACTTGTGCGCGATCGCCCAGCGCGGCGCGCGGGCCACCTGTCCCAGCTCTTCCCGCAGGGCCAGTTGACTGACCTTGTAGACCACCCCGTCGATATCGAAATCCAGCCCGTCACGGCGCGACTGCATGGCTTCGTAATAGGCCAGACAGGCCGCCTCGTCGGCACATTCCTGCAGCAGTTCCGTGACCACGAAGCCCCAGTCCCCCAGCTGCCGCATCAGCAGGATGTGATCTTCCAGCTGCACGCTGTCCGGCCAGCCCCGGCGGGCGCCCAGCGCATAGGCAAAGAACTTGAGGGGACGCTGCGCCGTGATCCCGGGATCCAGCTGGCGCAGGGCGCCGGCGGCCGCATTGCGAGGATTGACGAAGGTCTTGCCGCCCTCGGCGGCCAGCCTTTCGTTCAGCCGGGCAAAGCCGGCCCGCGGCATGACCACCTCGCCCCGCACCTCGACCAGCGCCGGAGGGCTGT
>JBFJTN010000193.1:0-7024 GCA_041625325.1 Oceanococcus sp. | reverse complement strand
CTGCGCTGCGCGGTGGCCAGCAGTTCCTGCGGCCCCAGCGGGTAGTCCATGTACAGGGCGTACTTGCGCTGGTACAGGCCGGGGCCCAGGCGCCAGTCGCTGTCCGGGCGCGGCGCCACGCTCTCCTGGAACCAGCTGTCGAAGGCCTGGATGGCATCGGCGGCGGCAGCGCAGTCGGCGGCCAGCGCGCGGCGGTGGCCGAAGGTGAGCTGGGCCTGGGCGGCCAGTTCCGGGGCCAGCTTGCGCAGCATGCCGGTCTCGCTGGCCAGACCCTGCAGACGCGGGCTGACCAGCTGCTTCTGCGGCCCGGTGGGGCGCACCGTCTCGGGGCTGAAGTTCTGCTGCAGCTGGGCCAGATAGGCCGGGGTGGCACGGCAGCGGCTGTGCAGGCTGCGCAGGCGCTGGCCCAGCGGCGCGGACTCGCGCACCAGCAGGCCGGAGTAGGCCTCACCCAGCATGCCGATGGCCTTGAGCGGATTGCGCGCCTCGCCCAGCGCGCCCAGGCTGAGCAGGTCCAGGCCGATCTTGGACAGCAGGATGCGGCGGTCGACCTGCTCCTCCGGCGACAGGCTGGCCGGCTCCAGCGCCATCAGGGCTTCGCGCAGCGCGCTCAGACGTTGATGCGCGCGATTCAGGGCCTGCGGGGAGATGTCCGGCAGACTGCGGGCGTAGAGGGTCGGGTCACTGTCGGTACCGGCCAGGCCCAGCTGGGCGCTGAGGGTGGGGTTGGTGGCCAGACTCAGCTGCAGGTAGCGCCAGGCCAGATCGTTCACGTCACGGTTGCCGGCCACGGCGGCATCCCAGCCGGCCGGCAGCAGGGCCTCCTGGCTGGGTGCGGCGGTGGGGCTCAGGGCAGCGCAGCCGCCGAGCAGCGCGCTGAGCAGCAATGTGGCGCCGGGCAGCGCCTTGAAAAATTTCGGTTTCATCCGCATGGTCCTTTTCGGGCCGGGCCTGGGAGCGCAGATATACCGGCAGCGGTCGGTGCTTGTCCACCCGGCCGGCCGTGCCGGAACTCCTGTGACGGGATGCTGTCACATCCGGTTCTGCCCACGGTGTCTTTGTGCGACGCGGACCGGTATCGTTTCGCCTGCCGCCGGGTGTTCGCGTCGCCGCATTCACCCCCTGGCCCGCCGCCCGCCCAGACATCGCGACCGATTCATGCGTCAAGCCATCGTCACCATCGCCGCCCTGCTGCTGGCCACCGCCATCCTGATGGCGGGCAACGGCCTGCAGATCACCCTGCTGCCGCTGCGCGCGAATCTGGAGGGCTTCTCGCTGAACCAGATCGGCGCGATGCTCTCGGTGTATTTCTTCGGCTACATGGTGGGCTGCCGCATCACCCCGATCCTGGTGCGCAACGTCGGCCATGTGCGCGCTTTCACCGCGCTGGCCTCGATCGCCTCGGCCACCGCGCTGATCCACGCCCTGCTGCTCAAGCCCGAGGCCTGGATCGTGCTGCGCGGGGTCACTGGCCTGTGCCTGGCCGGGGTCACGATGATCATCGAGAGCTGGATCAACGAAAAGGCCACCAACCGCAATCGCGGCCAGGTGCTGAGCGTGTATCGCATCATCGACCTGGGCGCCAGCATTGCCGGTCAGGCCCTGCTCACCCTGGCCGACCCTTTCGCCTTCTCCCTGTTTGCGCTGGCCTCGATCCTGATCTCGCTGTCGCTGGTGCCGGTAGCCCTGACCACCTCACCGGTGCCGCGCCCGATCCCTACCGCACACCTGGACCTGCGCAAGCTGATGGCGGTGTCGCCGCTGGCGGTGGGCGGGGTCCTGACCGTGGGCCTGGCCAACAGTGCCTTCTGGGGCATGGGCCCCGTTTTCGTCCAGGCCCAGGGCTATGCGGTCAGCATCGTGGCCCTGTTCATGAGCGCGGTGATCGGCGGCGGCGCGCTGGCCCAGTGGCCGGTGGGCTGGCTGTCGGACCGCTTCGACCGGCGCAAGGTCATCATCGTGGTGACCGCCCTGGCGGCGATCAGCGGCCTGGCCCTGTCCGGGGTGGGCGCCAGCTCGCAGCTCAGCCTGCTCGCCGCGGGCATGGCCTTCGGCGCCTTCGCCATGCCGCTGTGGGGTCTGTGCGCGGCGCATGCGAACGACCATTGCGAGGCGGATGAGTACGTGGAGACCAGCGCCGGCCTGCTGCTGGTCTTCGCCATCGGCGCGGTCGTCGGCCCGCTGGTGGTCACCCCGCTGATGAACATCTTCGGCGTCGGCTCGATGTTCTATTACACCGCGGCCGTCCATGCCAGCCTGCTGCTGTTCGGCCTCTACCGCCTGCCCAAGCGCGCGGCGGTGGCGCCGGAGGAAAAGGAGCACTACATCGACGTGCCACGCACCACGCCGGCGGTCTTCGAACTGGACCCGCGCGCGCCGGAGGACCTGCACCCGGACGACTGGGACGAGGAAGAACAGGAGCCGCCGAACCGGCCGGCGGACTAGCGACTCAGGCGCAGAGCTTGTCGATGGCCGCGCGGGCGCGCGGGCTGGGGTTCACCGCCGCGCTGACCCCGCGGCGCAGATCTTCGATGAAGTCCGCCACCGGCATGCGCAGCTCACCGCCGCCGCGGAACTCGGTAAAGCAGGCCAGGCTGCCGCTCTTGTCCCGGCCGTTGGCCTGCAGCCAGCGCACCGTGTCGCGCTCGCGGTCATACAGCTCGAACCAGGCGTAACGCGCCAGCACGATGTCCAGCAGCTCGTCCTGATCGTCGCCCAGCGGGCTGAGCCGACGACCGGACTCCTGACCGGGCGCGGCCGCTGTCTGGCGTGCCTCCAGCAGCGTGCTCTGCAGCGCCTCCTTGAGGTTGCTGACCCGCTCGCCGACCATGCCGACGCTTTTCAGATCCCGGGCGAACTCATTCACCAGGGCCGGGATGTCGGTCTTGGCGTTGAAGCCGCCGCTGGGCGGATCGGCCGCATCGACGATGCGACGCAGCATCCCGATGCCTTCATTCCACAACCTGCTGTTGACCCCGTGGCGCAGCAGGCGCAGCGCCATCATCGGCTCCCAGGACTGCGACAGGGTCTGCTTCAGCGGTTCCGAGCAATTGCGCGCCGCGGTCTGCAACCACAGCTCCTCGCTGACCACCCGGCGGGATTTTTCGATCAGCGCCATGCGGCGGCTGCGCTGATCCTGCATCTGGCTGTCGAGGAAGCGGTTCAGCTCCTCGTCGGATACGGCGTCCTGCTCGCCCTGCGCATCACGCACCCGACTGGGATCGACCGCGAACTGCTCCTGCATCCCGCTGAGCATCTGACCGAAACGGTCCAGCTCGGCGGCGCCGAACAGGCGCGAGCTGGAGGCCATCAGGGCCAGTTCGTTGAGCAGCGCGCGCAGGGGGTGCTCGGGATCGCGAAAGAAGGTCGGATCGGACAGGGCGGTCTTGAGCACGCCGAAGCGCAGGCTGTCGAACTGCGGCTTGACCGAACGCGCCAGGTGCGGGTCGGCGATGATCTGGTTGAAGGCCCGGCCGACCACCGAGGCCCGGGAACTCAGGTCCTCGGGCCTGGCGTGGTCCCAGCCGCTGACGCTACGGCCGCTGAGCAGCGCGGCCAGGTCCTGGGCCAGCTGGCTGTCGGAATAGCCGGGGACCGCGCCGGACGCCGGACCCGCGCCGCCACCCGCTCCGGCAGCTGCGCCCGAACCCGCGCCGGCCGCCGCAGCAGGACCAGCACCGGCCGCCGCGCCTCCGCCGGGGCCAAGTCCTCCCCCGCCGGAAACTGCGTCTCCGGGGCTGACGCCCCCGCCGCCGGACGCTGCGCCTCCGCCTCCGGGACCGCCCCCTCCACCGCCGGACGCTGGGCCTCCGCCCCCGGGACCGACTCCTCCACCGCCGGAACCTGCGCCGCCGGCAACGCCGCCGCCCGCGGCAGGCCAGCCCGGCCCGCTGCCCCCCTGGGCGCCAGGCGGTCCGGCCAGCTGGGCCATCTGGCTGATCATTTCCCAGGTCTGCGGATCCAGGGTCTGCGCGTAACCGCCGCCATGACTCGGGCCAGTCTCGCTGTAACGCGGCGCATATGGCGGGTCGGCATCCGCGCGACGTGGCGCGCCGCCGTCGTCGCAGGCATCTTCGTCCTCGTCCTCGAGGACTTCGTGGTCACGCGGGCGCGCCTTGCGCGCCGGCTTCTTCTGCTCCGGTTTGGACGGCGGGGCCAGCGGATACAGGCCGTTCTCGTCGAAGACCTTGATCAGCATCTCGTAGAGTTCGTGCAGCTTGCGCATCACGTGGCGGTCGAACTGCCAGAACAGGGTCAGGCGCAGCTCCTGGTCGACCTCGGCCTGACGCATGGCCTCGAAAAAGGCGCGACAGATGGCATAGGGGGCCAGCGACTTGTCCGAGACCTGCGGGTTGTCCTCGTCACGCCACCATTCCATGCGCTGGCGCAACTCCCACAACTGATGCTCGTACAGCAATTCCGCCCGGTTGCCGACATTGGTGATGGCGATGCTCTCGTCCAGCGAGGCCGGCTCCTGCAGGCTCAGTTCCTCGAAGGCGATGCTGATGGTCGCCTGCATGGCACGTTGTTCCGCGTCCGGATCGAAGTTCTTGCGGATTTCGTCCAGCAGCACCATGGTCATGAGCTTGCCGCGCTTGCGCAGCTCGTTCATCGCATCGCGCCGGTCGCCTTCCTCGCCGGCGGCGATTTCGCCGGCCTTGGCGACGAACTCCTTCATCTGCCCTTCCAGGGCGCCGAGCATGAGATCGCGCAAGCCGACCGCGACCAGGCCGGCCTTGGCCTGGAACAACGCAGCATCAAAAGGCTTTCTGGCGCCTTCGGCGCTCCTAGCCATCCTGCTCCCCCCCGGAAGCCAGCACGGTGCGATTTTTTCCTGTCTGCTTGGCGGTATACATGGCCTGATCGGCCCTGGCATAGAATTCGCTGAGCGGCTCTGACGACGCGAAATCGTAGAGCGCTATCCCGGCGCTTAGTGTGACATGAAAGCGCTCGCCATCGCGCCCGCTGTACTCCTGGTTGGCCACGGTGCGGGCAATGCGGTGGACCAGGCCCAGGGCCTGCTCGTCCCCGCAGTTGGGCAGCAGCAGGACAAATTCCTCGCCGCCGATCCGGAACACGTCGCCCCGTTCCAGCAGCATGTTGGCGGTGATCTGCCCCGCCGTGGTGCGCAGAATCTCGTCGCCCACCAGATGCCCATGGGTGTCATTGCAGATCTTGAAGTCATCCAGATCGAGCATGGCCAGGGCCAGCGGCGAGGAGGCCCGCCGGCAGGCATTGCGCAGTTCCGGCAGGCGCTGATCGAAGGCCCGCCGATTGAGCAGACCGGTCAGGCCGTCGCGGGTGGATTCGAATTCGCGCAGATCGTGTTCCACCGCGATGGCAATGCCGTAGCCGATGCTCATCAGCAGGTCGCGATCCGCTTCGGAGAGGTGCAGCTTGCGCCGCCAGGCCAGGGTGATGGCGCCGACCACCTGTGCATGCATCAGCAGGGGCAGCGCCAGCACCGTCTGCATGCCGTCCAGGGCGAGGTCCCGGCGGTAGTCTTCCGGGATCAGATCATCGGTGGGAATCTGCTGGCTGAAGATCAGTTGTTTCTGGCGCACGGCCAGGCCGGTCAGGGTGCCATACAGGGGCAGACGCTGGCTGCGCTCGGTCATCTCGCGCGGGAAACCCACGCTGTGGATCTGCTCCAGTTCGTGACCACCGGTCGCCAGCCGAAACACGGTGGCGCCATCGGCATGGGTCCACTGGTGCAGGGTGAGGGCGCATTCGCGCATGCACTCGCGAAAGCTCGGCGCGGTCCCCAGGGACTGCAGGATGGCACGCAGGGCCGTATTGGCCACCAGCGGAACGGCATCCTCCTGGCCCATGACATCGACGTCAGCCAGAGTGAAATCATCCGGCGCGGACGGCTTGTTGTCTGGCGTCATCGTCATGAATCCTGCCCGGTTGTTACCTTAAAGTGTAACGTACATGCGCCGCCGGGCTGCGACCCGGACGACGGCGCCAGCGCAGCCCCTGCCCGGGGCATATGGGCTTCAATCCAGACCGGAGATCTCACTGCATGGGCGCGCACAGCCATGCCAGCACCAGTAGCCGCAGCCTGCTGCTGGCCCTGTTCCTGACCGCCGGTTTCGCGCTGGTCGAATTGATCGGCGGCCTGCTGGCCAATTCCCTGGCCCTGCTCGGCGATGCCGGCCACATGGCCACGGATGCCGCGGCCCTGGGCCTGGGCGCGGCGGCCGCGCTGCTCAGCCGTCGGGGCGCGAGCCGCCGATACTCTTTTGGCCTGCAGCGTGCCGAGGTGCTGGGCGCACTGATCAATGTGCTGTTCATGTATGCGGTGGTCGCCGCCATCGGGGTGGCCGCGATCGCCCGCCTGCGCGAGCCGCAGCCGGTGGCCGGCCTGTCGGTGATGCTGGTGGCGGGCGCCGGCCTGCTGATCAATCTGCTGGTGCTGCACATCCTGCACCGCGGCGAGCAGACCCTGAACACCCGCGGCGCCATGCTGCACGTGCTGGGCGACCTGCTGGGCTCGGTGGCCGCCCTGGCCGCCGGCGCGGTGATCTGGCTGAGCGGCTGGACGCCGATCGACCCGCTGCTGTCCCTGCTGATCTGCGGCGTCATCCTGATCTCCTCCACCCGCCTGCTGCTGGAAGCCCTGCATGTGGTGATGGAGGGAGTGCCGGCCGGCCTGTCCCTGGCCCGGGTGGGCGAGCACATGGCCGGCGCCGATCCCGATGTGTTTTCGGTGCATGACCTGCATATCTGGAGCCTGTCCTCGAACTCCCTGGCTCTGTCCGCCCATGTGGTGGTGCGGGACCTGGCCGGCTGGCCCCGGCTGCTGACGCGTCTGCGCGAGGAGCTGCACGAGGAGTTCGGCATCGACCATGTCACCCTGCAGCCGGAGAACGGCGAGCAACCCATCCTGCCAATGGCCGCGCTGAAAGAACGCGGGTGACTACAGGAAGCGCAACACTTCCTTGACGATCTCGAAACTGGACTCCCGGATGCGACGGGCGATCGCCACCGCCGCGTCGATATCCGCCCGGCTGTTGTAGAT
>JBFJTN010000192.1:0-7031 GCA_041625325.1 Oceanococcus sp. | reverse complement strand
GGCCTGGGCCATGTGCCTGGTGCTGCTGCTGGCGCTGCATTACTACAACCGGCCCGGTGGCTGGATGGAGAAGGCGCTGCTGGGCGCCGCGGTCTGCGTGACCCTGCTGACCTGGCCAGGCGTGGGCCTGGATGCCTACCAGCACGCCGGGACGATCTACACCGTGCTGGCGCCGATCGCGGTGATCGGCGGGGTGGTGCTGCTGCGGCGGGCCATGAGCGACCCCGGCCTGCCCCAGGTTCTGCTGGCGGGCGGCTTTCTGATCAATCTGGTGCTGAACCTGTACGACCTGTCGATACAGCAGCGCTGGCTGTCGATCGAGCGGCCTTTCCTGGGGCCGATCGGCGCCGTGCTGATGTGCGGCAGTTTCATCATCGCGCTGATGGCCCGCTACGTGCAGTCCCTGACCGAAGTCGCCGCACTGAATCGTGATCTGGAGGCGCGGGTGGCCGATCGACAGCGCGAGCTGGAGGCCACCCATGCGCGCCTGCGGGCGGCCACCGCGGAGCAGGCCCGGGCCGAGGAGCGTCAGCGCCTGATGCGGGAGATTCACGATGGCATCGGGGCCCAGCTGAGCACGGCACTGGCGGCCAGCGAGCGGGCAGGTCAGGCGGATGCCGGGGTGCTGCGCACCCTGCGCGCGGCAATTGCCGATCTGAAGTTGACGGTGGATTCGCTGGAACCGGTGGACGGCGACCTGCCCAGCCTGCTGGGCAATCTGCGTTATCGCCTGGCGCCGCAGCTGCGCCAGGCCGGCATCCGGGTGGAATGGGAGGTCACCCCGCTGCCCGCGCTGCCCTGGCTGCAGGCTCCCACGGCCCTGCACATCCTGCGCCTGCTGCAGGAGGGTTTCAGCAATCTGATCCAGCATGCCGATGCGCAAACGGTGCGGGTGGTCACCGGGACGTCCAGCGCGCCCGATGGCCTGTGGATCGAGATCATCGATGATGGCCGGGGTATCGACCCCCAGCGCCAGAACGGCGGTCGGGGGCTGGCCAACATGCAGGAGCGGGCGCGACTGCTGGGTGGCCGGCTCGAGGTGGGGCCGGCGCAACCGCAGGGAACCCGCCTGGCCTTGTGGTTGCCGCAGACCCGGCCCCTGCAGGCATAGCAGCGCCTGCCGAATCGCCCATTGTGCGAAGTGCGTCACGCTTTGTGTCCCTGATCGGCCCTGTGTCCCGAGAATTCGGGACAGGGCCGGCATCCGGTCGGGGATAGGCTGCCAGCCATCAAGAGCAAGAAAAAGAGCTGGTCATGAATTTCGCGGTTTTCCGGTCGCTGGCTGCGGCGACCCTGCTGGCGCTGGCGCTCGCCGGCTGCTCCGACGATGCCGTGGTGGGCGACGGGCAGGACCTGCCGTCCACTGGCGACAAGGCCACGGCCTGCTTCCATCCCGAGCTGTTCTCGGCCCAGGGCAGTTCGGGCCGGCTTGAGTACCGGCTGTCCGGCAGCCTGGGCGAGCAGCGGCTGATCCGCAGCTGGACGGTGATCGGCCCCGAGGATTTCGAGGCTGCGCCTGCCACGCGGGTGGATTTCAACCTGAGCGTGCTGAGTGATGCCGAGATCGACGTCATGGAAGAGCAGCGCTATGTCCGGATCGACGAGGCCGCCGGTCTGATCGCCGACATCGGTCAGATCATCCGGGGCCAGTCCGATGGTACCGCCTACACCGAGACGCGCAGCTATGAGCCGGCCCGGCAGCAGCCCTACGATCTGCAGGCCGGTGACGATCACGAGCAGCGCTTCGCGCTGTCCCGCAACAACAGCCTGGACGGCGCAAGCACGGAAACCATCGAACTGCGCCGCCGCTTTGTCGGGCTGCAGACCCTGCAACTGCCGGCCGGGGCGTTCGAAACCTGCCATTTCCAGATCGAACGGCGCCCCATCAGCGGTCAGAAGGCCGATGGTGACAGCGAGATGCGCGAGGAGTGGCGGGACCGTGACAGCGGTGTCGTCGTCAGGTCCATCGATGTGCAGGGCGAGGCCGAGCTGCTGGAAGGCGAGCTCAACGGGGAGGCGCTGGGCGATGGCGGAGCGCTTGAGCCGACTCCGACCCCGACCCCAGCCCCGACCCCGACCCCG
This sequence comes from Oceanococcus sp., assembly GCA_041625325.1. GTDB lineage: Bacteria > Pseudomonadota > Gammaproteobacteria > Nevskiales > Oceanococcaceae > Oceanococcus. The sequence continues at coordinate 4,949 of JBFJTN010000192.1, read as the reverse complement.
ACGCCGAGCAGCGAGCCGGGCAGCAGCCCCGCGCCAAGTCCCGTCGCCACGGCGACGCCTGCCGCCACTGCGACTCCGGCCCCAACCCCGGCACCAACCCCGGTACCGACCCCGGCCCCCACGCCCGTAGCCACGCCTGTGCCGACCCCGGTACCGACACCGACGCCGCCACCGGCCGAGACCACGCCGCCGACCGTGAGCATCACATCGCCCGCGCAGGCCAGCGCTGGCGGCGCCTACACCCTCACCGGCAGCGTCACCGACAATGTCGGGGTCACCGGTGCCAGCTACAGCCTGAACGGCGCCGCCGAGCAGCCCATGACCCTGAGCTCGGGGGCCTACTCGGAAAATCTGACCCTGCCCGCCGATCCAACCAGCATCGTGGTCTATGCCGTGGATGCCGCGGGCAACCGCGGTCAGGCCACGCTCAGCGTGTCCTTCGCGCCCCCGCCGCCGCCACCGGTGGTGGCCAGGATCAGCGTGTCGGACAACCCGCAGGTGAACCAGGCGGTGGTGTTTGATGGCAGCAGCTCCAGCGGCCCCGGCGGTGCGAGCCTGAGCTACCAGTGGACCTTCAGTGACGGGGTGGTGCGCAGCGGCATGAATGTCGGTCGCATCTTCCACGCGGCCGGCACCATTCAGGTGACATTGCAGGTCAGTGACGGGGCCCAAAGCGATCAGATCACCCAGGATGTGGTGATCAGCGCGCCCACGCCGATGGGCACCGCGGTGCTGTCAGGCGAGGTGATCGATGACGACCAGGGCGCGCTCAAGGGCGTGCAGGTCCTTGATGAGCAGGATCAGCTGCTCGCCACCACGGATGCCTACGGTCGCTTCCAGATCAGCGTGGAGCGTGCCGTACCCGTGGTCCTGCGTTACCGGCGTGCCGGCTGGGTGGATCAGATCCAGCGCCTCGTCGTGCCGGAAAGCGCGAATCTCTGGCGCACCCGGGCGCAGCTGATCCGGCAGGGCGAAACCCTGTTCCTGCCCGACGCCGCCAGCGGAGGCGAACTGCTCACCAGCGAGGGCGTGCGGGTCAGCTTCCCCGCAGCCGCCCTGGTCGACGAAAATGGCCAGCCGGTCGAGGGCGGCATCGCGGTGCGGGTGACCCCTCTGGATACCGGCGGCGATGATTTTGCCGCCTTCCCGGGTGGCCCGGAGGCGGTCAATGCGCTGGGTGACATGGGGGTGATGGCCACCCACGGCGTGATGGAGGTGCTGCTGCGCCAGGAGGATCGCGAGGTCTTCATCGCCCCCGGCATGAGGGCCACGATCGAGATCCCGATGGCCACATCGGCCGCGCCCGGTTCGCAGATCGATCTGTGGTCGCTGGACGAGATCAGCGGCCTGTGGATCCACGAAGGGCAGGGCACGGTGATCGCCGCCAACGGCGCTTACGCCCTGCGCGCCGAGGTGCCCCATTTCTCCTGGTGGAACGCGGACGACTTCATTGCCCTGCACGAAGCGCCGCTGGCCCTGTCGCGGGGTGGTTCCTCGGTGTCGGTGACCGGTCCGGTCCAGGTCAGCGGCGCCACGCCGCCGGATGTGCCGGGGCCGCGCGCCATGGTCTCTCTGACCGTGCCCGATCCGTCGCAGCCTTTCGACATCGGTCTGCCCATCGGCATCGACACCCAGCTGGTGGCGACGGCCAATGACGGCGCGCTGCGCTGCGCCGGTCGCTTCGTTCCCACCGGAGGGGAAACCGGCTACACCCTGGAATGCGTCGACCTCACCGATCCCGCCGAGCCGACCCGCACCGCGCTGGCCTACGGCGATACGGTGTCCCACAGCTTCTCCGCCCAGGGCGAGGAGCACGTATTCGTGTTCGAAGCGCAGGCCGGCGACCTGGCCCGGATTCGCCTGAGCTCGCGCAACTCGGCGCAGGCGCAGGCGGTCATCGTCTCGGCCGGCGGCTGGGAAATCCATCCCACTCAGGTGGCGGCCAACCGGACCGAGGAGATCATCTATCCGGTGCCGGATGCGCGCACCGTCGTGGTCGCCGTGCGGGCCGGCGGCCTGCCGGAAGAGATCGAACTGGCCCTGGACAAGGTCACCGAAAACACCATCGAGCAGGAGCAGGTGGTCAACGTGACCGCCACCAGCACCGACACCAGGAACTGGAGTTTCTGGGCCAATGCGGGACAGACCCTCCACGTGCGCTTCTACGGCGCCGTGCCCTTCGACTCGGTCCAGCTGTTCCACGAAGGCCAGGTGCTGCCGCTGAGCAACCAGCGCTTCGGGGGGCTGGAATCGCAGGTCTACGAGATCGCCGAGACCGGCCTGTATCTGCTGCAGCAGAGCATCTTTGGCGGGGTGCCCCCGACCGGCGCCGACTATGCCTTCACCATCACCGACATGCCGCCGCCATCCTATGCCGCCAGCGAGCGCGCGGTGTTCGCGGGCGAGCTGAGCGTGCCGGGCAAGGTGCTGCGCTACGTCTCCCCGGTGAGCGCGAATGTGTCGGTGATGGCTCGGCCTGAGGTGGCGGGCGGGCAGCCGCAGCCGTATCTTGCCGAGCGTCTGGGTTTTTCCGCCAGCTGGTCGGACAGCCCGCGTTCCATCGATCCGGCAGAAGGCTCCTTTGCGCTGGAAAGGCTCGGACCCTTCCTGTCCGGCACCCAGCCGTATTTCCATGCGGTGTTCCATCAGGAGGGTGACACCGGTGCCTACACGATCGACATCCAGCGCCAGGCGCCGGTGGCCGGCATGATCGTGGGCGATGCTGCCTGCGTGGATGCGCAGACGGCCTATCTGCCCCTGGCGGTGAGTGCGGTCGATGCCGGGGGCAGCATCACCCTGTGCGACGGCACTCACCAGAGCTTTGACGGGATCCGGCTGGGTCAGGGCGCCGCCATCGTCGGCGCGGGCCAGAGCAGCAGCATCATCCGCGGCTGGACCCAGCGCAGTCTGATCGAGGATGGCGTGGCCAGCATGGAAGCGCTGTCACTGATCCTGGACGGGCGCGATGGCGTGAGCATCACCTATGAGCGCGCCAATCCCCTGCCACTGCGCCTGCGCAACATGCGCGTCATCGGTACGGCCACGACCTCGGGCAATACCGCCCTGACGGTCCAGGCCACCGGCATGCATGCCGGCCCGGACGACATCGAGATCGATTCGGTGGAGGTGATCGGTCCTATCGGGACCGGACTCAGCCTGAGCGGCCTGCGTGGCGCCAGCGCCGACTTGGTCACGGTCACGGACGCCAGCGTTCAGGGCATTTCGCTGGGCAGCTCCAATGGCGTGAGCATCAGCAATGTCTATCTGGAGAATGTGCGCAGCGGCATCGTGGCGGACGCAGGAAGGGTGAGCAATACCACGATTGATGGCGGGATCATCCAGCTGGACGGCGCGGGTACGGGCCATGGCGTTTCCCTGCTGGAGCGCGCGGACAACAGCGACCCGACCGGTGAAAGCGTGGTCCGAGGCCTGGACATTACCCTGGGAGCCGCAGGGGATACCGGCATCGCGGTGGAGCTGGGGGCGGATCCCTCACGGGTGAAGGTCGAACGCAATCTGGTGGACGGGCAGAACTTCAGCACCCGGGGTGTCTGGGTGCTGCCGCTGGTGCCGGGCGCCGGTGAAGTGGAAGTCGTGAACAACATCCTGATCGAACATGACCTGTATGCGCTGGACGTGTCGCGTGCCGACCGTCTGGCCGACTTCCAGTTGCTCAACAACAGCATTGCCAACGGATCGACCTCGGCCTCCACCCTCACGCTGGTCTATCTGGGCCTGGACACGGACGCGGTCAGCGGCAGCTACGAGATTTACAACAACCTTTTCGTGGGCCATGGCAGCAATACGGACCGTGCGGTGGTCTTCAACCGGGCGGTCGGATTCACCGGCGACCACAACCTGTTCTGGAATGTGGCTTCGACTTATCGGGCCAGCGGCGCCGCGGTGGCCGAAGGCGCCAACGACATCACCGGCGAGGATCCGCTGATCAGGAATCGGCAGCTGGAACTGCTGTCAGGCAGCCCGGCGATTGATGCCGGCCTGACGGTCCAGGCACCGCCCGAAGACTATGCCGGCATCATGCGGCCCCTGGGCGCCGCGGCCGACATCGGCGCGCACGAGCGGTGAGGCGTTCGTTCACATCTGGACTGATTCGGTCCCTGTCCTTTGCCACGCTGATTGTCAGCGGAGCGCGAGACTCCGGCAATTGGACAGGAGGACAGGGCCATGAACAGCTCTCACATCATCGGCGGCCTGGTGGCTGGCAGCCTGCTTGCCGCCTGTGCGCAGGGGGATATTGAAGAACCGCAGCGGGATGCCGGCCCTGGCAGTCCGGGGCCGGCCTTTACCCCCCGGGGCGATGAGCGCCGCGGCCTCGAGGACTACGCCTGGAACCAGCAGACCGGCATCGACCAGCAAAGCCATGTGGACTGGACCAGCCGCACGGCGCCCTATATCGCGCCGTATTTCGAGGATCCGAACAATCGCGAGATCTATCACGATCCCTACCGCATGGCCTGGGCCGCCGAAGGGCGGGGCAGTTACCTCAGCACCTACTTCACCAACCGCTACGGGGCACAACTGGCGGTCGAGCTGTACGGACCGCCCGGCGAGTATGTCGACCCCGTGACCGGGCAGGTGGATGCCGGCCCCTATCCGGTGGTGGTGCTGATGCCCGGTTACACCAGCGATGTCTGGCTGTATGCCGCCTACAGCCAGCAGCTGGCGGAAAACGGCTACATCGTCGCGGCGGTGACGCCGCAGGGCCAGATTCCCTCCGAGACCGAACCGCAGCCCCGGGAGGCCTACTGCGACCCCGAAGGCGACTGGCGACAGCCTCAGGAAGGCGGCGTGCGGGAGCAGGGCGAGTGCGCCGGCTATGACTCGGCACCGGCCGGCGCCGTTGATCCGCTGCCCTTCACCTTTGCCAGTGACGAGGAGATGCAGGCCTGGATGGACGAGGTCGCCGAGGTCTATGCGCTGCACTTCCG
>JBFJTN010000191.1:0-7069 GCA_041625325.1 Oceanococcus sp. | reverse complement strand
GCCAAGTCGCTCAAGGTCAACCGCAACGGCACCATCACCCTGATCGCCGGCGAGCGTCATGAGAGCTGGCAGATCGGCGAGGACTATGCCGACGCGCGCCGACGCCTGCGTGAGCTGGACCACGTCATGCGCCAGCGGCTGTCCCAGCTGGCCCGCAGCCGGCGCACGATCTACTTCACCCACGAACACGGCGAACGTCCGGACCGCGATGCCGGCCCCGAGGCGCCCGACGCCGCCCGCACCTTCGGCGAGCTGGTGCGTTCGCTGAACAACAAGGTGCTCTACCTCAGCCCGGCCCGGCTGGGCCGCGAGGTGCCCCGCGATGCGGACCTCGTGGTCATCCACGGCCCAAGCCAGCAGTTTCTGCCGCAGGAGGTCGAGTCCCTGCGTCGCTACACGGCCTCGGGTGGCGCCCTGTTGCTGCTGCTGGATCCGGAGCACGACACCGGCCTGGAGCCGCTGCTTGCCAGCCTGGGCCTGGAGCGCGGGCGCGACGTGCTGGCCCATGAACGTGACTACTTCCGCGACACCCAGACACCGGCCGACCGCGGATTCATCTTCGCCACCAGCTTCACCCGCCACCCGGCGGTGCGCAGCCTGAGCGATGTCCGGCGCCGCGCCGCGGTCATGTTCCGCCGCGCCGGCCTGCTGCAACGCACGCCCGACAGCCCGGGCCAGATCACCATGCTGATCCAGTCGCGGGCCCGCACCTTCACCGACCGCAACGGCAACTGGGCATACGATGCGGACAGCGAACGCGAAGGCATCTACGACCTCGCCGCCGCCGTGGCCCTGGGCGGTCCGGACGGCGCCCAGGGCCGTAGCCTGGTGGTGGCCGATTCCGACGTCTTTGATGATCGACTGATGACCAGCGAGCCCAACCTGCAGTTCGCACTCGACGCGCTGCTCTGGCTGCTTCACGACGACGCCTCGGCAAGTGAACTGGCGCTGCCCGTCGAAGTGCCCATCCGGCATACGCGTGACAGCGACCTGCTCTGGTTCTACGGTTCGACATTCGCCGTGCCGCTGCTGGTCCTGATGCTGGGGCTCGGCATCACCCGCCGGGCGAGGCGCCGCCGATGAAACGCGCCCTGATCGCCCATGCCCTGTTCCTGCTGATCGGCGCCGTGTCGGCCTGGCTCAGCTGGCAGCACGTGTCGGGGCATGACCCGCGCGCCAGCCGGCTGGTGCTGAATCTCGACCCGACGACCATCCGGTCCGTGGTGCATGACTGGCCCGGAGGAATCACGACGCTCAGTTTCGAAGGCAGCGGCCGGGCCCGTGAAAGCCGCCTCGAACTGCGCGAGAAGCCGCAGGAGCTGCCCGGCTATCCGGCCCCTGCGCCGGACAGCGGCGCGGTGCATTTCGGCCCGCCCAGCGCGGTGATCGAACGCGGACTCGGCGTCCTCACTCCGCTGCGCGCGCGGCGCAGCTGGCCCACGCCGGACCCGGCCCTGCAGAAGCGTCTGGGCTTCGACAGCCAGGACCGCTGGATGAGCCTGCACACGGATGCCGGACGCATGGACATCGAATTCGGCGTGGAGACCTACGGCGGCGATGGCCGCTACATCCGGCTGCGTGGCGAGCCGGCCATTTATCTGGTCGATGCCCAGCTGGCGCGGGCCTTCGAGGGGCCGGTCAGCCGACTGGTCGACGCCCGGCTGGTTCGCTACGAGCGTGAGCAGATTCTCGGTCTGCGTCTGGAAGTCGACGGACGCCGCGTGGAGTTCACCCAGCTCGACCGGGCACAGCCGCGTCTGCGGCGCTTTGTGGTGGCCGGTGCTCCGGAGCAGACCTCACGGGCGATCGCCAGCGCGCTGGACAGCTTGCACGGCACGTTCTCCCGCGCCTATGTGAGCGCCGACGAGGTCAGCGGCCAGCGGGTCTTCTTCCTGCAACTGGAGCGGGACCGGCACGAACCGCTGGAGGTGGAGCTGATCCGCGCCACCGATGAGCAGCTCTACTGGCTGCGCAGCGGACGCTGGCAGGCCCGCCTCAACCCGGTCGCGGCGCGCAAGCTGGCCGAGGAGATGCGCGGCGCCCTGCCAGGCGGAATCTGAGCGCTCAGCGGGCCTGACGCAGCAGCGCCCCGGCGGCCAGGCTGCGCCGCAGCTCGCCAAAACTGTCCAGTCCCTGTTCTCGACTGCGCTGCAGCAGGATCAGGCACAGCCGGGCCGTGATCAGGGCATCGGCCAGTGCGTCATGGCGACCGGACACCGGAATGCGGAAGAAGCCCAGCGCCACGTCCAGCGAGGGTGGCCGCGAGCCTATGCCCGGCGCCGCGGACAGGACCCACTGCGCCACGTCCAGCGCGGGCGGCAGCGGCCCGGCGAGAGACGCCTGTCGCAGCGCCCGCCGCAGCACCGTGTGGTCGAAGGCCGCGTGATAGGCCAGCAGGGGCGCCCCGCCGATGTAGTCACGAAACCGCTGCAATGCCGGCGCAGGCGCTTCGCCACGGCGCAGGCGGTCCGGGGTCAGGCGATGGACCAGGACATTGTCGGCGGCCAGCCGGGCCGGCGGCTGCAGCTCCGCGTGGAAGCTGTCATCCAGCAGGATCCGGCCCTCGGACAGGGCCACCGCTCCGATGGACAGGATCCGGTCACGGCGCGGATTCAGGCCGGTGGTTTCCAGGTCGAAGACCACCAGCCGCCCCTGCAAGGGCCAGTCATCATGCGCGTTGCCACGCAGGCGCCCCAGCAGCTTCACGGGTAGTCCAGCTTCAGCCGGGTCTGCAGACGGCGGGCCTGTCGGAACGCCTCCTTCAGGATGCGCCGCTCCAGCGGGTTCAGCCGATCCGGGTCCAGCTGGTTGCTCAGCGGCTTGCCGGCGGCCAGCTGGGCCTGATGACCACGCATGCGCAGCTGCTGGATGAAGGCGAAGCCTTCGCACCAGGCCTGCGCGTCCCGCTGGGCGATGCGTCCGGCCTCGGCCACCGCGAGCAGGCGATCTTCGGTGTTGGTCTGCAGCACCCCTTCGGCCAGCGCCAGCACCCGCGCGGCGCTGACGAAGATCTGCAAGCCGGCCTTCAGGTCCAGGCTGCGCCCCCCGTCATCACTCTGGGTGACGAAGCTGCGAAACAGGCCCAGCGGCGGACGCCACTCCAGCGCATGACGCGCCAGGGCGTGCAGGAAGCGGGTGTTCTTGCGGGCCTGCCCGGCGACCCGCTGGCGCAGCTCCAGCTGCGGCTCGGCTGGTCCGGCGATCGCCCGGCAGTCGAGCAGGATGGTGGCCCTGAGCAGATTCTCCGGCGAGTGCTCGCGAATGATTTCGGTGTAGCGGATCTGCCATTCAGCCTCGCCCAGGCAGAGTTCCGGATTGCCGCCCATGATGCGCCCGCGGCACAGCGGGAAACCGGTGCGGTCCAGCAGCTCGTTGATGCGCCGGGCCACCGGCAGGCAAAGCTGGCGCAGATCCTCCGCCGAGCCGCCCTGCGGCACGCAGAACAGCAGGCCGTTGTCCTGGTCGGTGGAAAAGGTCTGCTCTCCGCGGGCTTCACTGCCGAAGGCCAGCCAGGTGAATGGCGGCAGTCCGTCGGCCGCCTCATCGCGGGCCAGGGCGACGATGCGCTGCACGATGGCGTCGTTGATGCGCGTGATCAGGCGGGTCAGCTGACGGGTGGAGGCGCCATGCGCGAGCATGGCGTGGACCAGCTCGCGCACCCGGGATTGCAGTTCGGCCAGGCGGGTGGCGCCATCCGCCCGCTGGATCTCGTGCACCAGTTGCACCGCGTCGACCCGCTGCAGGGCAAACAGATCGCGCTGGGACACCACCCCGATCAGACGGCCATCCCGGGTCACCGGTACATGACCCATGCCGTGATCGACCATGGCCATGGCGGCCTCGAACGCGGGCGATTCCGCTTCCACGCAGACCGGCTGGGGCGTCATCACGGCAGAGATGGCCTGCTCCAGCCCGGCCCCTTCCGCCACCAGCGCCCGCAGATCGTGCAGGGTGAAGATGCCCAGCGGACGACTGGTCTCGTCCGTGATCACCACGCTGCCCACCCGGGCGGCGTGCATCTGGCGCACCGCGTCCATCACGCTCATCTGCGGAGGGCCGCAGACCGGCTCGCGACGCAACAGTTCCGCCAGGGTGGAATCCAGGTTATGACCGCTGGTCGCTGCGGCGCTGGAATGCAGCGCCATGTCCCGTCGCGCCTGCTCCACCAGGGTGCTGGCCCGCCGCTGGCAGAAATCGGAGAAGGCCGCTGAGCCCGCGACCAGCAGCTCAAACCCGGCGCGGGGGATATCCAGGATGAAGCTGTCCTGGGCGGCCTCGTGCACCGTGCGGGTGGCCCGCTGCTGCTGCAGGGGCACGTGCAGGAAAGTCTCACCCGGCCCGGCCTCGAACACCCGGCGCTCCTGCCCGCCCTGGTCACGGCTGACCCCGCGGACCAGGCCTTGCTGCACCACGCTGAAATGCTCCGGCACGCCATCCTCCGGCCTGCGCAGCACCTGCCCCCGGGCGTAATAGCTCAGCCGCGCGCCAGCCAGTGCGTCCAGCAGCAGCTCCCGGGGCACGGCGTCGTAGGGCGGGTGTGCGGCGAGGAAATCAGCGCTGGCCACCCGTGACTGCAGGGCGCCGGATCTGTCACTGAGTTGCGTCGATGCGCTGTCTGGCGCCGCCATGTCCATCCTCAAGCTGTCGAGAGCCGAATCAGTGTGGCGCGAACGGCGCCATGCCGCCATGCCCGTTCCACCAAAGTGGCAGACGACAGCGCGCCTGTCGATCCGGGCAGGGACGCAGCATACCCGCCCCGGCCCCGCCACTCATCAGGTCTTTCATACTAAAGTATGACCATTGCATCGCTCTGATTTTGTTAGCTTTATCCGGAGCATCAGGAGGCGGCGCTCAAATCGGGGAACCCCGACCGCGCATCCCGCGTGAACTGTCCTGATAAGCAAGAGCCGGCTGTCGATCGGCACCAGGGTATGCAGCTTGCCTGTCCCCCGAAAGTCGAATGGTGCCGACGACGGCTGGACTCTAGCCTGCTCCGCCAGGCATCGATAAACAGAACATGGCCCAACGGGCTGGAGGAAGCGATGAAAACCATACACCTTGCGCTGGGCGCGAGCCTGGCAGTGATGAGTCTGAGCGCCTGTCAGGGCGGACGCGCCCCCGAGGGTCTGGATCTGACTCCTGGCCGCACCGCCGACGCGGACGGCCCACGCCAGCCCTGGGTGCAGCCGGTCCGCCCGGCCATCTGTCACGCCGATGATCGGCCGGAGACGGGCCTGCAGGGCCAGGTGCCCCTGGTCGACCGGGTCAGCGGCCGCTCCCAGCAGGGCTACACCTGCAACCTGGAGCTGGTCGGCCAGTGGCAGGGCGATGGCGCCAGCTGGCAGATGGCCTGGTACGAGGACTGCGCCTACTACGGCACCAAGCGCAATGACAGCCGCGAACGCCCGGGCGTCGTGGTCATCGACGCCTCGCAGCGGACGAATCCGCGACCCACGGCCTATCTCACCACCACCCCGATGCTGGACCCCTGGGAATCGCTGAAGGTCAACGAACAGCGCGCCCTGCTCGGCGCGGTCGACGGCCAGGAAGGCGGCGGCGGCAACGAGTTCGATCTGTACGACCTGAGCGGCGACTGCCGCCACCCGGAACTGCTGGCCAACGCCGGCATGGCCGACACCTCCGGTCACGAGGGCAACTTCGCCCAGGACGGGATGACCTACTACAGCTCCTCGACCGGGGACTACAGCGCCTTCGACATCACCGACCCGACCAACCCGCAGTACATGCTGACCTGGACCACCCCGGCGGCCAGCACCCATGGTCTGTCCACCAACGAGGACGGCACCCGGGCCTACACCGTGTCGCTGGGTCTGGCCTCCGGCGCGACCAACACCGCCAGCAATGGCCTGGTCATCTACGACACCAGCCAGATCCAGAACCGCGTGCCGGATGCCGAAGTGCCGGTGATCAGCGAAACCTACTGGTACGACGGCTCGGAAACCGCCCAGCACACCATTCCGCTGAAGATCGGCGGCGTGCCGCACGTGGTCTTCGTCGACGAGGCCGGCATCTCGGGCAAGAACTGCGCCTCCGGCCTGTCACCCTTCGCCTTCGCCCGCATCTTCGACGTGTCCGACGAGGCCAATCCGAAGCTGGTCTCCAAGCTGATGCTGGAAACCCACGATCCGGCCAACTGCGCCATCGTGATGGCGGACTATCCCGGGCAGGTGCTGTTCGGTTACGACAGCCATTACTGTGGCGTGGATGATCCGGATAATGCCACCGCCCTGGCCTGCGGCTACTTCAACTCGGGCGTGCGGGTCTTCGACATCCGGGATCCCTACTACCCGCGCGAGATCGCCTATTTCAACCCGCCGGCCCAGGTCGGCAAGCAGGACGAGCTGCCCGGCTCCCAGCATGCCTCCGGTGATCTGGGTGGCCTGACCCAGGGCGTGCAGATGACCGCGGACTGGTGCTCGGCCCAGGTGCGCTTCGTCAAGGAACGCGGCGAGCTGTGGACCACCTGCCAGGACAACGGCTTCATGATCCTGAAGTTCCGCGAGGGCATCTGGCCGTTCACGGATAGCTGATTCTCCCGCGGCCTTTGCCGCGCAGCCCGCTTGCAGCGGCGACCGGACAGTCCGGTCGCCGCTTTTTTTCGCCCGGCTTCCGGCCACTCCCGCCAATCACCCCGGCCTCGCACGATGCCCGTCATACCAAAGTATGAGGCGCGCAGGTCTATGATTTTACGAATCTTTTCAAAGATCAGGACCTGCCACGCAGAAAGCTCGGAACCCTCCTCACCGGGCCACCGTGATCCCTGATGTGTCGCGGCGATGGACGGCGGCGCGGTCTACACCGAAGGTCGAATTGTCCACCACCAGGTGCCGGTCTAGCCTGCATTTTCAAACCGGCGCAGTCCGGATCGCTGGAGAGCCCCGAAGGGGTGGGAGGAAACCATGAAACAGATCAGCCAGGCGCTGGGATTGGCACTGCTGGGTGTCGCCTTATCCGCCTGTGAGGGCGGCCGTATCAGCGGCTTCGAAGGACGGACCGATACCGCAAACCCTCGACATGAATCCGGTGCCTTCGAGGGCCCGGTCGCCCG
>JBFJTN010000190.1:0-7077 GCA_041625325.1 Oceanococcus sp. | reverse complement strand
CCTGCGCGAGGCCGGCGAACACATCGAGGTGGAACTGGACAGCGGCGCCACCCTGGCCGCGCGCAGCCTGATCATCGCCACCGGCGCCCGCTGGCGGCAGATGAACGTGCCCGGCGAGCAGGAGTACCGCAATCGCGGCGTCGCCTACTGCCCGCACTGCGACGGCCCCCTGTTCAAGGGCAAGCCGGTGGCGGTGATCGGCGGTGGCAACTCCGGCGTGGAGGCTGCCATCGATCTGGCCGGCATCGTCAGCGAGGTCACCCTGATCGAGTTCGACCAGCGCCTGCGGGCCGATGCGGTGCTGCAGCGCAAGCTGCGCTCGCTGCCCAATGTGCGCGTCATCACCTCGGCCCGCACCACCGAAGTGCTGGGCGACGGCCGCAAGGTCACCGGCCTGCGCTACGAGGATCGGCGTGACGGCGGCCTGCAGGAACTGCATCTGGACGGCATTTTCGTGCAGATCGGCCTGCTGCCCAACAGCGAATGGCTGGCCGACAGCCTGGCGCTGAGCCCGCGCGGCGAGATCATCGTCGATGAGCGGGGCAGCACCTCGCTGCCCGGGGTCTTCGCCGCCGGCGATGTGACCACCGCGCCGTACAAGCAGATCATCGTGTCCATGGGCAGCGGCGCGACCGCCGCGCTGGGCGCCTTCGACCACCTGATGCGCAGCAGCACGGCGAGCGAGGCGCGCGAAGCGGCCTGAGTCTGCCGACCTCCAGGCGCCCGCCGGAAGGCGGGCGTCTTGACGCTTTCTTGACCTGACGGCTCCCAGGCTGCACGGACATTGCATGTACCGGACATCATGAGACCGCAGTTGACGGGTGACTTTTTCCGCGCGGTGGTCGATACCATCAGCGAGAGCCTCTGTGTTGTCGATTGCGCCGGGGACATCGTCTATGTCAACGCCAGCTGGCGCGATTTCGGTCGCAGCAATGGGATCAGCCGGGCCAGCCAGCAGCGTCCCGGCAACTACCTGCGCATCTGCGATCGGGCCAGCGAGCAGGGCGATGAGCAGGCCCGCGAGATTGCCATCGGCCTGCGCCGCTTGCTGCGCAGCGAGTCTCCGGAGTTTTCCATCGAGTACCCCTGCCACAGCCCTGACGAAGAGCGCTGGTTCATCCTGGCGGCGCGTCCCATGCTGTGGCGCAATGCCGGCTTTTTCGTGATCCAGCACACTGACATCACCCAGCGCAAACTGGCCGAACTCGAGGTCCGGAAGCTGTCGCTCACCGACCGCCTGACCGGTCTGGCCAACCGCCGGCACTTCGACGATTTCCTGGCGCAGGCCTGGTCCCGACACATGCGGGGCGGCCACAGCCTGGCCCTGATCCTGCTGGATGTCGATCATTTCAAGCGCCTGAACGACCGGCACGGACACCTGGCCGGGGATGCCTGTCTCCGCAAACTGGCCGCGTTGCTGTCCACGCACGCGCGCCGCGGCGGAGACCTGGCGGCCCGCTACGGCGGCGAGGAGATGGCGCTGGTCCTGTCCGGGGTCACGCTGGACGCGGCCCGTGAGCAGGCCGAATCCCTGCGCCAGCAGATCGAACAGCTCAGTGGCATGCAGGGGCTGCCAAAACTCACCGCCAGTTTCGGCGTGGCGTGCATGCTGCCCCGGCGCGGCTCCGACCCGCAGCAATTGATCGAGGCCGCAGACAAGGCGATGTACCAGGCCAAACGCGAAGGCCGCAATCGGGTCTGTCTGGCGCGCTCCGAACAGGCCGCCTGATCACGGCCGACGACGCCCCCCAGGGGCCTGGCGCCAGCAGGCGGCCGGGTCAGCGATCGAAGCCGCCCGGAATCTGCAATACTGCCGGGATGAGCAGCGAAACCGAACCCCGCAATCTTGCCGTCTTCTGTGACTTCGAGAACATCGCCCTGGGCGCGCGCGATGCGCGCCTGGAACCCTTCAATATCCGCAAGGTGCTGGAGCGACTGCTGCTGAAGGGTTCGATCGTGGTCAAGAAGGCCTACTGCGACTGGCAGCGTTACGCCGACTTCAAACGCGACATGCACGAGGCGGCCTTCGAAATGATCGACATCCCGCATGTGCGGCAGTCCGGCAAGAACTCGGCCGACATCCGCCTGGTCGTCGACGCCCTGGACCTGTGCTACACCAAGGATCATATCGACAGCTTCGTCATCGTCTCCGGGGACTCGGATTTCTCGCCCCTGGTCAGCAAGCTGCGCGAGAACAACAAGCTCGTGATCGGCGTGGGCGTGCGCAGCTCCAGCTCCGATCTGCTGACCTCCAACTGTGACGAATTCATCTTCTACGACGATCTGGTGCAGTCGGAGAAGAAGCGCCGGCGCCGCGGTGGCGGCAAGAAACAGAAGCAGGAAGATCCACGCCAGGAACTGTTCGACCTGGTCCTGGAAACCCTGGATGCGGTCATGGCCGAACGCGACGACGAGGACAAGATCTGGGGCTCCATGGTCAAGCAGGCGCTGAAGCGCCGCCAGCCCGGCTTTTCCGAGTCCACCTACGGTTTCGGCTCCTTCAGCGAGGTGCTGGAAGCCATGGGCCAGGAGCAGGTGCTGACCCTGCAGCGCGACGAGCGTTCCGGCGGCTTCCTGATTGCCCGGGGCAGCCAGGCCGGCTAGCCCTCAGGCTCCTTTGCGGCCAACCGCCGCTTGCAGCGCGGCATCCAGATCGGCCAGCCGCCAGTCGAAACCCTGCGCCTGCAGCCGTCCCGGCAGCACCCGCTGCGAACCCAGCAGCAGGCTGCTCATCTCCCCCATCAGCAGGCGCAACACGAAAGCGGGCAGCGGCAGGATCGCGGGCCGGTGCAGCACCCGGCCCAGACTGCGGGCGAAGTCCGCGTTGCGCACCGGCGCCGGCGCCACCGCGTTGTAGACCCCGGAATAGGCCGGCTGCTCCAGCGCCGCCAGCATCAGGCGCAGCAGATCCTCCATCGCCACCCAGGACATCCATTGCCGACCGGCACCGATGGGCCCGCCCAGACCCAGCCGGAACGGCAGCAACATGCGCTGCACGGCCCCGCCGCCGGGCCCCAGCACCACACCGATACGCAGGATCACCTGACGCGTGGGCTCGGGCAGCGCCAGCGCAGCTTCCCAGTCGCGGCACAGCCCGGCTCCGAAATCGTCACCGGACGGGCTGTTCTCGTCGACCGCCTGCTCTGCCGTATCGCCGTAGTAACCGATCGCGGAGGCGGACAGGAACAGCTCCGGCGGCTGCGCCAGAGCGCCGGCCCACTCGCACAAGCGGCGGGTGGTCTGCAGCCGGCTGTCGCGCAACAGCTGCTTGCGCCGCGCGCTCCAGCGGGCGCCGGCGATGTCGGCACCGGCCAGGTTGATGACCGCGCGACAGGCCTTGATCTGCTCCAGCGCTTCATAGGCCAGCACTGGCGCGCCCGGCCCATCGGGTCGACTCTGCCGGCCAAGGACGAGGGGCCGCAGCCCCCGCGCCAGCAGCGCCGGCACCAGCGCGCTGCCGATGAAACCGCTGCCGCCGCTGATCACCACCGTCTTTTCGGCTGCCTGTCCTTCCACCGGCATGGGGCCTCCACTGGCTGACTGTGCGGTTACCGATTCTGGCACGCCGGGCGGCACGCTGCAGGGGGAAGCCCGCCGCTGCCGGCGCCGAAGGATGCGCCTGAGGCGGCGGCCTTCAGTGGGCCAGGACCACCAGCACCACACCGGCGATCGACACCCCGGCCCCGGCCCACTGCCGCTTCGACAGGCGTTCGCCCAGCCACAGCCGCGCCAGCAGCAGGGTGGCGATGGCCGCGGACTCGTTGAGGACCGCCGCCACCGCCGCGCTGGTGTACTTGTAGCCGGCCAGCCACATCAGCATGGCCAGATAGGTGCCGATGAAGCTGGCGCCGACCACCGTGGGCCAGTGCTGGGGGCGTCGGAACTGGGCCAGCAACGCGCGATGATTGCGTCGCCAGGCGATCAGCAAGAGCATCGCGCCCACACCGCCGAGCATGCGCAGCATCACGATCCAGACGAAGGAATGGACCTCCAGCGCCGGCTTGACCATCACGATACCGGCCGCCATCACGAACATGGCCAGCGCGGCAATGGCGAAGCCCTGCCGCGCCTGCCGCGACGAGGTGTCCGCATAGGCCGCGCGGGCCGGCCAGCTGGCCGCCAGCACCCCGCCCAGCACCAGCACCATGCCCGCCCACTGCCAGCCGACCAGGGCCTCGCCCAGAAACAGCGCCGACAGCACGATGACCCAGGGGCTGTACATGGTGCCGGCGATCCCCGCCCGGCTGGCGCCCAGGGCGTTCAGTGCCCGGAAGTACAGGGTGTCACCCAGGCCGATGCCCAGCACCCCGCTGGCCAGGCACAGCAGGACCACACCCGCGGGCAGCTGCGGCAGGGTCGTGCCTTCCACCAGCAGGATGGTCGGCACCATCAGGGCGACCATCAGCAGGTTCTTGAACAGGTTCAGGGCGAAGGGCGGCAGGCGCTCGCCGGCCTTCTTGGACAGGATCACCGCCACCGCCCAGGCCAGGGCGCAGGCCAGCGAATAGAACTCCCCCCATCCCATCGGCGTCTCCTTCTCGGGCGCCGTGACAGGGCGAGCCTGCGCCAGCGCGGGCGCGCATCTTAACCAAGCCTCACCGGCGCGCAAGGCTTCGCGCTAAGCTGCCCCTTTGCCTGCCCCGACACCGACCATGTTGCGAGCCCGGATCGCGCTGTGTTTCAGCCTGACACTGCCGGCCGCCTGCGCGGGCCCGGACATACCACCGGCTTCGCCTGGCCTGCAGGCCGCCGTGACCTGGCAGGACGAGCTCGCCGTCGTGCGGACCGGCACCCCGGGCGCCCGCAAGCTGCTGTTTCTGCACGGCACGCCGGGCAGCTGGGAGGCCTTTTCGGTCTACCTGGACGACCCGCAGCTCGCCCGTCGCTTCGACATGTACGCCATCGACCGGCCGGGCTTCGGCGCCACCCGCCTGCCACTGATCCCGGCGCTGGATGCCCAGGCACGGGCCCTGCGCCCCTGGTGCGAGAAGCAGGGCCCGTTCCTGGTCCTGGGGCACTCCCTGGGCTCCAGCCTGGCGCTGGCCCTGGCGGTCGAGGCGCCGGCCTGCGTGGAAGCCATCCTGTCGGTGGCCGGCTCGGTGGCGGCCCGCTACGAGCAGCCGCGCTGGTTCAACCGGCTGGCGGAGTGGCCGGGCCTGCGCGCGCTGGTGCCCGAAACCCTGCGACGAGCCAATCGCGAGGTGCTGGCCCTGGCCGATTCGCTGGCCGCCCTGGAACCGGCGGTGGCCCAGCTGCAGCTGCCAATCGTGCTGATGCAGGGCGCCCGTGACGGACTGGTTGACCCGCGCTCGGCCCGGGACCTGATCCAGCGCCTGCCGGCCGACGCCCCGGTGCGCCTGGACTGGCTGGAGGAACAGGGCCACTTCGTGCTGTGGGACGAGCCGGGCCTGATCCGCGATGCGCTGCTACGGCTGGCCGATCAACTCGCGGGCCGTGAGCAGGCGGCAGACCGGGCCGACACTTCGCGCTAGCATGGGGGCTGGTCGCTTGGGCGGTGCCGGGAGGCGAGGTGGCGGAATATCGGGCGCAGATCAGCTGGGAGAGGGGGGAACAGGATTTCCTGGGCAAGCGTTACAGTCGCCGGCACCAGATTCATCTGGACGGCGGCCTCAGCCTGCCCGCCTCCTCCTCGCCGCAGGTCGTGCCGGAGCCCTGGTCCGACCCGGCCGCGCTGGACCCGGAAGAGGGCTTCGTGGCCTCCCTGGCCAGTTGTCACATGCTCTGGTTCCTGGCCCTGGCCGCAGAAGCCGGGGTGAACATCGACAGCTATCAGGATGCCGCCTCCGGCGTGCTCGCCCGCAACGAGCAGGGCCGCATGGCCATGACCGCAGTGACCCTGCGCCCGCGGGTGCGTTGCTCGGGCTCCCCGCGGCCCAGCCGCGCCACCATCGAAGCCCTGCATCATGCCGCGCATGAACGCTGCTTCATCGCCAACTCGGTCAGCTCCCGGCTGCACATCGAGCCGCAGTTCGAGTAGCCCGCCAGCCGCCCCACGCCCCGTTGGCGACGTTGCCGCACCGCCCGACTAGAAGCGCAGCCCCGCCTGCACCGCGATGCTGCGCACCGCTTCGGTTGCGACCCGGTAGCCGCCTACGTCCAGGGCGGTGGGGGCGCCAATGCCGTAGCTCAGCTCATCACCCAGATTGCGGCCCAGCAGCGCCAGCGACCAGCGCCGGTCGGCCGGTGCCAGTTCGATTCTGGCGTTGATCCGGGTCAAGGCCGGCTGCACGCCGCGGGGATCGAGATCACCCGAGGTGAAGTGACGGCCACGATAGTTGAGGTCCAGCCCCAGGCTCAGTTCCAGGGCGCCGGGCAGCATCTGCAGATAACGCCCGGAGACACTGGCGGTCCAGTGCGGGGTCTGCTGGTTCTGGCGTCCGGTCAGGTCACAGGTGCCCGTGTCGGGATCCTCATTCGGCGCCTCGTGATAGCAGGGGCCGTCGACATAATCCCGCCAGACGAAATCCAGGTAGGCGGCCGAGGCGCTGAGCAGCAGTGCCCGGCTCACCCGCCAGCGGCTGTCGACCTCCACCCCGCTGGTGCGAGCGCTGCCGGCATTGGTCACGGTGAATCCGGCCACCCCGTCATAGACGCTGACCTGCATGTCCTCGTAGTCGACCAGGAACAGGGCCGCATTGAGTTCCGCCCGGCCATCCGCCAGCGGCAGCTTCATGCCCAGTTCCCAGGCATCGGCCAGTTCATCCTCGAACTGGAAGCGGGTGGCGCCGCCCTGGGCATCGGTGTTGCCGTTGTTGTTGCGGGCGTCGAAGCTGCCGGACTTGGCGCCACGATTGAAGGCGGCGTAGAGCATGCCGGCATCGCCCCAGTCATATTGCAGATTCACCGAGGGCAGCAGATTGCGCACATGGCGCCGGCCGTCCAGATCATGCTCATTGATGAGCAGCTGATCCAGCGCGGCCAGGGTGACCGGATCGGCCGGGTCGCGGCTGCCCGACTGGTAGATGAAGAAACACCGGAAACCCTGCTTGCGCTCGTCCACCCAGCGCAGGCCCAGGGTGCTGCGCCAACGGTCACCGAAGGGGATGCTGAGCTGGG
>JBFJTN010000189.1:0-7148 GCA_041625325.1 Oceanococcus sp. | reverse complement strand
ATCGCCGCCCGTGACCCGGCCCGCTGCGCGGCGCTGATCACCCTGTCGGCCCAGACCCATGTGGAGCAGCGCACCCTGGACGGCATTCGCGCCGCCCAGCGGTCCTTCGCCGAACCGGCCCAGATGGACAAGCTGCGTCGCTTGCACGGCGACCGGGCGCCCTGGGTGCTGGCCGCCTGGACCGACAGCTGGCTGTCCCCGGCCTTCGCCGACTGGAGCCTGCGTCCGCGCCTGACCGAACTGCGCTGCCCGCTGCTGGCCCTGCACGGGGACCAGGATGAATTCGGCTCCTGCGCCTTTCCACGGACCATCGCGCGGTGCGCCGGCGGTGCATCCCGGGCCGTGATCCTGGACGGCATCGGCCACGTGCCGCAGCGCGAGTGCCCGGAGCGGCTGGTGCAGGAGATCCGCGCCTTTCTGGCCGATGCGGACGCGAGCAGCGGCTGATCCGTGAGCCGCGCCGCCGCCTGACTCGCCAACGCTCGCGACCGGTGGCAAGCTCGCGGTCAGGCCTCACAGCAGGGACAGCCCCGATGAAAACCTCCTTGCAGGAATTGCAGGCGCGCATTCCGGGCCCGCCTTCGGCGCGGTGGCCGCAAGGCGAGCCTTATGCAGTGGGATTCGAGCACGGCAGCATGAGCCTGGGCTACTACGCCCCGCGGGGGAGCGACCCGCAGCAGCCGCATGTGCGCGACGAGATCTACATCGTGCAGAGCGGTCGCAGCGACTTCCTGCTGGATGGCGAGCGCCTGGCACTGACCGCCGGCGACGCCGTCTTCGTGGCGGCCGGCGCGCGCCATCATTTCGAGCACATGAGCGCGGATTTCGGCGCCTGGGTGCTGTTCTGGGGGCCCGATCCGCGATGAACATCCAGTCCCTGACGCTCTATCACTTCCCGGCCACCCGCAGCGCCCGGGCCCGCTGGGCCCTGCATGAAACGGTGGGGGACGATTTCACGCTGCAGCCGCTGGATCTGTATCGCGGCGAGCAGTACCGCGAGGCCTATCGCAGCATCAATCCGAATCACAATGTGCCGCTGCTGGAGATCCGCCTGGCCGATGGCCGGGTCCACCGCATGCTGGAGAGCGTGGCCATGGTGGAATGGCTGGTGGATGCCTACCCGGACAAGGCGCTGGCGCCGCCGCCGGCGCTGTCCCTGGAACGGGCGGACTACCTGCAGATGCTGCACTTCGGCGGCAGCTGGATGGACATGATGCTGTGGCAGGTGCGCGTGCATGAGCACATCCTGCCCAGCGCCGAGGCCGACCCGCGCACCATCGAGCGTTACCGGCGCAAGTTCATCGACGAGGTGGAACCGCAGCTGGCCGGGCGCCTGGAGCGGGGCGACTACATCTGCGGCGAGGCCTTCAGCGGCGCCGACATCGTGATCGGCCACAACGTCAGCTGGGCGCGCGGCTACGGCCTGTGTCAGGCGCCCCTGTTCCGCGACTATCTCAGCCGCCTGTCCAAGCGGCCGGCTTTTCGCAAGGCCTTCGCCGATGCCCGGGAGTTCCGCCCCGAGGTGCCCGGCCGCGAGAAGGGCGGTCCCTTCAGCGGCTGAGCCGCGCCGGCCGGGACAGCGCCGGGGCCCGCGCCGCCTCTGGCTGCGGCCTGGGCAAGCCGGGCGGGAGCTGCGCGATCCGCGGCGCGGCGGCATGCGCGCCCGGGCATTGCCTGACGCGGGCGCCTGCGCCATGCTGGCATCGGGGACACAGGGAGCGGGATCATGGCGGTGGACGGCAGTCACAACTTCCGGCGGGTCAGCCGGACATTGACCACCTCAGGTGTGGTCGGCGAGGAGCGCCTGCGCGAGCTGGCCGCCCAGGGCTACGCCCTGCTGGTGAACCTGCTGCCGGACGACAGCCAGTACGCGGTGGCCGGCGAGCAGGCCATCGTGGAGGAACAGGGCCTGGCCTATGTCCACATTCCGGTGGACTTCGCCCGTCCCGGCATCGCCGACTATGACCGCTTCGCCGCGGTGCTGGACGAGGCCCATGGCCGCAAGACCCACATCCACTGCGCCGCCAACTTCCGGGTCAGCGCCTTCTACGCCCTGTATGCCGAATCCGCCGGGCTGTGGGACCGGGTGCAGGCCGATGCCTTCATCGAGGACCTGTGGCAGCCGGCCGAGCACCCGGGCTGGCCGGAGCTGATCGAGGCCGTGCGCACGCGTGACCTGGGCGCCTGAGCCAGTGCCCGGCGGGCCGGGCCGCAGCGGTCGGCCCGGACCGTCCGTGGGCGCCTGGCTGGCGTCGCTGTTCCTCTGCGCCCTGCTGGCCGGCCCGCCGGCCCGGGCCAGCGAGGCCCTGCTCAGCAGCTTGCGCCTGCATGACCCGGCCCGCGACCGACCCGTCTCGCTGAAGATCTGGCATCCCGGCGAGGGCGGGGTGGGCCTGCGTCATTACGACTATGCCTTCCGGGCCGGCGCCCGCCGTCATGGCGAGCCGCTCGACGGCCCGCCGCGTCCGCTGATCCTGCTCTCGCATGGCGATCGTGGCAGCAATGTGGACCAGTCCTGGCTGGCCGAAGCGCTGGCCGCCCGGGGCTACATCGTGGTCGCCATCTCGCACTGGCAGAACACCTGGAAGGAGAATACGCCGGCCGCCACCCTGAAGGTCTGGGAACGCCCGCGCGATCTCAGCTTCGTGATCGACGCCCTGCTCGCCGACCCGGCCTGGGGCCCGCGCATCGACCCCCGGCGCATCGGGGTGGCCGGGCATTCCGCCGGCGGCTACACCGCCCTGGCCCTGGCCGGTGCGATCTACCGGCCGGCCCGCATGCGCGACTACTGCGCGGCGCAGACCGATGCCGCGGACTGCGCGCTGGGCGCCGGCGCCGACCTGTCCACCATCGACTTCCGCCCGGCCAGGCAGAGCTACCGTGATCCGCGGGTGCGCGCGGTGGTCGCGCTGGCCCCGGCCCTGGGCCCGGGCATCGAGGCCGACAGCCTGGCCGCCATCGACACCCCGGCCCTGATCATCGCCGCGCGCGATGACGAGATCCTGCGCATCGATCACCACGCCGCGGCCTACGCCGGGGGCATCCCTGGCGCCCGCCTGCTGGAACTGGAGATGGGCGGACATTTCGCGTTCATGCCCGAGTGCACCCTCATGGGCCGCCTGTTCACCTGGTTCCACCGCTTCGACATCTGCGGCCGGCGCAGCGGCGCGGACGAGGCCCGGGCCGCACTGCATGCCCGGGTGGCCCATGCCGTGCGCGAGTTCTTCCACCGCCATTTGCGCGCCCCGGAACCGCCAGCGGAAGTCCCCTCATGACACGAACCGCCTGGCTGGGCGCCGCCCTGCTGGCGAGCGGCTGCGCCCTGCATCAGCCGGCCGCCGAGCCGGCCAGCCTGGAGCAGCAGGTGCTGGCCGCCGAGCGGGCCTTCGCCGCCAGCATGGCAACGCGCGATCTGGCCGCCTTCGAGTCCTTCCTGGCCGATGAGGCGGTGTTCTTCAACGGCGAGCAGGCCCTGCGCGGACGGGCTGCGGTGCTGGCGCACTGGGCGCGCTACTTCGAGGACAAGCAGGCGCCCTTTTCCTGGGCGCCGGATCAGGTGGTGGTGCTGGCATCCGGCGATCTGGCCCTGAGCACCGGCCCGGTGCGGGACCCGCAGGGCCGCACCGTCGCCCGCTTCAATTCGATCTGGCGCCGTGAGACCGATGGTCGCTGGCGGGTGGTGTTCGACAAGGGCAGCCCGCTGGCACAATGATGCGCGCGGCCCCGACAGCATTGCCGCCCGCGGCCCGGCGGCGACTTCAGAGGAACTCCCCATGAGACTGAGCCTGATCCTCACCCTGGCCCTGCTGGCCAGCGGATGCGTCCTCGTGCCGGCGGGTGGCCATGGCCATCACAAGGCCGGCGGCGACACCGTGCTGGTCTGCCACAAGGGCAAGCAGACCAAGGAGCTGCCCCGCGAGGCGGCCAGAGCCCACATCGATCACGGCGACCGCTACGGCCCCTGCTGAGCGGCGCCAGGAGAACCCATCCCATGCCGGACTGGTTGCAGCCCTACACCACCAGCCTCATCGTGCTGGCCCTGAGCGGCCTGCTCCTGTGCATGCAGCTGCTGGTGCTCGATCTGGCCGGGATCCGCGCCGGCCATCGGCCCGGTCAGCCGGTCGCTGGTGACGCGCAGAACTTCCTGTTCCGCGCCTATCGGGCCCACGCCAACACCAACGAGAGCTTCGGCGCCTTCATCGCGCTGGCCCTGGCCGGTCTGCTGAGCGGCGCCAGCCCGGCCGGCCTGAACCTGCTCTGCGGGCTCTGGCTGCTCGGCCGCATCGGCCACATGCTGTTCTATTACCTGGGCTGGGCGCGACCCCGCTCGCTGGCCTTCGGCCTGGCCCTGGGCGCGCTGTTCGGCATGGCCGCCGTGGTGCTGCACGGCCTGCTGGCCTGATGGATGCGGCGGCCTTCGACGGCCAGCCCACCCTGCGCGGTCCGCGCCTGCTGCTGCGGCCGCTGCGGGCCGAGGATGCCGAAGCGCTCTATGCCGCGGCATCCGACCCGCTGATCTGGGCCCAGCACCCGGACCCGGAGCGCTACCGTCGCGAGGTCTTCCTGCCCGGCTTCTTCGCCCCGGCCCTGGCCGGCGGCTGCGCCCTGGCGGTGGTCGAGCAGGCCAGCGGGGAGATCATCGGTTCATCCCGCTACTACGACTGGGATCCCGCCCGGCGTGAAGTGGCGATCGGCTACAGCTTCCTGGTCCGGGCCCACTGGGGTGGCGCCAGCAATGCGGAGATGAAGCAGCTGATGCTGGACCACGCCTTTGCCCAGGCCGGGCGGGTCTGGTTTCATGTCGGGCGCGACAACCGGCGCTCGCGACGCGCGATGGAGAAGATCGGCGCCCGCCTCTCCCACGAGGGCCTGCGCGATGGCAAAGCCACCGTCTGGTTCTGCATCGACGCGCCGGCAGGCAGCGAATCACCGTCCACCCGACCGGGCTTTGGTGCATGATGAGCGTATCGTTTGCGGACGGCGCGCTGCTGCACCCGGAGGCCCGAATGAGACGATTGCTGATGCTGATGGCGGCCCTGCTGCCCGCCGGCTGCGCATTGCAGCCGGGCTACGCGGATCCCGACCGGCAGGAGGCGGCGGCCGAGGGCCGGACGGTGACCATCTGCCACCGTGACGAGAAAAGCCTGGACGTGCTGCCGGCGGAAGCCTCGGAGCACCTGGGCCACGGCGATAGCTACGGCCCCTGTGCCGGCGACCAGGCCGATCCGCAGGACCCATAAAAAACGGGCGGCCCCTCGCGGGTCCGCCCGTCTGCCCTCCGCTGGCCCTGTCGGGCCGGGTGCTGTCGCCTGAGCCCTACTGCGGGCTGGCGGTCAGGGTGTAGCTGCCGGAGCCGCTGTAGGACTCGACCTTCCAGCGATAGGTGCCGGCGCTGCCGTTGTAGCTGATGCTCTCCTGCGAACTGCTGCTGGTCGCGCTGGCCGCATTGCTCCAGGAGCAGTAGAAGAAGCAGGAGTAGCGCTGCAGGCGCAGGTCGAAGTCAGTGCCGGCCGGGCCGGACAGCTGCCCTTCGATCAGGCCACCGCTGTGCTCGAAGCCGCCTTCCGGATGGTAGGCCGCATCGTTGCTGCCGGACAGGCTGCCTTCATAGACCACGCCGTCGTTGCCACCGCCGCCATTGCCGGCCGCCACGTCCACGCTCTGGCTGGCATCGTCGCTCTGCGCCGCCGTGTCGGTGACCGTCAGGGTGACCGTGTAGCTGCCATCGGCCGCATAGGTATGGGAGGCGCTGGCGCCGCTGCCGCTGTTGCCGTCGCCGAAGCTCCAGCTGTAGCCGGTGATGCCGTTGTCATCGCTGGAGGCGCTGGCGTCGAAGCTGCAGCTCAGGCCATCGCAGGTGGCGCTGAAGGCGGCGTTCGGCGGGTTGTCCACCGGCGGTGGGGTGCTGCCGCTGGCGTCGACGTAGAGCAGCAGGTTCGGCGTGTTCGCGCTGACCCCGGTCAGGGTGCCCACAGTGGCGTCCGCCAGCACCGCCTGGGTCAGGTCGGCCGGCGTCATCGTCGGGCTGGCCGCGAGCAGCACGGCGGCGGCGCCGGCGGCGTGCGGGCTGGCCATGGAAGTGCCGCTCATGGTCTGCGAGCCGGTGTTGTTGTTGTAGTGGGCGGCGGTGATGCTGCTGCCCGGCGCGAACAGGTCCACGCAGCTGCCGTGGTTGGAGAAGGAGGACTGCTTGTCCGCGCTGTCGCTGGAGGCGATGGTCAGGGCCAGCGGCTCGGCCGACGGCGAGGTGCCGCAGGCGTCGGTGCTGTCATTGCCGGCGGCGACCACCGGCAGGATACCGGCGTCGTACAGCGCGGCGGCCGCGTCTTCCTGGGCCTGCGAACGGCCATTGACCGTGCCCAGGGACATGTTCACCACGGCCGGGCGCTCACCGCTCTCGGCCACCCACTCCATGCCGGCGATGATCGCGCTGCCCGAACCCGAGCCCAGGCAGTCCAGCACGCGCACGGCATGCACGGTGGCCTGCTTGGCCACACCCCAGGTGGTGCCGGCGGCGGTGCTCGCCACATGGGTGCCATGGCCATTGCAGTCGTCCCAGTCATCCGGATCGGCACCGAAGAAGACTCCGGTCGAGACGAAATTGCGCGAGGTGCCCAGGCGGCCGGCGAAATCCACGTGATCCGGGTTGATCCCGGTATCGATGACATAGACATGCACGCCGGCGCCGGCGCCATCGGGATAGCTGTAGCTGCCGTCCAGCGGCAGATCGCGCTGGTCGACCCGGTCGATGCCCCAGGTGGCGCCCGACTGGGTGCCGTTGGCGATGACCAGACGGTCCTGCTCCACCGCGGACACCAGCGGATGCGCGGCCAGCGCGGCGGCCTGATCGGCGCTCATGCGCGCGGCGAAGCCGGTCAGCACGCTGTCATAGCGATGCAGCAGGGTGGCGCCGTTCAGACCGCCCAGCAGACTGTCCACGGTGGCGTCGAGGTTCTCGACCAGCGGCGCATGGATGCGCACGATGTACTGATCGTCGATCAGGCCGATGTCGTCGGCCGCGGCGGCGGCAAAGCTGAGTCCGAGCCCTGCCAGCAGGGCCAGTGTTGCTGTCTTCAAGGTGTATCCCCCCGGGTATTGTTCAAGGATGTTTACTACGGGGCTGCATTGTCCCGGCGGCTGGCGGGACT
>JBFJTN010000188.1:0-7166 GCA_041625325.1 Oceanococcus sp. | reverse complement strand
GCAACTGGCGGAACTGATGGAGTCGCAGGTGGATATCGCGGGCGAACCCCGCCTGAAGGCGCCCGCCAATCAGCTCGCCGCCCGCCATGCGGACAGCGGCACCGCGATCGCCCGGCTCCAGGATGTATTGCAGGCAGACCGGGCGCCGCACGCCGGCCCGGATGAGCTGGCAGCCGGCCCGACGGCCGACAGCTCAGCGCCGGACGGCACGGACACCGACAGTCTCGACGAGGCGCCGATTCCGGCCCTGCTGGACAGGCTGCCCCCTGCCGAGGAACGGCGCATCCACTGATCCTTGCGCTCCGCCCTCAGGGGCGGACGACAGGCCGGCTCAGTCGGTGAATTTCCTGAATGCGGCCGCGATATCAGCGCTCAGCTTCTCCAGCCGGCCCCGGCCGTCTTCGAAGGCCTCCTCTGCGCTGCTCCGCAGTTCTCCCAGTTGCTTGCGCGCCTGATCGACCTGACGGTCGAGCTGCTTCTGCAGGTCCAGCAGCCTGAGCTTGCCGTCGGCAGACTGGCCGCGCATCCGGGCCTTGAGCTGGTCCAGCCTGGCCAGCTGCTCGTCCAGCCGCGCCTGTGCTTTCTCGATGTAGATATCCCGCTTGTTCATGTCGCCCGCTCCTGCCTACGGAAGCCGACAGCATAGCGCGCCAGCCTCCCCCTGGGGCAGCCGGACGGCGCCGTCAGCCGCGGCGTCCCGGCAGCGGAATGAATTCCTGATCGTCACCCGGGATGCTGGGGAAGCGGCGCTCCGCCCAGTCCTCCCGCGCCTGCGCGATACGCTCCCGGCGGCTGGACACGAAGTTCCAGTCGATATGCCGCTCGCCGAGGTCTTCGCCACCGATGAGGACGACCCGGGCATGCCCGGTGGCTTCGATGCGCAGGCCATCAGCGGCCGAGAGCACGGCCATGGCGTACTGCGGAACCAGCGTATCGCCGATTCTGAGCTCGCCTTCCGCCACGTACAGCCCGCGCTGCTCCGCATCCGGCAGCGCCAGCGACTGTCCTGGTGCCAGGGCGGCCTCCACATACAGCGTTTCGGCGAAGCGGCGAACCGGCGAGCGCAGGCCGTAGGCTTCGCCCATCATCAGCCGCAACGGCACGCCGTCCACCTCGGTGGCCGGCAGCGCGCCGGCCGGGTAATGATGGAAGGACGGCTCGATCTCCTCGTCCGCCTGCGGCAGGGCCAGCCACAGCTGCAGTCCATGCAGGCGCTGGGGACGCTCCAGCACTTCCGGGCGCTGCCGTTCCGAGTGCACGATCCCGCGCCCGCACACCATGAGATTGAGATCCCCGGGCCGGATCAGTTGCACGCTGCCCAGGGAGTCGCGGTGCAGCATCTCGCCTTCGAACAGATAGGTGACCGTGGCCAGGCCGATATGCGGATGCGGGCGCACGTTGATGCCCTGCCCGGCCGGGAAATCCGCCGGACCCATGTGATCGAAGAAGATCCAGGGCCCGATCATCCGCCGCTGTCGATTCGGCAGGCTGCGACGGACGGAAAAGCCGCCCAGCTCCCTGGCCACGGGGTGGATCAGCATCTGCAGCGCCGCGCAGCCCGGCCGGATGTCGCAGGGCAGTTCGGATGCCGTGCTCGGATTGCTCATGGTCCTGTCTCCGCGAAAGGCTCCAGCGGCCGGCCGTCGGCGGTCACCGGCGCCAGCCCCAGGGCATCCAGCGTAGCGCGAAAATCCCCCTGCAGCGGCGCCGACAGGTGCAGGTCCTGCCCGTTGTCGGGGTGACGCAGGGACAGCGCGCTCGCCGCCAGATACAGGCGGTGGTATCCGCGCCAGTCACGGAACAGATGATTGTGGTGGCGGTCCCCGTGATTCACGTCCCCGATGACCGGATGGCTCAGATGATTCAGGTGGCGGCGGATCTGGTGCTTGCGGCCGCTTTCCGGCATCAGCTCCAGCAGGGCGTAGCGCTGCTGCGCGAACGCGCCCAGCGGCCGATCCAGCAAGGCCTGGCCCAGACAGCGAAAGCGGGTGACGGCCGGCTTCATGGGCGGCTCCTTGCTCCTGTCGGCGTCGGCCCGCCGATCGGGCTGATGTTTCAATGGCCGATCAATCCGGCCCTGTGCCGGCGGCCAGCCCCGCACCAGGGCCAGA
Source organism: Oceanococcus sp. (assembly GCA_041625325.1). GTDB lineage: Bacteria > Pseudomonadota > Gammaproteobacteria > Nevskiales > Oceanococcaceae > Oceanococcus. Next base: position 5,055 of record JBFJTN010000188.1, on the reverse strand, counting down.
TAGCGCTTGTGCACTTCGCGCCGCGCGAACTGCCCGGCCAGGCGGCTGGCACTGTCCGGGTCCAGGGCGAAGATCAGCAGGCCGGAGGTGGCCTTGTCCAGTCGATGCACCGGATAGACCCGCTGGCCCAGGGCATCGCGCGCCATCTGCAGGGCGAAGCGGGTTTCCCGTGCATCGATCGGAGAGCGGTGGACCAGCAGTCCGGCCGGCTTGTGCCAGGCGACCAGGCAGGGGTCGCGATGCAGCAGGACGAAGTCATCCAGCCGGCAGTCGGTCTGCACCCGCTACTGGCCGGCCCGCGCCGCGGCGTCCGGGCTGAAGTCACGCGGCGACATGGGCAGGTTCAGACGCCACCAGTCGTCGCCCCGCTCGTTGGTCAGGTAGGTGGCCTCGTAGCTCTTGGAGGTCAGGTCGTGATAGATCGAGACCCCGCGGTGAAAGGCATGGGCTTCCTGCGAATAGAAGTAACCCACCATGCCCACCCGCCACAGCTGGTCCTGGCCATCGAAATTGTCACCCCAGACCGCCAGCCAGGTGTCCTCATCGGCGTAGATGACGCGGCGTTTGTAGATATGCCGCAAGCCCTCCTTGAGATTGGCTTCGATCACCCAGACCCGGTGCAACTCGTAGCGGAAGTAATCCGGGTTGATCGTGCGGGGGGTGATGATCTGCTCGTAGCTCAGATGGGGGCTGTTGATTTCGAAGTTGTGATACGGCACCAGCATCTCGCGCCGGCCGATCAGCTTCCAGTTGTAGCGCTCGGGGGAGCCGTTGAAGATGTAATCGTCATCCGCGGTGCGCAGCCCCGAGGGCGGCACCGGGTAGTCGAAACCCACCTCGGGCGCCTTGCGCACCCGCCGGATGCCGGGCAGGTATTGCCAGCTCTGGGTGGCATCGCTGTGGAAGGCATTCGGCTGGTAACCCACCGCCACGAAGCCCTTCTCCCGGTCCGGCAGCAGGAAGTGCAGGAAGAAGAAGCCGTTCACGTGCTCGGTTTCGTAGCGCCGGCGATTGTCCGGATCCGGATGGGTGCCGGTGTTCATGGTGCGAAAGCGCACCCGACCCCAGGCAATCTGGTTGTTGGCGTACACGTCCGCGATGTCGTAGGTGCTCTGCTCCGAGCCCGTGCGGTGCGGGTTGATCACGTTCCAGATCGCTTCCAGGCCATTGGCCGGAAACGGGAAGGGATGCGCACCGGTGACCCCCTTGACCGCCAGCCCGCCATGCAGGATTTCCGCCTCCTGCGCGTTCTGTCGCGCCACGTCGCAGACCCAGTCGCGTGGCTTGAAATCGCGATGCGAGGGAAACACCCGCATCCGGTAGTGCTCCGGATAGGCGGTCAGCAGGGCCTTCTGGCCATCGGTCAGCAGATCGGCGTAATCGCCCATGTTGTCCCGGGTGATCACATACAGGGGCTTTTCGTCCGCATACGGCCCCGGCTCCCAGCCGTGCGGCTTGCTCATGCCGGGCCAGCGGCCCTGGTACTTGCCGGTGTACTCGGCGACGCCGCGATCCGAAGCCGCGCGCACGGCGCCCATGCAGGTCAGCTCGTCACCGCCCAGACGTTCGATGTCCTCGGCCGAGGCCACCGCCCCCACCGTGCCTGCCCAGCAACCGCCCAGCACCGCGGCGATGGCGACCCTTGTCCTGAATTGCATTGTCCACTCTCCCCCAGCCCGTCATCTGGCTGCATTGGGCCGCCCTTCGACGGCATTCCCCTTACATCCGCTTGGCGACCTCTTCCAGCATCACCTCGGTGGCACCGCCACCGATCGCCTCGACCCGGGCATCACGCGCCATGCGGGCAATCGTGGTTTCGGCAAGATAACCCGCCCCGCCATGAAACTGCACGCAGTCGTAGAGCACCTGATTGACCAGTTCGCCGCATTGCGCCTTGACCATGGACACCTCCTGCACGCAATTCAGTCCCTGCGTGTCCAGCCAGGCCGTGTGATAGAGCAGCTGGCGGGCCGCGGCCACCTCGGTCTGCCTCCGGGCCAGACGCTGGCGGATGACCTGCTTGTCCCACAGGCTGCCGCCAAAGGCCTTGCGCTGACGCACCCAGTCCACCGTGATGTCGATCGCCGTCTGCGCCTCGCCGATGGCCTGGGCGGCGACCGTCAGGCGCTCGTTCTGGAAATTCTGCATCACCGCGTAGAAGCCGCGATTCTCCTCGCCGAGCAGGGCCTCGGCCGGCAGCCGGACATCATCGAAGACCAGCTCCGCCGTGTCCGAGCACCACCAGCCGCTCTTGTCCAGCGCGCGTCCCACGGAAAAGCCCGGCGTGTCCCTCTCGACCAGGAACATGCTGATGCCGCGCGAGCCCCTGGCCTCGGGGTCGGTTTTCGCGGCCACGAAGACCAGATCGGCGTGCACCCCATTGGTGATAAACATCTTGCGCCCGTTCAGGCGCCAGCCCTCGCCGTCCCGCACGGCCCGGGTCTGGATGCCTGCCACATCCGAACCGGCATCCGGCTCGGTGACCGCCACGGCCGTGATCAGCTCGCCGCGGATGATGGCCGGCAGGTAGCGGGCCTTCTGCGCCTCGGTTCCGGCATGCACCAGATGGGGCGAAGCCATGTCGGTATGCACCAGCACGGTGATCACGAATCCGCCGTAGCTGCTGCGCACCAGCTCTTCGGCCAGCACCACGCTGGCCCGCGTGTCCATCTCCGCCCCTCCGTAGGCAGCCGGAAAACGCATGCCGAGCAGGCCCAGCTCCCCCAGTTGCCGCAACACCGCCCGGGGCACCTTGCCCTCGCGCTCCCAGGCCTCCGCGTGAGGCTTGACCTCGCGCTCGACAAAGCGGCGAATCTGCTCGCGCAGCAGCTCGTGCTGCGGTTCGAAATAGATCTGCTGATGATTCATGGCGTCTCCCGCTCGGACAGCGCCAGCAGCAGATCACCGGAGTTCACCGCGCTGCCGGCACTGACCGGCACCGCAGTCACCACGCCGTCCTCGCTCGCGCAAAGTTGCTGCAGCATCTTCATGGCTTCCAGCACCAGCAGCGGCTGGCCGGCCCGCACCTCGTCCCCCTCGTGGACCAGGATTTCGACGACCTGGCCGGGGGTCGGCGCGAGCAGCCGGCCACCGCCCCCGGCACCGGACTGATCCGGTTCGGCCACCCGCGGGCTGGCGCTGATCCGCCAGCACGGCTGTGCGGGGTGGTCGCTCAGGCACAGCACATCGTCCCGGCGCTGCACGGCGAGCCGATGGCGCCCGAGCCCGTCCGCGTAGTGCAGCTGCCCCTCTTCCAGCCTGGCCTCGCTGGCCTCCAGCGCCAGCACGCCATCCAGCCACACCGCGAAGCGGCCCTGGCAGCCGCTCACCTGCGCGACAAGCACCGCGCCGTCGGGCTGCTGCAGATACCACCAGGACCGTCCAACCTGACCGCTGTCCTGGCCGATGCGCCAGGCGCCGAGGCTGGCCCAGGGACCTGGTCCTGACGGGCAGCCGGCCAGATGCCTCGCCAGCACGGCGCAGGCGCGGTCCCGGGCGGTCGGCGCCGCTGGCTGCCAGCCCTGCGGCCAGGTCTCGTCCAGCAGGCTGGTCAGATGCCGGCCTTCGACGAAAGCCGGCAGGCGCAGAATCTCCTGCAGAAAGCGCGTGTTCAGCTTCGGGCCGGCCACCTGGAAGCCCGCGAGCGCCCGACCCAGCCGGCGCCGCGCCGCTGCCCGGTCCGGCGCGTGGGCGATCAGCTTGGCCAGCATGGAGTCGTAGTAGGGGCTGATCTCGCTGCCCGCGCGCACGCCCGAATCCACCCGCACGCCGGTCAGCACGGGCTCCTGGCAGGCCAGGATCCGGCCGGTCTGCGGCTGATAGCCGGCGGCCGGGTCTTCCGCCGCGATGCGGGCCTCCATCGCCCAGCCCGTGCAGCGCAGATCCTCCTGCGCGAAATCGATCCGCTCACCGGCCGCGATGCGCAGCTGCCAGGCGGCCAGATCGATCCCGGTGATCATTTCGGTCACCGGATGCTCCACCTGCAGGCGCGTGTTCATCTCCAGAAAGTAGGCCTCGCCACGCCGGGCATCGACCACGAATTCCACCGTACCGGCATTGTCGTAGCCGATGGCCTGCGCCAGGCGCAGCGCCGCATCCAGCATGCGCTGGCGCAGCGCCGGGTCCAGATCGGGCGCCGGCGCCTCTTCAATGAGCTTCTGATAGTGGCGCTGCACCGAGCAGTCCCGTTCGAACAGATGCCGCACCTGCCCGTGCCGGTCGCCCAGGATCTGCACCTCGATATGCCGTGGCGCCTCGATGAAGCGTTCCAGCAGCAGGCTGGCATCGCCGAAGGCGGCGCGGGCCTCCTCGCGGGCCAGCTTCAAGGCGCCCGGCAGCTCGGCCAGATCGTCCACCCGACGCATGCCGCGCCCGCCCCCGCCGGCACTGGCCTTGATCAGCAGCGGCGTGCCGATGCCCTGCGCCTCCGTCCGGAAGCGCTCGTCGCTCTGATCCTCGCCGTGATAGCCCGGCACGCAGGCCACCCCGGCCGCGCTGGCCAGCTGCTTGGCCCGACTCTTGGCGCCCATGCTCGCAATGACCTCGGCCGACGGCCCGACGAAGACCAGGCCAGCCTGCCCGCAGGCCCGCGCGAAGTCCGCGTTCTCGGACAGGAAGCCGTACCCCGGATGGATGGCGCCGGCCCCGGTGCGCTGTGCCGCCCGGATCAGGGCCTGGCCATCGAGATAGCTGGCGCGCGCCTCCGCCGGCCCGATGCGGACCGCCTCGTCGGCGCGTTCCACGTGGAGCGCATCCGCGTCGGCGTCGGAATAGACCGCCACGCTGAGCAGATCCAGATCGCGGCAGGCGCGGATCAGGCGGACCGCGATTTCTCCACGATTGGCGATCAGCACCTTGTCGAATGCTGTCATCGCATTACATCCGGTAGACCGGCGTATGCCGGTCGTGCTGCGGCACGGTTGCGATCAGGGCCAGACACAGGCCCAGCACATCACGGGTCTGCGCCGGTTCGATCAGCCCGTCGTCCCAGAGCCGGGAGGTGGCGTAGTAGGGATCCGTCTGCTCGGCATACTGCACGTGCACCGCTTCCTCGAT
>JBFJTN010000187.1:0-7169 GCA_041625325.1 Oceanococcus sp. | reverse complement strand
CGCCCGCCTCGTCCAGAAAGTGGCGCAGCGGCTCGTTCGGCTCCTGGCCGTAGAGCTGCACCCCGATACGGCGATCGTAAAGGTCCTCATCGCGCAGGGACTTGATCAGGCCGTCGGTGGTGGGCGGGGTCACGCTGATATCGGCACGCAGTCCGATATCACGCAGCGCCTTGGCCGGTTTCGGCCCGCGCACGATGGTGCGGCTCTTGGCGATGGCCGCGATGAAGTCCTCGCGCACGCCGTAGCGCTCGGCGAAGCCCAGCAGGCGACGCAGGCCCTCGCCGGTGAGCAGGATCAGGTCATCGAAGGGCAGGCGGATGCAGGTATCCAGCCAGCAGTGGACCTGTTCGACATTGTCGGTGTCATGGATGCCGACCAGCGGGCAGCGCAGCACCTGCGCGCCGCGCCGCTCCAGCAGGCCCGCCAGCACGTCCAGCTGGCGGGTTTCCGGCACCGCGATGCGGCGGCCGGCCAGTTCCGCAGTGGTCTCGTTCATGTGCGACCCCGAGCCTCAGACCCGAGTGCCATCATGCCACGACTTCACTTGCGGATTTCGAGCTCCACCCGCCGGTTGAGCTTGCGTCCGGCCTCGCTTTCATTGCTGGCCACCGGTGCGTCCTCCCCATAACCGATCACGGACAGGCGGGTCGCCGCCACACCGTTCTTGATCAGGTAGTCCGCCACCGCCTGGGCCCGGGCCCAGGACAGCTTCTCGTTGTACTTGGCATCGCCCAGGCTGTCCGTGTGCCCGGCCACCACCACCTGCATGGTCGGCTGGCCGTGCATGGCCGCGGCCGCCTGATTCAGCACATGCAGCGAATTCGGGGTCAGCCGCGCCGAGCCCAGCTCGAACTGCACGCCCTCCAGGCGAACGGCCTGCTCCGGCACCGCGCAGCCCGAGCGGTCCACGCGGGTGCCCGGCAGGGTGCCCTTGCAGGCATCGAAGTTGTCCAGCACGCCATCGCCGTCGGAGTCGATGGGACGCGGCGGGTAGGTATCGCTCTTGGGCGGTCCCTGGCGCTCGACCACCTTCTGCACCGGCACCTCGCGCACCACCACCTCGACCGGATCCAGCGGAATCTCCAGGCCCAGGCCGACCCGGACATCATCCAGCCCGTCACCGTAGCCTTCGCGGATCGCGCGCCCTTCCAGGCGCAGGCGGATCTTGGAACTGGTCAGCCCGCGGCTGAGCAGGCCCAGCCCGGCGCTGGCGTGATAGGCGGTGTCATCCTGTGCGGAATTGCCCACATCGTAGAAGGACACCCCGCCACCGGCCACCACAAAGGCGGAAAAATCGCCGCGCTTGCCGATCAGGTACTGCAGGTCCAGGGCGAAACCGCTGTCGTAGAAGGCCTGCCGGTTGACCGGGCCGGTCTCGAAATTGACCCGGAAGCCTCGCGCCTCGGCGTAGATCTGTTCGGTCAGCTGCAGGCCGAAACCGATATCGAAGCCGACCGCGCTGTCCTCGACATTGCGCAGTTCATCCGGTTCCACCGCATAGGCGTTGAACAGGAAATACTTCTCCGGAAATTCGATCGCCCCGGCCGGACCGATCACCAACATGGCCAGGCCTGCGCCCAGCATCCACTCCCTCAGGCTGCGTTTCATCCCTATTCCCTGCTGCGCGTTCTCAAGACACGTCCCCAAAGCATTCTGCCAGCATACCTGAATTTTCCCCGATTTGCGGCGATCTTCGGCCGTTGAAACAAGAGCTTAGATCGCTCCGAACGCGACGCTTCCCACGCAGCGCCCGGGCATCCTGCACAGGCTGCCCTGCAGACCGTCACAAATCCGTAGTGATTGAGGAGATCCCATGAGGGCATGCAGGCGCGGCGGCCCTGTCCCCACACCCACATATCCCATTGACATATCCCTCGCCCGGAGTAGCCTACATATGTCTGTTGTATATGCCTGGAGCCATCATGGAACGCGGAGGCGTGTTCAAAAGCAATACCAGCCAGGCCGTGCGGCTGCCGAAAGCTGTCGCCCTGCCGGAATCGGTGAAACAGGTGGATATCGTCCCCATGGGCCGGTCACGTCTGATTTCCCCGGCCGGAGAGTCCTGGGACAGCTGGTTCACAGCGGAAGGCGTCACGGCGGATTTCATGCCCTCGCGTGACCAGCCCGGCGAGCAGGAACGGGACGGTTTCTAGTGCTGAAGTATCTTCTGGATACGAATATCTGCATCTACACCATCAAGAATCGGCCCGATGCGGTGCGCAGGGCCTTCAAGGAGCACGACGGTCAGATGTGTGTCTCCACCATTACCCAGATGGAATTGACCTATGGCGCGGAGAAATCGGCTGCGGTCGCCAGAAATCTGAATGTTGTGGAGGGCTTCCTGGCACGTCTGGAGGTCATGGCTTTTGATTCACCTGCCGCCGCCCATGCCGGCCAGATCCGGGCGGAACTGGCCCGCGCCGGGACGCCTATCGGGCCCTATGATCAGATGATCGCCGGGCATGCGCGGGCACTCGGTCTGATCGTCGTCACCAACAACGCGCAGGAGTTCTCCCGGGTGCCGGGCCTGCGGGTGGAAAACTGGCTCGCTTAGACGATTCACTCGCCAGCCTGCGGAGCATTCGTCGGGATTGAAAATTCGCGCTGCCCGGACTGCTGTCCGTCATCAGGACGGAATACGTATTGTTCCGCATGAGCCTCGCCATCACCCACTGCCGGGCGGAACTGGGCATCGATGCCCCATCCGTCCGGGTCGAAGTCCACGTGGCCGGGGGCCTGCCCGGTCTCACCATCGTCGGCCTGCCGGCCACCGCGGTGCGCGAGGCCAAGGATCGGGTGCGGGCGGCGCTGCAGAACAGCGGCTTCACCATCCCGCCGCGTCGCATCACCATCAATCTCGCGCCGGCGGACCTGCCCAAGGACGGCGGGCGCTTTGACCTGGCCATGGCGATCGGCATTCTGGCGGCCTCGGATCAGTTGCGCGCCGAGCTGGACGGGATCGAACTGATCGGCGAGCTGTCGCTGTCCGGCGAGCTGCGTCCGGTGGCCTCGCTGCTGCCCTCGGTGGTTGCCTCGCGCCGGTCCGGCCGCGCGCTGGTGGTGCCCGCGGCGGACGCCGAACAGGCCCTGATCGCGGAGCATCCGCGGCTGCGCCTGGCGGATCATCTGCTGGCGGTCTGCGCCGGCCTGCAGGACCCGGCGGCCTGGCCGTCCCTGCCGGCATGCCCGCCGACGCCAGGGCCCGCCCCCCTGCGTGACCTGCGCGAGGTGCGTGGACATGGCCAGGCCCGTCGTGCCCTGGAGGTGGCCGCCAGCGGGCGCCACAACCTGTTGCTGCTGGGTCCGCCGGGCAGCGGCAAGAGCCTGCTGGCACAGACCCTGCCCAGCCTGTGTCCGGAACTGAGCGAGACCGAGGCCCTGGAACTGGCCAGCATACAGTCGGCCAGCCGGGGCGGCTTCAGCGCGGCACACTGGCGTCAGGTGCCGTTTCGGAATCCGCATCACAGCGCCTCGGCAGCGGCCATGGCCGGAGGCGGCGGCCTGCCGCGCCCGGGCGAGATCAGTCTGGCCCATTGCGGGGTGCTGTTCCTGGACGAACTGCCCGAGTTCCGCCGCGAGGTGCTGGAGGTGCTGCGCGAGCCGATGGAGACCGGCCTGGTCCGCATCGCCCGGGTCCGCCAGCGCATCGACTATCCGGCCCGCTTCCAGCTGATCGCCGCGATGAACCCCTGCCCCTGCGGCTATCTGGGCGACCCGTCGGGCCGCTGCCATTGCAGCAGTGACCTGGTCCGGCGCTACCGCGGCCGGGTCTCGGGTCCGCTGCTGGATCGCATCGATCTGCAGCTCGTGGTCCCCCGACTTTCACCGGCCGAACTGCTGGAGCCGGCGGGAGATGCGATCGAGGACAGCGCCAGGGTCCGGCGGCGGGTCGAGGTGGCGCGGGCGCGCCAGCTGGAGCGCAGCGGCTGTCTGAATGCGGCCCTGTCACCGGAGCAGCTGGACGCGGTCTGCGCCCTGGACCCCGCCGGCCGGAACCTGCTGCGACAGGCTGGCGAGCGGATGCAATTGAGCGGCCGCGGCCTGCATCGGGTGATGAAGGTGGCGCGGACCATCGCCGACCTGGAGGGCAGCCACGCGGTCGCCGTGCCGCATCTGGCCGAGGCCGTGCAGTTCCGGCAGGCCTGAGGGTGGGCTGCGCGGGCCCGCCAGGAAGCCTCAACCGGCGGCGGCATCGGCCTGAAGCAGGTCGTCGCGCGCCGGCCTGGCGCGGCGCCGGCCGCTGTGCGCCTCCAGCTGCCTTTCCGCGGCATCGAAAGCGTCACGAATCGCCAGGTAGACATCCTCGTGTGCCCGCTCGTCATGCGACACATGACTGACCACGACCTCGCTCCCGGGCACCGTCAGCACCAGGACCACGTGGTACAGCCTGCCCTGATGCTGATGCCGGTGCTGCCGTTCCAGCGCGGCGTGGCAGGCGCTGATCTGCGGAAAGTGATGCTGCAGCCGGGCCAGCTTCTGCTCAATGCGTGCCTCCACGGCGGCGGAGCGATTCATGTTGCGGAAGCTGATTCTGAGGGGAGGGTTCATCGGTGCGGCACTCCATGGGACAAGCCGGATACGGGAGTTCCGATTTTCGGCCGCCGTCGCCGAGCACTGCCTTGATCTGGGTCAGCCGCAAGCGCCGCAGGCCAAGCCTGCGAGGCCGCTGCGGCGTCAGCGGGCGACCGTCCAGCCGAAGCTGTGCACCACGCCCAGCGCGATCAGGCCATGATCGGCATCGACCCGCGCGCGATCGATCGCGCTGTAGAGCAGCTGCAGTTCGGTGCCGTCCAGGTACTGGTAGAACAGACCCAGATTGACGCCCCGGCCGTCCAGGGCCGGCTGATCCGTGTCCGAGCGGCCCAGGCCCAGCGCCCAGCGCCAGACCGGACTCGCCTGCCAGCTCAGCGCGAGGAAGCGATGCTGCTGGTCCTCACGGCCGGAGTCCTCATTGCGTCCCTGCTCGGCCGATGCGGCCAGCTGCAGCGGTCCCAGCGCGCCGCTGGCCCACAGGCGCCACCAGCGCCCTTCACCGGGCGCCTTGGCGGTCGGATGCACGGCGCTCAGGTCCAGATACTGCAGGCCGGCCGACCAGACCTCGCTGCTGTACTTGAGGCCCAGATTCAGGTCGTGCCGGTCCTCGTTGCCGTCATCGATGATCAGCGCGGCATCCGCCCGCCAGCGGGCCCCCAGCAAATCCGCGCTGTGCCAGTGCAGCAGATTCTTGCTGAAACCCCAGGTCAGATCGGACAGGCCGATGCCGGGCCCGTCGAAGCCGCGGGCGGATGCGGAGGTATCCCAGAACGGATCCAGCCGCTGGCCGCTCAGCTTGTAGGGGGTGGACCCCACCCCGTAGCTCAGATCTCCCCAGGGTCCGCGCAGACCGGCCTGGTAGATGATGGTCTGCACATTGCCGCTATTGAAGATCTCGTCATTGTGGGCGCGCAGGATCAGTTTCAGATAGGCGACCCGGCCGTCCCGCTCGAAACGCCCCCGCAGGCCCAGCGAGTAAGCGTTGTTGCGAAAGCTCAGGCCGCTGAAATCCGTATCCGCACATCGGCCGGACTCGGCGCTGCAATACTCGTCGTCGATCTGGTTGAGCGAGGCGCGGAACTGTCCGAACACCGCGAATTCGTGCTGCTCCCCGGTCGCGCCGGCGAGGCTCGCCCCCGACAGCGCCATGCCGAGCATCAGCATGGCGAAGCGCGCTGACCCCGAAACGCCGGTGTTGCCGAGATTTCCCATGCCACCTCCCCTTCGTGATCGCCACCCGGCGTTCGGCCGGCTGCGCGCGGTTCATGATCCCGCAATCCGCGACACAGGCCAAGCCCGGCCGGGCGCGGGCCTGGCCGTCCTCAGGCCGCTGCGCGCCAACAAAAACGCCGGCACGAGGCCGGCGTCTTTCTGCTGGTTCAGGACCGTCCTCAGAAGGCGGCGCCGAAGCTGCGGCTCCAGCCGACCGTGAACTGCGGCCGGTCGCTCTCGGCGAAGATCGGGGTCAGACCGTGGTTTTCGTCCATGGTGGTGGCGGTGATCGCCAGGGCGACCTGACCGGCAGTGCCGTAGTCCTTGATGAAGCTCACGCCGTAGTCGATGTAGCTGTCGTCTTCCAGCGCGTCATAGGCATCGCCCAGGCCCATGAAGTAGCCCAGGTGCAGCTGCAGCTTGGCATCGGCCAGCAGGGGCAGACCGAAGTTCGTTTCCGCGTAGGCGAACTCGTCTTCGTCGGCGCCGGTGCTGCCGAAGTTGTAATAGGTGTAGAAGTTCAGGCCGGACCAGTTGACCCCGAGGTAGGCCTCGGCGCTGTTGCTGGAGTCGGCGCTGGACGGCGCGCTGGGGTCGAAGTAGCCGATGCCGCCGATGTCGATCGACAGGGACTCGCCCAGGGACAGGGCGTAGCCGACGTAGGCGTCCACTTCCTCGTTGCCGGCCAGACCGGCATTCGACACCCACAGGCCGGTGTACAGACCCAGCGATTCGAAGGAGTAGTCGAAGGAGCCCCAGACCTGGGCGCCGTCGGACTGGCTCACGCCACGGAACACGTATTCGGAGGACATGCCGATGTTGACTTCGGACCCGGCGGCGGCGATGCCGCTGAACGTGGCCAGCGCAAGGCCGGCGAACATCCGTGATTTCATTGCGAACTCCCTTGATTCTTCATGCGTGATGAGCAGGCCGCGTATTCTACGCAAAATGGCAGGCCACCGCGCCAGCACCGCCGTGATGGGGCCGCAGCTCCGGTGTCTCCTGCTTGCAGCGGGCCTGGGCCAGCGGGCAACGGGTGCGGAAGCTGCAGCCTGACGGCGGCTTCAGTGGCGAGGGCAGGTCACCCTTGAGCGGGGCCTGGCGCTTGCCGCGCTCGATCTCCGGATCCGGCACCGGCACCGAGGCGATCAGCCCCTGGGTATAGGGGTGGGCGGGCTCGCGGTAGAGTGCGTCGCGATCCGCCTCCTCGGCCACCTTGCCCAGATACATGACCATCACCCGGTCGCTGATGTGCCGGACCACGGACAGGTCGTGGGCGATGAACAGCATGGTCAGGCCCATGTCCTGCTTCAGCTCCATCAGCAGATTGACGATCTGGGCCTGGATCGACACATCCAGCGCGCTGACCGGCTCGTCGCAGAGCAGCAGCTCGGGCTCCACCACCAGCGCCCGGGCGATGCCGG
>JBFJTN010000186.1:0-7312 GCA_041625325.1 Oceanococcus sp. | reverse complement strand
TCTTCGGAGAATTCATCCAGCATGGCCTGTACCATCGCCTTGCCGCCGTAGGTCAGCGTGCCGTCGACGGAGCAGCCGTTGGTGCCGGAGGTCATGCCAAAGGTGGCATTGCCGGAGGTGCCATTGGTGGTCAGCGCCAGGAAGTGGTAGACAATCCCGGACTGGCCGGCGAACAGCATGTTGCCCCAGCCGCAGTTCGGGCCGCCCGGAGACACCGCAACAGCCATCGAGGATGCGCCGAGCAGGACGGCACCAGTAAGCAGTTTCTTCATGTGTAACTCCCTCATTCGAAAGAATATGGACCAAGCCCGCGATCCGGGGGCCATACTAAGCCGCTGGCGAAGGCGCCTGCAAGCGGCTCCGGGGCGTCGCCCGGGCGGCGGCTGATGGCCTGGCGCGGGGGGCTGTGCCTGCTGCTCGGAGGCTGCCTGTCGGTGGCCTCCGCGGCGACCGATCCGTGGGACGAGGCCGAAATCGAGGCCGCGGCGGCGCCATTGTGGCAGCGCCTGCTGCATATCGGAGCAGACGGTCGCAGCCGTATCGACAGTCCCCAGGCCTTCCTGGCGCCGGGGGCGGGGGATGTCGCGGTGGCCGAGCTGCGGGCGGCTCTGCAGGCGCTGGCCGCAGGCGATGCCGATTTCGCCTGCCGCTTTCCCGCGCGGACGGGCTATCTGCGGCAGCACTTCCTGCAGCGGGCCCGCAGCTGGCCGCAGCCCGATTGTCCGCGTTACCGGGCCTGGCGGGAGGCGCTGCCGGATGCGCGGCTGACCCTGGTGTTTGCCTCGGCCTACCTGAACAACCCTTCGTCCATGTTCGGTCATACCCTGCTGCGCCTGGACCATGCCGATGGCTCGCCCCTGCTCTCACGGGCGGTGAATTTCGCCGCCCGCACCCGGGACAGCCAGGGCATCGCCTACGCCTGGAAGGGCCTGACCGGCGGCTATCCGGGGCAGTACGGCATCTATCCCTACTACGACAAGGTGCGCGACTACGCCCGGATCGAGAACCGCGACCTGTGGGAGTACGAGCTGGCCCTGGAGCCGGCCGCCATCGACCGCCTGCTGGCCCATCTGTGGGAGCTGCGCGAGCTGCACTTCGACTACTACTTCCTGGACGAGAACTGCAGCTACCAGCTGCTCGCCCTGCTGGAAGTGGCCCGGCCGGACCTGGACCTGACCGGGCCCTTCCGGGTCTGGGCCTCACCGGTGGCGACCATCCGCCATCTGCGGGCCCAGCCCGGTCTGGTCACGACGGTCCGTCACCGGCCGGCCCTGCACAGCCAGCTGCAGGCCGGCCTGGCCCGCCTGGATGCGGCCCAGGCCGCCGACCTGGCGGGCTATCTAGCAGGAGGTGACTGGCCGGCGGGGCACGCGCCGGCGCAGCAGGCCCGCCTGGCCGAACTGGCGCATGACTGGGCCTGGTACCAGCAGCAGAACCGGGCCTGGATCAGCGGTCGCCTGCCGGCTGACCAGCAGGCCGGTCTGGCCCGGCTGAGCCGGGACGCACTGGCCCGGCGCAGCCGCCTGCCCGCCGGGCCAGCGCCAGACACGCCGGCGCCGCCGGAGCCGGATCGTGGCCACCCGGGGGAGCGATGGAGCGCCGGTCCGGTCTGGCAGCAGGGGCGGGGGCGCGCCCTGCTGCTGGGCTGGCGGCCGGTCCAGCATGATCTGCTGGACCCGCTGGCCGGCTATGCGCCGGGTGCGGCGATCGAGGTGTTGTCCCTGGCTCTGAGCGCCGACCAGGAGCGGCTGCGACTGCATGAGGCCGCGCTGATCCGCATCGATTCGCGGGCGCCGCGTGACCGCTGGTTCCAGCCCTGGTCCTGGCGGGTCACGGCCGGATTCGAGCGGCCGGACTGGTCGGTACCGGGGCATGGCCGCTTGGGCGGGGGCATCGGCCTCAGCTGGGGGCGCAGTCTGGCGCTGGATGCCCTGTTGCTGGGCGATCTGCTGCTCGGTCCCCGCCTGGGCGGCGACCGCGCCGCGGCCCTGGGCGCGGAGCTGGGGCTGCGCGTCGGGCTGGGTGACTGGCGGCTGGGCATCCAGGCCCGCCACCAGGGTCTGGCCGCCTTTGCCGGCAGTACCTCCGGCGAAGCGGCGCTGCGGGCCGGTCTGAGCCGCCTGAGCGTCAGCCAGCACTGGCAGCTCGGCCCGCGCCTCGGCCTGCGCCTGGAGGCCCGGCGTGCCTTTCGGCCGGTGGCCGACAGCCTGCAGCTCAGCCTGCTCTGGTATGGCTGACTGCGGCAGGCGAGGACACCTCTACAATGGCAGTCCAAAAGCCTGCGGAGGACCAAGTTGAGCGGCGAGATCAGCCTGTGGTACTGCCGTCTGCCCGCCGGCGCGGTGCCGGCCGAGCTGCTTCAGGAGCTGCCTGACGACCAGGCCCTGCGCATTGCGCAGATGACCCGCACCCCGGTGCGGCAGCAGCGCCTGCTGGCCTGGCACCTGCGCAACCGCCTGCTGGCCGAGGAACTGGGCATCGGCGTGACCGAACTGCGCTTCGTCGAGGGGGCACATGGCAAGCCGATGCTGGCCGGGGTGCAGACCGAGCTGCACTTCAACCTGAGCCACAGCGACGGCTGCGTCGCGGTGGCCTGCGGCCCCCATCCCTTGGGCCTGGATGTGGAGGCGCGGCTGCGGGCGGCCGACTGGGAGCGGATCGGCACCCGCCTGTTCAGCGACAGTGAGCAGGCCCTGTTGCAGAGCCTGCCGCCGGCACAGCGCTCCGCCCAGGCGGCCGCGCTGTGGTCGGCTCGGGAAGCCTGGGGCAAGGCGGGGGGACGGGGCATCGCCGGATTTGCCGAGGATCCGCCCTTCCGGCTGGTCGACGGTGCCTGGCAGGCGCCGACCGGGCAGTTTCGCCAGTTCCGCCTGCCGCAGCATGTGCTGAGCCTGGCCCTGCCGCAGGCGGCGGTCGTCCCGCCACTGCGCATCTGGGAGCTGAGCCTGATCCGGGAGCCGGATGGCTGGCGCCTGCGCCGGAAATCGGCAAAGCTGAAAGCCATGGGAATCCGCGCATGAGAATCACCCCCGAGGGTCGTCTGACCGGGGTCAGCCAGTGTCCGTCGCCGAACCAGGACGCTCGGCCCGATCCGCAGGACATCAGCCTGCTGGTGGTCCACGGCATCAGCCTGCCGCCCGGCCGCTTCGGCGGTCCGCATGTGCGCGAGCTGTTCTGCAATGCACTGGATCCGGCGGCCCATCCCTTCTTTGCCGAGATCTGCGAGCTGCGCGTGTCGGCGCATCTGTTCATCCGCCGCGACGGGCGCATGATCCAGTTCGTGCCCTTTTCCCGCCGCGCCTGGCATGCCGGTCAGTCGGTCTTCGACGGCCGCGAGCGCTGCAATGATTTCTCCGTCGGCATCGAACTGGAAGGCAGGGATGACTGCCGCTACACCGGATCCCAGTACCGCCAGCTCAGCCGGGTGACCCGCCTGCTTTTGCGGGTCTACCCGGGGATCACGCCCGAACGCATCGCCGGGCACAGCGACATCGCCCCGGGGCGCAAGACCGATCCCGGGCCGCACTTCGACTGGCATCGTTTCCACGCCGCTCTGGCAGGAAGCCGGGCATGAAGGCCGCGCTGTCCGGCGTGCTCGCCCTGTGCCTGATCGCTTGTGGCAGCGGCGGGCGGGACGGTGCCGGGAGCCGGGCGGCGGAGCCGCCGGCCGGCCAGGCCGGACCGGCGCAGCCCGAGATCCTGGTCGATCCGCTGGGCGAGGCGCTGCTGCCGCTGGGCCTGGGCTTTCGGGTGCTGACCCGCCTGGGGCCCGAGGGCGAGGTGCGCGAATCCCACGGGGTGGATCTGCTGCCCCTGCTGATCGACGTGGACGGGGATCTCACGACCGGGCTGGCCGGGGCCGACATCGCGGTACAGGTCGGCGCCCTGTCCTTCGCCTACGCGCTGGAGGTGCGGGTATTGCCGAATGCGCCGCGGCCCCTGCCGCTGCGCCTGGAGGCGGAATTTTCCGATCCCCTGCAACTGCTCACCGGCAGCGGGGGTGAATTCATCCTGATGGGCTATGACGCCAGCCACAGCGATGCTCCGGGCCTGTTCCGCGAGGCGGTGCTGCTGGCCGAGCTGCCCGAGGCGGTGCTCGGACTGCAGTCGGCCACCCTGGAAATCACCGTGGAGGAGCCCGGTGAGGCCCTGACCGCCCTGGGCGGGACTTTCAGCCAGGCAGGTGAGCAGCGTCGCGAGCGCCTGTCCATAGCGGTGGACATGCAGCCGCCGCCACCGGTCACCCGGGTCGAGGCCCTGTTCGGCGAGGCCCTGGGCGGCGGCAACTACCGGCTCAGCAGCAGCGCGGCCAGCCGCTTTGAGGTCCAGTTGCGCAGCGTGGATGAGCAGGGTGTCGCCGACGGGCAGCGCCTGTTGCTGGACCGGATCGACGGCGCGATCAGCCTGCAGCTGGACGAGGCCGCCGGCACCCGGCTGGATTTCAGCGCGGACCAGCGTTCCGCATTCGTCGAATTCGAGGCCGCGCGACCCGGCCGCGAGATTCTCGCTTCCCTGGCGCCGCTGCCCCGCCGCCTGAGTGCCTGCCTGGGGCCGGACGATGCCTGCGGCAGCCACGGCGGCGGCACCCAGTCGTCCCTGAGCTTTCAGGCCGACGAGCCGGTACTGCTGAACTACCGGGCGCAGCAGGGCGAGGCACAGGTGCTGGTCGAGGACATGATCGTCCAGGCCCTGGCGGTGGATTTCGGCGCCTCCGGCTCCTTCCGCAAGGGCTATGTCTGGTTCGACACCGATGATCAGCTGTTCCAGGGACGGGTGCGCCGGGAGGACCCGCGGCGCGGTTTCGACCTGCGTTTCGGTCCGCAGACCCAGGCCCAGGACCGGCTGGTGACCTGGAAGAACTACATCCAGACCGATCGTCGTGAGGGCAGCATGCGCTGCCCCGGCGGGGCCGATCTGGCCCTGAAGATCGACGGCCGCTTCTACGATGCCGACTTCGTGGTGGACACCCTGTGCCAGTGAAACACGGCCGCATCACGGCCTCCTCCTTTCGCCCGCACCCGCTGCTGGGTTCGGCCCATCTGCAGACCGCGCTGCCCACCCTGTTGAGGCCCTTGCCCCCCCTGGCGCTGGAGGTCGAGCGCTGGGAACGACCGGACGGCGATTTCGTCGATCTGGGCTGGTTTGAAAAGCCCCGCCCCGGCGCGCCATTGGCCGTGCTGGTGCATGGCCTGACCGGTGGTTTTGAGTCCAAGTATCTGCGGGCGACGGCGGCGCGCCTGCGCCACGCCGGCTGGGCCGGCCTGATCCTGCAACTGCGCGGCGCCGGGGACCAGCCCAACCGCATGGCCCGCAATTACCACCAGGGCGACACGGCGGATCTGATTGCCCTGCTGCAGCGGCTGCGCGCCGGGCATCCGGGGGCGCTGATCGCCAATCTGGGCTGGTCGCTGGGTGGCAACATCGTGCTCAAGGCGGCCGGCGAGCTGGGCGAGGACCACCCGGCCGATCTGCTCACCGCGGTCAGCGTGCCCTTCGGCCTGGAGCCCTGCGCGCAGCGCCTGCGCCAGGGCGCCTCACGCATCTACCAGCGACGCCTGCTGCGCGATCTCAAGGCCATGGCCCTGCGCAAGCATGCGGCCGTGCAGCTGCCGGAGATGATCGATGTTGCGGCCATGCTGCGGGCCCGCGATTTCTTTGAATTCGACGATGCCTGGACCGCACCGCTGCACGGTTTCGAAGACGCCCTGGACTATTACCGGCGCTGCGAATGCGGGCCGTTTCTGCGCGCCATCCGGCGACCTACCCTGATCGTGCACAGCCGCGATGACCCCTTCATGAGCCCGGACATCCTGCCGCAGGCGAGCGATCTGGCCCCCGAGGTGACCCTGGAGCTGAGCGAACGCGGCGGCCATGTGGGCTTCGTCGCCCGCAATGCCTGGGGTGGTCCGCTGTTCTGGCTGGAGCGGCGCCTGAGCGACTGGCTGCAGCAGCAGCGGGGCCGGGTCGACGCCTTGGCTCAGTCTTCGGGCGCGGCGAGGATTTCGGTGCAGGCCGGCGAGGCATAGAAGGCGCGCAGGCGCGGTTCCAGCCAGCTGCGCAGCAGGCCGCTGCTGTGGGCATTGGCCAGCAGTTCGGGCATCAGGCTGCGCATTTCGAAGGCCAGGCCTTCGCGACTCAGGCCGATGTGCTCCAGCAGCACCTGCACGCTTTCACCACCGTAGCCGTCATAGAAGCCATAGACCCCTTCGGTGATCAGTTCCTGGATGTACTCGGTCTGGCGCAGGTCTTCCCAGATCGCCAGCACGAAGCTCACCAGGCGGTCGATCTCCTCGTCGCTGAGCATGTCGGCGACGGTCAGCTGGGTGTTCTTGCTGCGCTCCCAGATCCGCTCGGACAGGTCGCGGATGGCGTCCTCGTTGAGGGCCTCGAGCAGGAACTTGCGGCTGCCGCGGATGGTCTTTTCGGTATTCCCCTCGATGTACTTGCGCAGGCGCTCCTCGATCGCCCCTTCCAGGCCGGGGACCCGCTTGTTCAGGGCCGCCGCGCCGCTCTTCAGCACCCGCGACATGCCGGGCAGCTTCTGCGCCACGCTGGACTCCCCGGTCAGGTAGTCGCGGATGCCGCTGTACATCACGTTGGAGATCAGCATGGCGTAGACCGGGCTCTCGGTAGCCTGGCTGATCAGGCTTTCGCGCAGCCGCTTGAGCTCGACGATGAGATCGGTGCCGGCCTCGATCAGCTGGTCGTCCAGCACGTCGCCGAGGCGGGTGTCGGCATTCACCGGCAGGTGGATCAGGCGCTTGGCCACGTTGCCGATCAGCAGGCTGACCGTGTCCGGCAGGTACCAGTCGTCGATCCAGCGCCGGATCGTCTCCACCGCGGTGGCGGCGGGCAGCAGGTCTTCCAGGCGGGTCTGGCCGGCCCAGTCCCAGAGCTGCTCCAGCAGCTCGTCCAGGGCCGCCGGCGCGGCCTCGCCGGTCCAGCGCTCCAGTTCGAACTGCAGATGGGCCTGCAGCAGCTGTTCGGCCTTGTCCATCAGGGGTGCTCCCGGGGTCAGCCTGCCGTGGTATCGGCTCCAATGATCGCGCAAAGTTCATTCAACATCACGCGCAGCTCGCTGCTCATCAGGCTGAAGTCGGTTTCGAACTTCTGTTCCGCGTCCACCTCGTGACTTTCCGAGTCGTCGCGCTCCATGTCCAGGAACTTCAGACGCTTGATCTGCAGGTTGTCGTGCAGCACGAAGGACAGCTTGTCGTTCCAGGACAGGCCCAGCTTGCTGACCCGCTTGCCGGCCTTGATGTGCTTGCCGATTTCCTCGGTGTTCAGCGGGTGGCGCAGGTAGCGCACCGTC
>JBFJTN010000185.1:0-7345 GCA_041625325.1 Oceanococcus sp. | reverse complement strand
GCTGAACCCGGCCTGTCCCGGCGGCGGGGCTGCTAGGATGGCGGCCCCTTCAGGTATCGGAGTACGACATGAGCTTTCAGGCCCTGCGCGTCCTGGACAAGGGCGAAAAGGCCCGTTTCGTGGACATGGACTTCCCGCCGCCCGCCGACGGCGAGCTGCGCATCCGCATCGCGTATTCCTGCCTCAACTACAAGGATGCGCTGGCAGTGACCGGCTCCAGCCCGATCATGCGCCAGCTGCCCTGCACCGCCGGCATCGACCTCGCCGGCGAGGTGATCGAATCCGCTGACGGGCGCTATCAGCCGGGCGACAAGGTCCTCATCTGCGGCGCCAACATCGGCGAGAAGTTCAATGGCGGCCTGGCCGAACAGGCCCAGCTGCCGGCGGATTTCTGCGTCCCGCTGCCGGCGGATTTCTCGCCCCGCGAGGCGATGATCTACGGCACCGCCGGCTTCACCGCCGCCCTCGCCCTGATCAAGCTGCTACGCAATGAGCAGGCGCCGGAGCAGGGCCCCATCGCGGTCACCGGCGCCACCGGCGGGGTCGGCTCCATCGCCATCGCCCTGCTGGCCCGGGCCGGCTTTGCCGCCCACGCGATCACGGCCAAGACCGACGCCGCCGACTATCTGCGCGAGCTGGGCGCGGCCGAGATCGTCGATGCACGGAACTGCGGCAAGCCGGAAGGCCCGCTGATGCGCACCCGCTGGGGCGGCGCGGTGGACAATCTGGGCGGCGACATGCTGGCCTGGCTGCTGGCCACCACCCACCCGCACGGCAATGTGGCGAGCATCGGCCTGGCCGCATCCTTCAAGCTGAACACCACGGTGATGCCCTTCATCCTGCGCGGGGTCAACCTGCTGGGCATCCATTCCGTGGACATTCCCCACGCCCTGCGCCTGGCGGCCTGGGAGAAGGTCTTCGGTGACTGGCGCCTGCCCGATCCGGAGCGCCTGGTGGCGGGCGAGATCAGCCTGGCCGAGGTGCCACAGGCCTGCGAGCAGCTGATGGCCGCGCAGGTCCGCGGACGCTATCTGGTGCGGATCGGCTGATCCGAGCACGGCCGCAGGCCGACCGCAGCACAAAAAAAGGCCGGGCAATGCCCGGCCTTTTTGTTGAATCGCTCTGCCTTATTCGGCCGCGGCGCCCTGCACTTCCAGCAGTTCCACGTCGAAGATCAGGGTGTGGTTCGGGCCGATCAGGGCGCCGGCGCCACGTTCGCCGTAGGCCAGATCCGGCGGGATGTAGAGCTTGGCCTGACCGCCCGGCTTGAGCAGCTGCAGGCCTTCCGTCCAGCCCTTGATCACGCCATTGAGCTTGAAGGTGGCCGGCTGGCCGCGCTTGCGCGAGCTGTCGAACTCGGTGCCGTCCAGCAGGGTGCCGGTGTAGTGCACCACCACGGTGTCGGTGGCCTTGGGAGCGGCCCCTTCACCGGCCTTGAGGATTTCGTACTGCAGGCCGGATTCGGTGGTCTTCACCCCGTCCTTCTTGGCGTTCTCGGCCAGGAAGGCCTTGCCTTCTTCCAGATTGGCGTTGGCCTGCTCGGCCCGCTCCGCGTTGCGCTGCTCGGCGGCGGCCTTGTACACGGCCTGCTTCACGGCGGCCATTTCCTCGCTGCTCAGGCGCGCCTCGTCACCCTTGTAGGCGTCGGCCATGCCGGCGCCCAGCGCCTTGAGGTCCACCTCGACGTCGCCCATCTGCTGCAGGCGGCCACCGATCTCGAAGCCCACCGAATAGCTGAACTTCTCGGCGTCCGTGGCCAGGCTCACCGCGGCCTCTTCGGCGCCGGCCTGGCTGCCGGGCTGGGTGCAGGCGCCGAGCGCCAGGGCGGCTACGGCAAGCAGGGGCTTTGCATTCATGCTGTCACTCTTTTGGGGATCCGAAAGGCGGGCACCATATCCGGCCCCCGAGTCGAACGCAAGTGAGCGCCGATGCTGTTCAGGCGGCGTTGCGACCCGCCTCGCTGGGCACCCGCGGCCGGTGCACCAGCTGCAGGATGGCCTGGGCGATGTCGGTGCCCAGCATGCCCAGGGCGTGATCACCCAGGCGGCTGACCCGCTCGTCCACCCGCAGGCGTTCGCCCCCCTGGCTTTCCGGATCGGGCGCTGCCGGCAGCAGCCACTGCTTGTCCTTGAGGGTGGCGACGAAGCCCTGGAACAGGGCCTTGTCGAAGAACTCGGGGGCATCGCGGCCGCTCAGGATGGCCAGGCGCTCGGCCATCAGCTGCGACTCCTGCTCGAAAGCCTGCCGCTCGATCACCGCCCCGTGGCCGTAGGCCCGCAGCAGCAGAGCATTCAGGGCGTAGCGCTCCAGGGTCTCGCGCAGGATGTTGCCCAGGCGGGCCAGGGTGGCGAATTCGCGGGTGCTCACCGGCGGTGCGGTCAGGCCGTAACGCTCGTCCTGCAGGAGCAGCCCGAGTTCCAGCATGGCGTCCAGCTGGGCCTCGATCTGGGCCTCGACATCATCCAGCGGCCAGCGCAGATGCAGCTCGGTACGCAAAAAGGGATAGAAATCCAGCGCCGCGGTGACCAGATCCTGGCGCGCGATACCGGGCCGGAAACGGAAAAAGCAGGCCAGCAGCGAGGGCAGGGCGAAGGCATGCTGCACGCTGTTGCGGGTGTAGGTCATCAGCACGCCGTCGCGACCGGAAGCCAGCAGCAGATCGCCCCAGGGATGGGCGACCCGGGTCAGCGGGGTGACCGGCTCGGCCTCCTGCACCAGGGCGGCGGCGTCCTGCTGCGGCAGCACGATGTTGGGGCCATAGGGCGCGGCGCGCTGCAGCGCCAGCCAGGCGGCGATCTGTTCGACCAGTTCATCCGCGGCGATGGCCCGTTGCGGGGTGGCCAGCAGGGTCATCGCGGCCAAGCCGGCGGAATTCAGCACCACCGCACCATTGATGCGGGTCATCACCCGCTGGCTGAGGTGGCCGACGAAGGGGGCAAACCCGTCCGGCTGCTGCTCCGGCTTCATCGGAATCTGGTCCAGCCAGGCGGGCGCGTGTTCGCGGATATAGCCGCCCAGATCGATGGGCTCACCGAAGGACAGATAGGCCTTGCCGTAGTTGCGGCTGAGCACCTTGCGCAGCTTGAACAGGTCCCACAGGGATTCGCTCTTCTTCTGCTTGGCGCCGCGCAACTCCTTGAAATAGGAGTTGACCTCGGCCACCTGGTCGTAACCGATGTAGACCGGGATGATGGTGACCGGCTTGTCCGTGCCTCGCAGGTAGCTGGCCGTGACCATGGCCATCATGCCGGTCTTGGGCTTGAGCAGGCGGCCGGTACGGCTGCGCCCGCCTTCGGGGTAGAAGCTGATCGGGAAGGCGCGCTGGATCAGGAAATCCAGATAGGCCCGGAATACCGCGGTGTAGAGCTTCTTGCCGGCGAAACTGCGGCGCAGGAAGAAGGCGCCGGCGCGGCGCAGGATCGGCCCCACCACCGGCATGTTGAGATTGATCCCGGCGGCGATGTGCGGCGGCGCCAGGCCTTCCTCGTAAAGCACATAGGACAGCAGCAGATAGTCCATGTGACTGCGATGCGAGGGCAGGTAGAGCACCCCGCCCTGGGCCGCGGCCTCGCGGGCGCGATCGATGCGGTGCACCTCGACCCCGTTGTAGACCCGGTTCCAGACCCAGGTGAGCAGCACGTACAGAAAGCGCAGGGTGGTGGTGGAATACACCGCGGCGATTTCATCCACGTAGCGCCGCGCCTTGTCGCGCAGGGCCTGCACCGACTCGCCGCTGCAGGCGGCCTCCTCGCCGATGATCTCGCGCACCCCGGGATTGGCCAGCACGGCCTGGGTGACCTGGCTGCGGGTATACAGGGTCGGACCCAGGGTGGCGGTACGCTGACGCCGGAAGTGGAAGCGGAACACGCGCACCAGCTTCTGGGTGATGCGGGCGTAGTCGGTGCTCTGCTCGCCCTCGCCGACAAACTGGCGGAACTGCACCGGCTTGCCGAAATTCATCACGATGTTGCGGCTGTTCGCCAGGATGATCAGGAACTTGCGCAGGAAGCCGGGGTTCTCCGCGTCAGAGAACAGGATGCGCAGCAGGGAGGTTTCCTTGCCCGGGTCGCGGCCCCAGAAGATGGAGACCGGCACCAGTTGCAGGTCGAAGTCCGGGGTCGCCAGGGCCTGCTGGTAGAGCTGCGACAGCGCGCCCTTGTGGTCCAGCACGGCCGGCAGATACAGGCAGACGGCCTTGCCCGGCTCGGGCAGGGTGTTGCGGCTGCGGCGCACCGGGATCAGATCCTGCTGCTGAACCACATGCTCCAGCACCCAGCGATCCACGTAGCTGCGGCTGGACAGCACGTAACAGACCGGAATCTCCGGATTCAGGCCCAGGGATTCGTGCAGACGGGTGGGCGAGATCTGGGCGCGCACGTTCGCCACCAGCGGCTTGCGCAGCCACCAGGTCAGCAGCCAGATGATTCTCCCTAACATCGTGCTCTTCAACCCCCGGAAATTGCCGTAGTCTACTGGAATGGCCCCTACGACACCCGCCAAAGCCCCCCCCTCATGGGAGGAACTGCAACCGCGCCTGGAGCGTCTGGCCCGCCTGCTGGACAGCGCCGTGCGCATCCCCGGCACCCGGATCCGGATCGGCGCCGACGCCCTGATCGGCCTGATCCCCGGGGTCGGTGATGTGGCCGGTCTGATGCTGGGCCTGTGGCTGCTGTGGCAGGCCCGCAGTCTCGGCGCGCCGGGCCGCCTGCAGGGCCAGATGATCGGCAATCTGGTGCTGGAAACGGTGCTCGGCAGCGTGCCGCTGGTGGGCGACCTTTTCGATATCGCCTGGCGGGCCAATCAGCGCAATCTGGCGCTGCTGCGCGACTGGGCCGAGCCGCCAGAGCCGCCGGCGGCGGCGTCCGCCCCGGGCCGGCGCCTCTGGCCGCTGGCCGTGCTGCTGGTGGTGGCCGGGCTGCTGGCCTGGCAGCTGGGCACGTAGGACGGGGCTGACACGCCGCGGCGATATCCTCCGATAGCGCGGGCTTCGCCGCCCGCCTAATCTGAAACCGGTTTCAGGAACCTTCCCCCCGGATCCTGGGTGACCATGCCTGGCTGCGGACAAGTCCTCCCAGCGCTCCCGGCCAGAGCCTGCCGCGACGGTACCGCCGTCGCGGCATTTTTTTTGTTTATCCTGCCGCCGTTCCCTCACCCGGACCGCGCATGCCCCGCGTCGATCTGAGCGTCATCATCCCGACCCTGAACGAGCAGCAGGCGCTGGGCGAGCTGCTGGCCGATCTGGCGCGCCAGGAAGAGATCCGCCTGCAAGCCATAGTCAGTGACGGCGGCAGCAGCGATGACACCCCACAGATTGCGCGCCGTGGCGGGGCGCAGCTGATCAGCGCCCCGCCGGGACGCGGCCGGCAGATGAATGCCGGTCGCGCCCTGGCGCGGGCGGAATGGCTGCTGTTCCTGCATGCCGATTCCCGCCTGCCCACGCCGATACTGCTGGCCTGCGCCCTGCGGCGCCTGCAGGCCGCGCCACCCGCCAGCGCCGGGCATTTCGGCCTGCGCTTCGACCAGGACGGCCCGCTGTTCCGGCACCTGGCCCGCAAGAGTCGCTGCGGACGCCCAGAAACCATCAATGGCGATCAGGGGCTGATGCTGCGGCGGGACTTCTTCGACCGGCTCGGCGGCTTCGATGAGCGCCTGCCCTTTCTGGAGGATCAGGCAATCAGCGCACGCATCTTCGAGCAGGGCCGCTGGCTGCTGCTGCCCGGCGAGCTGCTCACCTCGGCCAGGCGCTTCAGCAGCGAAGGCCGGCAGGCGCGTTACCTGCTGATGGGCCTGATCATGTGCGCACGGCGCGCCGGCATCGAGGAGTTCTTCCTGCAGGCCCGCGGCCTGTATGCCCAGCAGGCCGACACCCGCCGGCTGCAGCTGCTGCCCTTCTATGACCTGCTGCTGGAGCTGGCCGAGTCCCGGCCGGATTTCTGGCCGCTGATGGCCGACTATGCGCGGGACAATCTCTGGCAGCTGGGCCTGGCTGCCGACGGACTCAGCGGCCGTCGCTGGTTCACCCCGCTGGCCGACCGGATCGCCCGGCAGCTGCCCGAGGCGCCGACCCGGCGACTCGCCGCCCCGCTGATGCGGGTCCTGTTTCGCGGCCCGCTGCGGCAACTGCTCGCCCGGCTGGAGTGACGACAGCGCGCAGGCGGCCTCTGAACACCCACCCCCGGGCCCGCCGACGCACCATCCGGCTGCCGAAATAGGCCGTTTTTGCGCAGTGCAGCATGACTGACGCCGCTCCCGCGGCAGCCCCGCAGCGGCTATACAACTGTCCTGCAAATGCAGGAAATCCTTGATATTCCTGTGCTTTTGAGCACAGTCGTACACCTTTCACGGCAGCCGGCCCGAAACTGACCATACGGTCGAGTATTGTGTGGTGCTAGGATGATGCCGTTACGCGGCGCAACCGCGTCAATGTCATCGTCATCCTCGCCGCCTCGCCGACCTCCGGCGGCGCGGTCACCAGGAGAAATCCAATGCCCGAATACAAAGCGCCATTGCGCGACATGAAGTTCCTGCTGCACGAAGTCTTCGACTACGACGAGCACTACAAGACGCTGCCCGGTGGCGAGGAAGCGACCCCCGACGTGGTCGATGCGATCCTGGAGGAAAGCGCCCGTTTCGCGGAGAGCGAGATCGCCCCGCTGAATGAAAGCGGTGACGAGGAAGGCTGCCACCTGGAAGACGGCAAGGTCACCACGCCGAAGGGCTTCAAGGAGGCCTACCAGACCTACAAGGACTCCGGCTGGCCTTCGCTCAGCCATCCGCCCGAGCATGGCGGGCAGGGCCTGCCGATGTCGCTGGGCCTGATCAAGCACGAGATCATCGCCACCGCCAACTGGTCCTGGTCCATGTACCCGGGCCTGTCCATCGGCGCGATGAACACCATCTTCCTGCACGGTACCGACGAGCAGAAGACCAAGTACCTGGACCCGCTGGTCTCCGGTGAATGGATGGGCACCATGTGCCTGACCGAACCGCATTGCGGCACCGACCTCGGCCAGGTCAAGACCAGGGCCGAGCCGAATGGCGACGGCACCTACAGGATCACCGGCACGAAGATTTTCATCTCCTCCGGCGATCACGACATGACCGACAACATCATCCATGTCGTGCTGGCCCGCCTGCCGGGCGCGCCGGAAGGCACCCGCGGCATCTCGCTGTTCATCGTGCCGAAGATGAAGTTCATCGCGGACGGCTCGGTGGGCGAGAGTAACAACGTGGTCTGCGGCTCGCTGGAAAAGAAGATGGGCATCAAGGCTTCGGCCACCGCGGTGCTCAATTTCGACGGCTCGGAGGCGGTGATGCTGGGGCCGGAGAACAAGGGCATGGAATG
>JBFJTN010000184.1:0-7381 GCA_041625325.1 Oceanococcus sp. | reverse complement strand
CCCGATTGACGCACTGCAACAATCCCACTACAATCCGACAAGCCTTTTTGTCTGATTGGCCCGGCCATAGACTCGCCGCGCCGCCGCAGCGGCTCTGCGGCACCTCTTCTGGACTGCACAATAATCCCCGCACGGGAGACAACTCATGAGCGATTTTCTGTTGCGCCTGGCTGAACAGCCGGCGACCCGTTCCCTGATCAAGAGCATCGGCCTGCCGACCCCGCAGAAGCTGGCCCGCGCCTCCGGCCCCTACGCCGAGCAGCCGCTGGCCGGCCGTCGCATCCTGTTTGGCGCCAGCCGCGATGCCTTCGCCGCCAGTGCGGTGGAAACCGAACTCAAGGCCGCCGGCGCCGATCTCGACAAGTCCGCCCCGGCCACCCTGGGCGACGAGCACAAGTACCAGGGCCTGGTCTTCGACGCCACCGGTTTCGCCGGCGCGGCCGATATCCGCCAGCTGTACGACTTCTTCCACCCGGTGGTGCGCAAGCTCAAGGCCAATGGCCGCATCGTGGTGCTGGCGCAGGACCCGGCCACCGCGCCGGACGTGCACAGCCGCACCGCCGCCCGCGCAGTGGAGGGCTTCGTCCGCTCGCTGGGCAAGGAAATCGGCAAGAAGGGTTCGACGGCGAATCTGATCAATGTCGCCAGGGGCGCGGAGAAGCAGCTGGCGATGCCGCTGCGCTTCTTCCTCTCCGACCACTCCGCCTATGTCGACGCCCAGGCCACCACGCTGAGCAAACCGAAGAAGGCCCCGGCCAAGACCCCGCTGAGCCAGACCCTGGCCGGCAAGGTCGCCATGGTCACCGGTGGTGCGCGCGGCATCGGCGCGGCCACCGCCGCCCGTCTGGCCGCCGAAGGGGCCACCGTCGTGGTGCTCGACATTCCGCAGGATGAAGAGACCCTGAAAGCGACGGCCGAGAAGATCGGCGGCGAGGCGCTGGCCCTGGACATCACCGGCGCCGATACCCCGCAGAAGATCGTCGACTACTTCAAGGCCAATCACGGCGGCGTGGACATCGTGATCCACAATGCCGGGGTCACCCGGGACAAGAGTCTGGCCAACATGAAGGAGAAGTTCTGGGACATGGTCCAGGCCATCAACCTGGAAGCCATCATCCGGGTCGACGACGCCCTGCTGGAAACCGGCGCCCTGAACGAGCACGGCCGCGTGGTCTGCCTGTCCTCCATCGGCGGCATCGCCGGCAACATGGGCCAGACCAACTACGGCGCGACCAAGGCCGGCCTGATTGGCTATGTGCAGGCCCGTGCCGAGGAGCAGGCGGCCAGGGGCATCAATTTCAACGCCGCCGCGCCGGGCTTCATCGAGACCCGCATGACGGCCGAAATGCCGCTGATGATCCGCGAGGCGGGCCGGCGCCTGAACTCCATGTCCCAGGGCGGCCTGCCCGAGGACGTGGCCGAACTCATCTGTTTCCTGTCCACTCCGGGCGCCGCCGGCATCAGCGGCAACGTGATCCGGGTCTGCGGACAGAGCCTGATCGGCGCCTAATCTGCAACGCCGATGTTCGGGGCCGGGTCACCCTCATGGGTGACCCGGCTTTTTTGTGCCCGGCCAACGCCCCCGTGGCAGGCCCCGATTGACGGGATTGACCTGCATCAGCTCAGGTCCGGCCAAGGCGGGATAGTCTGCGCCCTGGCATCCTCAGCGAGGTCCCCGTGAGCCTGTCCACCGTCGTGCGGACCATGCGCGGTCCGTTCCTGATCCTGACCCCGGCCTGCGTGTTTCTCGGCGCCGCCACCGTTGTCGCTCAGGGTCGCCCCGTCGCCATCTCGCTGCTCGCTCTGGTCTTGCTTGGCGCCCTGCTGGCCCATGTCAGTGTCAACACCTTCAACGAGTACTTCGACCTGAAAAGCGGCCTGGACCTGCACACCCTGCGCACCCCATTCAGCGGCGGCAGCGGCGCCCTGCGGGCGCACCCGGAAATGGCGGCGGCAGTCCTGGCCACGGCCTGGGCCGGCCTGTTGCTGACCAGCCTGATCGGCCTGTACCTGATCCACCTGCGTGGCTGGGGTCTGGCGCCATTCGGCCTGGCCGGCCTGCTGCTGGTCCTGCTCTACACGCCGTGGCTGAATCGCAGTGCCCTGGCCTGCCTGCTCGCTCCGGGCCTCGGTTTCGGCCCGCTGATGGTGGTCGGCACGCACTATGCCCTGACGGGCAGTCACGCGTTGCCGGCCTGGCTTGCCGGCGCTGTCTGCCTGTTCCTGACCAGCAATCTGCTGCTGCTGAACCAGCTGCCCGATCTCGAGGCCGACCGCGCGGCCGGGCGCCGTCACCTGGCCATCCGTTACGGGGTGAAGGCCGCGGCGGCCACCTATGGCCTGTTTGCACTGGCCGCGCCGGCCCTGCTGCTGATCGCCGTGGCCTGGGGCGCCTTTCCGGTGGCCAGCCTGATCGCGCTGCTCAGCCTGCCGCTGTCCCTGTACAGCTGGCAGGGCGCCCGGCGGCTGGGTGCGCGGATCGGCCAGCAGCCGAACTACCTGGCGGCCAATGTGCTGGCCGCCGTGTTCGGCCCCGTGCTGCTCGGAGCCAGCCTGATCCTGGGCTGAGGCCGGCTCAGTAGTAGGGGTTGTACATGCTCTGCGCGATGGCTTCGCGGACATCATCCGGGCGCGGCGCGGTAGCCAGCCCCGAGGCCCAGGCCTCCTCCGCCACGGCCACGCCGATCTGCAGCGACACATCGCGGATATGGGTCAGATTGGGGTACAGGGCGCCGACCGCCAGATCCTCCCCGGTGACCAGTTCGGCCAGGCTGCGGGCCGCGACCAGGAACATCTCGTCGCTGATGCTGCGGGCACCGGCGGCCAGCGCACCCAGGCCGACCCCAGGAAAGATATAGGCGTTGTTGCCCTGGGCCGGGCGCAGTTCGCGCTCACCCAGTTGCACCGGGTCGAAGGGGCTGCCGCTGGCGAACAGGGCTCGGCCGCCGGACCAGTGATAGGCCTGCTCGGCGGTACACTCCGCCCGCGAGGTCGGATTGGACAGGGCAAAGATCACCGGTTGTTCGTTGCAGGCCGTCATCGCGCGCACCACCTCCTCGGTGAAGGTGTTGGGCGAGCCGGTGGCGCCGATCAGCACGTTCGGCTTCAGGGTTTGCAGCGCATCGCGGAAGTCCAGGGCCGGATGCTCGTGGGCAAAGGGCAGCTTGTGCGACTCCAGGGTCTCGCGGCCGGCCACCACCAGGCCTTCGCGATCGACGAACCAGACCTGGCGGCGGGCCGTCTCCTGGTCCAGGCCATCCGCCATCATGGCCTTGACGATCAGGTCCCCGATGCCGGTGGCGGCGGAGCCGGCCCCCAGGAACAGCACCTTGAGTTCGCCCAGGGTGGTCCCCCGCGCCCGTGCCGCGGCGAACAGGCCGGACAGCGAAACCGCGGCGGTGCCCTGGATATCGTCGTTGAAGCACAGGACCTTGTCCCGGTAGCGCTCCAGCAGCCGGTAGGCCGTCGGGGTCTGGAAGTCCTCGAACTGGATCAGGGCGCCGGGATAGCGGGCGGTCACCGCCTCGATGAACTCCTGCATCAGTTCGTCATAGGCCTGGGCGCCGATGCGCGGCTGGCGCAGGCCCAGATACAGCGGGTCCTTGAGCAGTTCCTCGTTATTGGTGCCAACATCGAACATCACCGGCAGGCAGCGCGTCGGGTCGATCCCGGCGCAGGCGGTGTACAGGGCCAGCTTGCCCACCGGAATCCCCATGCCGTTGGTGCCCAGATCGCCGAGACCGAGGATGCGCCCGCCATCGGTGATGACGATGGTGCTGACCTCCTTCGCCGGCCAGTTGGCGACCAGTTCGGCCACCCGGCCGCGGTCACGATCGGTCACGTACAGCCCGCGTGGCTCGCGGAAGATATGGGCGAACTCCTTGCAGGCCTGACCCACCGTCGGGGTATAGATGATCGGCATGATCTCGTGCATGTGATCGATCACCAGACGGTAGTACAGCCGCTCGTTGCGGTTCTGCAGGGCCGACAGGAAGATGTATTTCTCGATGTCGCTGGACTTGCGTCGCAGATTCTCCAGCAGGCGCTCGATCTGCCGCTCCATGCTGAGCACCTGCGGCGGCAGCAGGCCACGCAGCCCATAGCGGTCACGTTCGGCCTCGGTGAACGCGGTGCCCTTGGTGAGACTGCGGTTGCCCAGACGGGCGAAGCCGCGGATCTCCGGTTGATCTGTGCTCATGCCTTGCTCCTGGCGGCGCACCCGGCAGCCCACGGTGCCGAATGGACAGCAATGACGGGGCGCCTACGATAACGCAGTCGCTGCCCGACCGCTCGCCGGCGCCCGTGCACCGCCGCGGCGCAGCGGGTAGAGTGCGCCGGCATGAGCATCGTACTGACCGACTTCGCCCGCCGCCGCCTGTTCCCCGACGACGGCCGCCGCAATGCCATCACCGGCACCGATCCGCAGGCCTTTCAGGCCTATCTGAATGCACAGCCGCCGCTGCAGGTGCTGGATGGTTACGCCCCCTTCTGCAAGCTGCATGTGCATCGCAACTGGACCAGCACCCGCTGTGCGGCCATTGCCATCACCGATGACAACCGGCATCTGCTGCGCTCCGACTACGAGGCCCGCACCCCGGACGAGCTGCCGGTGCTGAACCGCTGGTTCGAGGGGGTTCAGGCACCGCCGGCCGAGTACCTGCTGGTCATCCTCTATGACCGGGATCAGCTGGCCCGGGAAGGGGTGACGATCACCGCCGACTGGGGCGTGGTGGGCTGCCTGGCCACGCTGGAGCCGAAAGAAACCCCGCTGGCACCCATCACCATGCTGCGCAATGCGCTCGGCGTCGAGGAGGGAGGCTCTGGCGTGCCGCTGGATCGCGAGGCCTACCGGGCCAGCGTGGCCTTCTGGTCGCGCCATGCGAACTGGCGGGAATCCCGCTAACCTGTCAACCGGGCGGCCAGCGGGCCGTTGGCCAGGAAGGCCCCCGATGTCGACCGACAGGAGCTGGACCATGTCTCACGCCTTGCCATTGTTGAGCCTGCTCGTGGCCGGCCTGCTGGGGGCCTGCGCCGCCAGCAGCGGCACGCGCCCGCAGATCGGCGACGAGGTTCACTACGCCCAGGGCGCCGTGGTGCCCCAGCTGTGTTTCTCCCATGCCATCGACGGCTTCAGCGACAGCACCGACAGCAGCGTGGTGGTGCATCGCGGCGCGCGCCAGCGCTACCTGCTGCGCACCCATGGTTACTGTCAGGATCTGGCTCAGGCCCGGAGTCTTGCCCTGCGCGGCCGCAGCAGTTGCCTGAGCCCGGGAGACAGCATCGTGGTCCAGCGCTACTTCCCGGGTCTCGCCGATACGGCGCTGGGCGCCAGCAACTGCCGGATTCGCAGCATCCACGAATGGGTGGCGCGCGGCGACGGCCGCAGCGCTGCCGGCCCCTGAGGGAGCGCGCTAGCGGGACTGCGCCAGCCCGTCCGCCAGCGGCAGGTAGGTCAGGGTCATCAGCCCCTGGCGGTAGGCCTCGACCTGCTGGCGCAGGCTGATCTCGACATCCCCCACGATCCAGCCGGCATCGGCAACACCGGGGTAGGCCGCCCGATCCGGGCCGCTCAAGGGCGTACCGGCCTCGGCGTAGCGGGCCGCCAGCTGCTCGCGCAGCTTGTCGTGGTCCGCGCTGTCGTAGCGCAGGATGACCTGGCCGAGCAGGCCTTGCCTGGTGAAGCGCAGGTAGCCGGCCTGGAAAGGCTCGGGCAGGTAGTTCACGCCGGAATTCGGATTCCGCGCCATGGCCTCCAGCATCTTGCGGCTGACCAGCTTGATCAGACGCTCCTTGCAACGCTCCGACCACATGACATTCAAGGCGGCGGCCTGCTCGCAGCTGGTCGCCCAGTAGACCGTCCAGCCGTTGCCCGCCTCGAAACCGGCCGGCTGGGCAGGGTGCTTCGGTTCCACCGGCGTGCCGATGTCATTGGTGTTGATGCGCAGCGCCAGGGTGGTGGCGGGCCAGACCAGGCTCAGGACCAGCAGGGCAGTCGTGGCGGTGCGGGCGAGCGGCATCATCTTGCAGCAATCCATGGGGAAGGGGCGCTATTGTCGGGCAGTCCGGGTCCGAAGCCAAGATGCCGTCAGGCCGCGTCGGCGTCGTCGTCCAGGCCGTCAGGCAGGAACACCCGCCCCGCCATCAGGCGACGGGCGGTGCGCTGCATTCCGGCGCTGTCCGCCACCCAGCCGGCCCCGGTTTCCCGCACCCGGGCGCTGACCCGCAGCAGGCCGCTGGCATGACCGAAGGCGACCGAGACGCCAGTCGGGCGGGCCAGCTGCTGCACCAGGGTGCCCGGGATCTGCGCCGCCACCGCCAGCGCCAGCGCCGCGCCATCGGCGAAGGCCAGGGCCGGCTTGCCCTGCCGGAACAGTCGGGTGGTGAGATCGATGCCTTCGGCCCAGACCCAGTTGCCGCGCGGGGTGGGGTAATCCTGCGCCGGACCGAGCAGGGCGATGCGCAGAGCGGGCGCCCGTCCGTCCGCGCTGTCCAGGCCGGCTTCCCGGGCGGCGGCCTGACGCAGGCTCTCCAGTTCGGCCAGCAGCCCGGGCCGGGTGGCCAGCTCCTCCGGGCCCTCGCTGCCCTGCAGACGAAAGGCCTCGGCCAGCACGAACGCGGTGGGCGCACCGGCATCCAGCAGGCTGACGTCATAACGCTTGCCGCTGGCGCCGACCAGGATCTGGCAGGGTTTCGCCGTGGGCAGGACCAGGCCGCCTTCACCGCCACCCGGCAGCAGATGATCCACATGGATGGCGGCGCCGGAACCGCGCACGCCATCAATGTGGCAGTGGCCGGATTCACGCACCTGGCCGTCGCTGAGCGGCACCCTGACATCCACCCGGCGACTGACATTGTCCTGCCAGACCCGCACCGTGACGGCGTCGCCACTGCCGCTCAGCAGGCCGTTGTGGAGGGCGAAAGGACCGACCGCCGCCGCCAGATTGCTGCAGCTTTCGCTGGCGTCGATGCGGGGTTCGGCAATGCCGACACGGGCAACGTAGAAATCGACATCGCAGTCCTCACGGGCGGAGGGCCCGACCACCGCGACCTTGCTGGTCGCCGCCGTCGCGCCACCCAGTCCATCAAGCTGGTTGGCGAAGGGGTCAGGGCTGCCCAGGGCGGCGAGGAACAGCGCGTCCCAGCGTGAGCGGTCGGCCGGCAGGTCCTGGCGACGGAAGAACAGGCCCTTGCTGGTGCCGCCGCGCATCCAGACCGCCGGCAGGGTGCGGCTCATAGCGGTCGGGGCAGCTTGTCGTAGGACTGGTACAGCGGATGCACCGGCTCGCCGGCCTTGGACACGTCCAGTGCGTGCAAGGCCACGTCGGCGTCACGCAGCATCTGAAGCACCGCCCGGCCGCGGCCACCCAGCCGGCCATGATTG
>JBFJTN010000183.1:0-7412 GCA_041625325.1 Oceanococcus sp. | reverse complement strand
TGTCGTCCTGGATACCGATGCCGGCCGGGGTGGTAGCGCCGTGCTGGAGGCCGGCATATCGCTGGCCGCCGGTGTGATCGCGCACCTGACCCGGGGCGAATCCCTGATCGACGTGCTGGTGACCGGGGACCGCCTGCATGGACTGACCCTGGGCCGCAGCCTGGGCCATCTGGAACAGGCACTGGATCATCTGGCCTGCGTGCGGCCGGGGCCACCGCTGGAGGCCGGCCAGACCCTGGGGCTGCTCGGGCCCTATCTGGACCGGCTGTCCTGCGTGCTGCTTATCCTGCTGCGGCAGGACGAGGCGCGGCTGGCGCTGGCCCGGTCGATCCGGGCGCAGGGCGTCGGTTGCCGCTGCCTGCTGCTGGATGCCGATGGTTCCGGCACGGCCGGCCCTGTCGATGGCCTGAGCCGGGTGCCGCTGTCCGCCATCCAGCGTGGGGAGGCCCTGGCGCTGTGAGCGCGGCCCGTGAAAGGCAGGCCGCCTGGCTGCTGGCTTCGGCCAGCACCGTGATCCTGGTATTGAGCGCGCGGTCCGTGGATGCCGGGCTGATGCTGCTGCTGCCCCTGCTGCTGGCCCCGGCGCTGCTGCGCTGGCGGCTGAATCCCGGCCCCTGGCTGGAACTGCTGGCCAGCCTGGTGCTGGCGGGGCTGGGGCTTTTCCTGGCGGAGCGACTGCCGCCCGCCGACTACGGCGGGCTGATGGGGCCGCTGCTGCCACAGTTCATGCTGGTGTCGCTGCTGCTGATGCTGGGGCGCGCCTGGCTGCGCCGACCCTGGCGCGGCACGGCGACGACCCTGGCGATCGGCATGGTGGCCGCGACAGCGGCCGGAGGCGCGCCATTGGGCTGGGTCTACCCGGCGCTGTGTGCGCTGTATCTGGGCCTGTCCCTGCTGGCCCTGCGCGAGGCCGATCCGGTGCGCGCCAGCGTCGCCGGCTGGCGGCAATGGCGTCCCGGCGCCCGGATGCTGCTGCTGGCCGGCTTGTTCAGCGGCGCGCTGGCGATGGCCTTGCCGCCGCTGTACGAGCGGGCCACCGACCGGCTGGTCGGCATGCTGCTGGATGACGTGCCGCGTATCCGCTTCACCGAGGGGCCGATGCGGCTGGGCGGTCTGGAGTCGGTATGGCAGTCCGATGCGCTGGTGCTGCGATTGCGCGGTGAGTCGGGCCAGCCGCATTTGCGCGGCTCGGTTCATCGTCAGTATCGCGATGGGCGCTGGGAACTGGCGCCGCGCCAGGATCATCGCCCGCTGCCGGTGAGCGGCAGCGAGGGCGGCGAGGGCGTCGAGGTCGAGGTGCTGGATGAGGCCGGTGGGCCCCTGTTCCTGCCGCTGGGCGGCGAGGCCCTGTCGCGACAAGCCCTGAGCCGTGATGCCTTCGGCATCGTGCGCGCCACTCAGGGCGCCGCGCCAGCGCGCTACGCCTACCGCGCTGCGGCGGAGCAGCCCTTGCCGCCGGATGCACAGGATCTGGCCCTGCCGCCGGAACTGGCGCCGGCCCTGAGCGCGCTGGCGCGGGACTGGCTGGGCGATGTCGGGGATCGACCGGGGGAGCAGGTCAGGGCCCTGCAGCAGCGCCTGGAACGGGATTACATCTACTCGCTGAGCTATCCGCGACGGCCGGGAATGGATCCTGTGCTGGATTTCCTGACCGGCCCGGTCGGGCAGGGGCACTGCGAGTATTTCGCCTCCGCCCTGGCCTTGCTGGCCCGCAGCGTGGGTGTTCCGGCCCGGGTGGTGCGGGGCTATCGGCCCACCGAGCGCAATCCCTGGCTGGGGCATCTGCTGGTGCGGGAGAGCAGCGCCCATGCCTGGGTGGAAGTCTGGCTGGACGGCCGCTGGCAGACCCGCGACCCGGCGCCGCTGCGCAGTGTCGCGCCGGCCCCCGCCACCCGCAGCCCCTGGCTGGGTGCCGCCCTGGATACCGCGGGATTCGTGCTGCGCGAACTGGGACGGCTGTTGTGGCGGGCCGAAACCGCGCTGCTGCTGGTGGCTCTGGGCATGGTCCTGCTGCTGGGGCCGCGCCTGCGCGCCTGGTGGCAGGGCCGTGGTCGGCCGCGGCGGCGGGTCACGCAGGCGGCCGCGGCGCCAGCGGTCTATGCCGAATTGCTGAGCCTGCTGCGGCCGCACCGGCCTGAGCCCGGAGAGACCCTGGAGCGCTTTGCCCGGCGCCTGGAAGGACAGCCCACCGGGGCGCCGGACGCCGACACCCTGGGCTTGCTGAGGCGATATGCGGCCCTGCGCTACGGCGGGGTGGGCTCTGAGGCGGAACTGCGCGCCGCCGTTGCCGGACGCCGACGGCAAGACCTGTGAGGTCCGGTCTCGCGGGCTGCGGCGCGCGCATATCCCGGCCTGTCGGGTCACGGCAATGGACGGCGCCGGATTTACTCGCGGGCGGGCCGCCGGGACAATGTCCCGCTGGCAGGGAAGGCGGTGGAGCCGGGATTGAAATACAAAGATTACGCCGATGACATCGCCCGGCTGATCCAGTCAGGCCAGTTGCGGCCCGGGCAGCAGCTGCCGTCGGTGCGCGAGGTGGGCCGGCAGCGCGGCATCAGTCCGGTCACGGTCCTGAAGGCCTATCATCGCCTGGAGTCGCGCGGTCTGGTCGCTGCGCGCGAACGCTCGGGATTCTACGTGGTGGAGACACCGCCCCGGCGATTGCCGGAGCCCGGGCTGTCGCGTCCGCCCCTGCGGGCGGCGAGCGTGCACAAGGCCGATCTGATCTATCAGATCGTGCAGGCCAGCAAGGCGCGGGACGTGGTGCCGCTGGGCTCGGCCTTTCCCAGTCCGCAGCTGTTTCCTCACGCCCGTCTGCATCGCTCCCTGCGGCGGGCCATCCGCAAGCTCGACCCGTGGCGGACGGTGACCGACCTGACCCCCGGAAGCCCGGGTCTGCGACAGCAGATCGCCCTGCGCTATCAGATTGCCGGCATGGCGCTGGACCCGGAGGAACTGGTCATCACCGATGGCGCGATGGAAGGGCTCAATCTGGGCCTGCAGGCGGTGACCCGGCCCGGCGATGAGGTGATCATCGAGTCGCCGACCTTCTATGTGGCACTGCAGGCCCTGCAGCGGCAGGGCCTGCGCGCCATCGAGGTGGCGACCGATCCGCAGAGCGGTCTGGATCTGGACAGTCTGGCGCGGGTGCTCGAGCGCCGGAAACCCGCGGCCTGCTGGGTGATGAGCAACTTCCAGAACCCGACCGGGGCGACCATGCCGTCGGAACGCAAGCAGCGCCTGGTCCGGCTGCTGGCCGAGCACCAGGTGCCGCTGATCGAGGACGACGCCTATGGCGAGCTTTACACCGACGGTCAGCGACCGCTGCCGCTGAAGGCGTATGAGCGCGATGGCGGCGTGATCCACTGCAGCTCCTTCTCCAAGTGTCTGGCACCGGGCTATCGGGTCGGCTGGGTGGCGGGCGGTCGCTACAGCGAGCAGATCCAGCGGCTCAAGCTGGGCCTGACCCTGAGCACCTCGCTGCCCGCGCAACTTGCCCTGGAGGACTATCTTCAAGAGGCCGACTACGAGCGCCACCTGAAGGCGCTGCGGCTGGCCCTGCAGGATGGCCGTGACGCCATGCTGCGGGCAATTCCGTCCCTGTTTCCCGAGGGGACCTCCGTCACCCGGCCACAGGGAGGCTACTTTCTCTGGCTGGAACTGCCGCGTGGCCTGAAGGCCCTGGAGCTCTACCGGCGCGCCCTGGAGCAGGGGATCAGCCTGGCTCCCGGAGATATTTTTCAGGCCGCCCCGGCTGCATCACGCGCCCTGCGGCTGAACGCCGGTCATCCGGAAGACCGGCGCATCAATCGCGCCCTGAAGCGGCTCGGTGAACTGGTCGAGGACATGCAGCGCGAAGCCGATCAAGGCCAGTAGCCCTCAGTGGGCGTATCGCAGTGCCAGCTCCACCGCGGCCCGGAAAAGCATGACGACGCCGGCGGTCATGAGCAGGCCCACCACGACATAATGCCAGGGCTTGCCGTGGGTGAAGTCACGGCGGCGCCGGCGTGAACTCTGCACCCCGAAGAATGCCGCGGCGACGCTGCCGATGACTTCGCGCAGGGAGGTGCCACTGTCGAGGCCGGATCGGATCATGCGTGCACTCCATCGTTGAGACGGGTGGCAGTGTGCTTCGCTCAGGCGGTTGCTGAAAGGCACAGTGCGGAGCGAAAAAAGCTGTAACAGCCGCCGCCTCTGTTACAGAAAATGGGACAGATATTGATGGTACAGAAAACGCGCACCAACGGGCATGCTGAGCCCTGCCATGTCCGCATTGAGGTGCTGCCTTGAATCCCGTTGCTGTTCTGAGCTGGGCCGCTGCCATCGCCCTGTTGCCGGCCGGCTTCGCCGCCGCGCTGGACCGCATGCCGGAGCGGCTGGCGGCATGCACGGCCTGCCACGGCGAACAGGGCCGCTCGCGCCAGGAGGAGTACAGCCCGTCCATCGCGGGCAAGCCGGCCCGATACCTGTTCAATCAGCTGCGCCATTTTCGCGACGGCCGACGGCAACAGCGCGAAATGGCGAATCTGCTGAGCCACCTGAGCGACGATTACCTGCAGCAGATGGCGGCCTACTATTCGGCGCAGACCCCGCGCATCGCCGCGCAGCAGGCCATGCCGCATGAGGCCGACGCCGCCCTGGCGGAAAGCCTGGTCAGTCGCGGTGATCCGGTGCGCGGGATCCCGGCCTGCCGCGCCTGCCATGGTGAGCAGCTGCATGGGCAACTGCCGGCCATTCCGGGCCTGACCGGTCTGGACGCGGACTATCTGCTGGCCCAGCTGGGCGCCTGGCGGGCCGGAGTCCGCCGGGCGGACGCGCCGGATTGCATGGGCGAGATCGCGCGGCGCATGAGCCGGCGGCAGATCGTCGCGGTGGCGGGATGGCTGGCCGCGCAGCCCGCCACGGTGGATGACCGGGCCGCGCCGCCGGGCGCGCAGGAGTTGCCGCTGGACTGCGCCACGGTCGAGGCGCCGCCGCCCGCGTCCCCTGACAGAGCCCTGTCACCCGGCGAGTACCTGGTGCGTGCCGGCAACTGCATCGGCTGTCACACCCGCCAGGGTGGCCCGGCGCTGGCCGGCGGACGCGCCATCGCCACGCCTTTCGGTGCGGTCTACAGCAGCAACCTGACGCCCGATCCCCAGACCGGCATCGGCCGATGGAGCACGGAGGATTTCTGGCGCGCCCTGCATCAGGGCGTGTCGGCCGACGGGCGCCTGTTATACCCCGCCTTTCCCTATACCCACTACAGCCAGCTCAGCCGCCAGGACAGTGACAGCATGCTGGCCTACCTGAAAACTCTGGCGCCGGTCTCGCAGCCACCCCGGGAACATGAGCTGCGCTTTCCCTTCAACACGCAGCTGGCCCTGCGCCTGTGGCGCTGGATCTATTTCAGGCCGGGCCGCTTCGAGCCGGATGTGCGTCAGGGGCCGGCCTGGAACCGCGGCCGCTATCTGGTGGAGGTGCTGGGCCATTGCAGTGCCTGCCATGGTGAACGTGACGCGCTCGGGGGCATGCCGGCCTCGCGTGCCTTTGCCGGGGGGCTGCTGCCGGATCGGTCCTGGTATGCGCCCGCGCTGCAGCCCAGTCGCGATGCCGCCGACCGGGCCGATCGTCTGATGCTGCTGAGTCGGGGAACCTCGCCAACCCGGGTGGCCAGCGGCCCGATGGGCGAGGTCGTGGCCAGCAGCCTGCAATACCTCAGTCCGTCGGATCTGGCGGCCATGATGGATTACCTCGACAGCCTGCCCTCGAGCCGCGTTGAGGGGGCGCCCTCGCTGCCGGTCAGCGCGGCACTGCGCGAGCGCCAGCTGCCGCGGGGTGAGGCGCTCTACGCGAAGCATTGCGCGGACTGCCATGGCGAAGAAGGCGAAGGCGAGCCCATGGTCACCCCGCCGCTGCGAGGCAACCCGATGGTGCTGAGCCCCTCGCCGGCCAATGCGATCCGGGTTCTCAACTTCGGCGGCTTTGCCCCGAGCACACGGGCGCATCCCTATCCCTTCGGCATGCCGCCCTTCGCCCATCAGCTGGAGGATGACGATCTCGCCGCCGTGCTGAGCTTCATCCGCAATGCCTGGGGCAACCAGGCCAGTGCGGTCTCGCCGGTGGCCGTCGCGCGCCAGCCCTAGCCGCGGGCCGCCAGCCCGCGCTGCCGGTGTGATCAAGGTCTCGCTGGCCAGCCGGGGCTGGCCCGCTGCCGCTCTCAGGCAGGGGCACCGCGAGCGGCTTTTCATGGGCTAGGATGTCCGCCTCTCATCCGGCATTGCGGCACAGCGCAACACGGCCATGTTCAGCGTCGATCAGATCATCCTTCTTGCCGCAGTCCTGATCCTGTTCGGCATCGCATCCAGCAAGCTCTCTGCCCGCCTGGGCCTGCCGGTGCTGGTGCTGTTTCTGCTGGTCGGCATGCTGGCTGGCGAGGATGGGGTCGGGCGGGTTGCCTTTGACAACGCGCAAGCCGCCCACGCACTCGGCACGCTGGCGCTGGCCGTGATTCTTTTCGATGGCGGCTTGCGCACCTCGCTGCCGGCGATCCAGTCGGTCTGGAAGCCCGCCGCGCTGCTGGCAACGGCCGGGGTCGTGATCACCGCTGCCGTGATCGGGCTGGCTGCCGCCAGCGTGCTGAATCTGTCACTGCTGGAGGGGATGCTGCTGGGAGCCATCATCGGCTCCACCGATGCGGCAGCGGTGTTTTCACTGCTGCGTGATGCCGGGGTCCAGATCCAGCACCGCCTGAAGTCGATCGTGGAGATCGAAAGCGCGTCGAATGATCCGATGGCCATCTTCCTGACCATTGGCTTGCTGGAAGTGCTGGTCAACCAGGAGCCGCTGGGTCCCGGCCTGCTTCAGCTGTTCCTGCTGCAGATGGGGCTGGGGGCGCTGTCCGGGCTGGTGGTCGGCTGGCTCGCCCTGCGCCTGATCAACCGCATACGCCTGACCGCGTCGGGGCTTTACCCCGTTCTCGTCGCCGCCTGCGGCTTCCTTTCCTTCGGGATCTCGGCCAATGTGGGGGGTAGCGGCTTTCTGGCAATCTTCGTCAGCGGGGTGATCATCGGCAATGGCCGTTTCGTGTTCCAGCGGGGCACCCTGCTGTTCCACGATGGACTCGCCTGGCTGAGCCAGATCGCCATGTTCGTCATGCTCGGACTGCTGGTGAATCCGAGCGAGCTGCTGGATGTCTGGCGCGAGGGCCTGATCATCGCTCTGGTGCTGATCCTGCTGGCCCGCCCGCTGGCGGTCTTCCTGCTGCTCGCGCCCATGCGATTCAGCGCCGCGGAAATGACACTGGTGTCCTGGGTGGGTCTGCGCGGCTCCGTGCCCATCATCCTGGCCATCTTTCCCCTGGTTTTCGGGCTGCCGGGCGCCCAGCTGATCTTCAATGTGGTGTTCTTCGTGGTCCTGCTCTCCGCAACCAT
>JBFJTN010000182.1:0-7457 GCA_041625325.1 Oceanococcus sp. | reverse complement strand
GTGATCTACGCCCATGCCTTCGTCCTGCTGGGCGCTGCCGCCGCCACCCTGGCCGATGATGCGCATGTGCGGGTGGATATCTTCTACAGCCGCTGGCCGCTGCGCCGCCGGGCTCTCATCGACCTGCTCGGCAGCCTGCTGCTGCTGTGGCCGCTGATGGCTTTCGTGCTCTGGTCCAGCTGGGGTTACGTGGGCAATGCCTGGCGCCGGCACGAGGCCTCGGCCGAGCCCGGCGGCCTGCCCTGGGTCTACCTGCTCAAGAGTCTGATCCTGCTGTTCGCGGCGCAGATGATCCTGCAGGGTCTGGTCCAGGCGCAGCAGGCCTGGCGGGACTGGCGGGCGGAGGAGGCCGGCTGATGGCGCTGCTGATGTTCCTTGCGGTCTGTGCGGTGCTGCTGCTGGGTTATCCGGTGGCCCTGACCCTGGGCGGGGTGGCCCTGTGGTTCGCGCTGGGCGGCATCGTCGCCGGGGTGATCAGCCCGGCCGAGCTGCTGGCCATGCCCAGCCGGCTGTTCGGCATCATGACCAACGAGACCCTGCTCGCGGTGCCCCTGTTCGTGCTGATGGGCGTGGTGCTGGAAAAGGCCCGGCTGGCCGAGGATCTGCTCGAGGCCATGGCGGCCGCTTTCGGCCGGGTGCGCGGTGGTCTCGGGGTGTCCGTGGTCCTGGTCGGCGCACTGCTGGCCGCTTCCACCGGCATCGTCGGCGCCACCGTGGTGACCATGGGCCTGCTCTCGCTGCCGACCATGCTCAAGCGCGGCTGTTCGCCGGCAGTGGCCAGCGGCACCATCGCCGCGGCCGGCACCCTGGGGCAGATCATCCCGCCGTCCATCGTGCTGGTCCTGCTGGGCGACGTGCTGTCCTCGGCCTACCAGCAGGCCCAGCTGGCCCAGGGCATCTTCAGCACGGACACGGTCTCCGTGGGGGATCTCTTCGTCGGCGCGCTGATCCCCGGCCTGCTGCTGGTGGCGGCCTACATCATCTACCTGCTGGTGCTGGCCTGGAGCCGCCCGGGCCTGTTGCCGCAGCCGGATGAGGCGCAGCGCCTGGCCGATGGCGTGGGGCTGGCCCGGCGGCTGCTGTTCGGCCTGGCGCCGCCGCTGCTGCTGATCGTCGCGGTGCTGGGCTCCATCATGCTCGGCTATGCCACCCCCACCGAAGCGGCCGCGGTGGGCGCCTGTGGCGCCATGCTGCTGGCCGGCCTGCGCGGCAAGCTGGGCTGGACCCAGATTCGCGAGGCGGGCCAGCAGACCGCACGCATCACCGCCATGGTCTTCCTGATCCTGATTGGCGCCTCGGTCTTCTCCATGGTCTTCAATGCCTACGAGGGCGATGAACTGGTGCATCGCTGGCTCACCGCCCTGCCGGGCGGCGCGACCGGGGCGATGATCTGCGTGATGCTGCTGATGTTCCTGCTCGGTTTCATCCTGGACTTCATCGAGATCACCTTCGTGGTCGTGCCCATCGTCGGCCCGGTGCTGCTGCAGCTGGGACTGGATCCGGTCTGGCTGGGGGTGATGCTGGCCCTGAACCTGCAGACCTCCTTCCTGACCCCGCCC
The DNA here is from genome assembly GCA_041625325.1 of Oceanococcus sp. Lineage (GTDB taxonomy): Bacteria > Pseudomonadota > Gammaproteobacteria > Nevskiales > Oceanococcaceae > Oceanococcus. The sequence goes on along the minus strand of JBFJTN010000182.1, from coordinate 5,898 downwards.
TTCGGTTTCGCCCTGTTCTACCTGCGCGGGGTGGCGCCGCCGGAGGTCACGACCCCCGCGATCTACCGCGGGGTGGTGCCCTTCATCGGCATCCAGTTGCTGATGCTGCTGCTGCTGGCCTTGTGGCCGGCACTGGCCACCTGGCTGCCCGACCGCGTCTACGGATGAGCGCCGCCGACTGGCTGACCCTGCTGCTGGCTTGCGCCGCCGGCGCCCTGTCACCCGGGCCCAGCCTGGCCCTGGTGCTGCGCCATGCGGCGATCTCGCTGCGCCAGGGGCTGGCCTGTGCCGTTGCGCACGCGCTCGGGGTGGGCGTCTATGCCACGCTGGCGGTGTCGGGACTGGCGCTGATCCTGCAGTCCGCGACCCTGGCCCTGCCGGTGGCGCTGCTGGGGGCCGGCTGGCTGTGCTGGCTGGCCTGGCAGTTCTGGCACGGCGCCGCGGACTGGCAGGCCGCGGGCGGCCAGGCCGGGCCGGCCTTCCGGGACGGTTTGCTGATGGGCCTGCTGAACCCCAAGGTCGCGCTGTTCTTCCTGGCCATCTTCAGCGCGGTGCTGCCGGTCGCGGCGAGCGCGGCGGAGCAGGCCGGGGCGGTGGGGCTGGCCATCGTGGTCGATGGCGGCTGGTACGCGCTGGCCAGCCTGCTGATCCAGGGCCGCGGCACCCTGGCCTGGTTGCGCCGCCATGCGCGCTGGATCAACCGCCTCAGCGCGCTGCTGTTCGTGGCGCTGGCGGCGGGGCTGATCGTGGGGGGACTGACATGAGCGGCAGTGGCCACAGGGCGGGGCTGCATGCCCTGGTCGAAGGGCGGGTGCAGGGCGTGGGCTTTCGCGCCAGCACCGTGGACGCCGCCCGGCGCTTGGGGCTGGGTGGCTGGGTCCGCAACCTGCCGGACGGACGGGTGGAGCTGAAAGCCTGGGGGGATCAGGCCGCGCTGGCGCAGCTGCGCGAGTGGCTGCGCCAGGGGCCGCCCTTCGCCCGGGTCGACCGCCTGGACTGCGTGGACGCCGAGCCCGAGACGACGATGCGCTTCGAGCTGCGCCGCTGACGCCGCGCCTTCAGCGCGGTCGCGAAGCTCAGGAGCGCGACGGCACGTTCAGCAGATTGAGGAATTCGCTGCGGGTGCGCGAATCGCTGCGGAAATCGCCCAGCATCATCGAGGTGATCATGGAAGAATTCTGCTTCTCCACCCCGCGCATCATCATGCACAGATGCTTGGATTCGACCACCACGCCGACCCCCTTGGCGCCGGTGACCTGTTCCACCGCCAGCGCGATCTCGCGGGTCAGGCTTTCCTGGATCTGGAGGCGGCGGGCATACATGTCCACGATGCGCGGAATCTTGGACAGGCCGATCACCTTGCCGGCGGGCAGATAGGCCACGTGGCAGCGCCCGATGAAGGGCAGCATGTGATGCTCGCACAGCGAGAACAGTTCGATGTCCCGGACGATGACCATCTCGTCCATCTCGGATTCGAAAATGGCATCATTGACGATTCCTTCCAGGGTCTGGCTGTAGCCGCTGGTCAGGAACTGCATGGCAGCGGCGGCACGTTTGGGTGTGTCGCGCAGGCCCTCGCGCTGCGGGTCCTCGCCGAGGGCTTTCAGAATGTCCAGAAACTGCGTTTCCACGTGATCAAGAACCGATCGAAGAGTGTCAAGGGATGAATTATGACATGTCCTGGGGGGGCGGCCAGGTTGTTCACCTGCCCCTGGAACTGATCCGACCGGGCCGTGCCCAGATGCGCCGCATCTTCGATTCCGACGCGCTGGACGGCCTCGCCGAATCCATCCGTTCGGCCGGGCTGATCCAGCCCATCGTGGTGCGCAGCATGGGCGAGGAATACGAACTGCTGGCCGGGGAACGGCGCTGGCGCGCGGCGCAGCGCGCCGGCCTGCACGAGATCCCGGCGATCATCCGCGATGACATCGACGACCAGGAGGCCGTGGTGCTCGGCCTGATCGAGAACCTGCAACGCGAATCCCTGACCCCGATGGAAACCGCCTTCGGCCTGAAGGAGCTGTCCGGTCGTCTGCAGCTGACCCATGCCGCGGCGGCTGACCGCATCGGCAAGTCGCGGGTCTACGTGACCAATTTTCTGCGCCTGCTGAATCTGTGCGAATCGGTGCAGGAACAGGTCAATGCGGGCGAGCTGTCCATGGGCCATGCCCGCGCGCTGGCCATCCTGCCGGCGGCGGAGCAGGCGCGCTGGGCCGGGCAGTGCATCGCCCGGCAATGGTCGGTGCGGGCGCTGGAGGCCCGCCTGCGTCAGCGCGAGCAGCCCGCGCGGCACGCCGGGGACGAAGCGGAATGGGGCCGGCTGGGCCGCCGGCTCACCGAATTGCTCGGCAACCGGGTCGAGCTGCACGGCGACAGCCAGGGCCGCGGGGAGATGACAATCCGGTTCCATTCCTTCGCGGAACTGGACGGCCTGCTTGACCGGCTGGGCTATGAGGGTGAAGATTTCTGACCCGCCCGGCTGATTTCGCGGCGCGCATGTAATACGCTTGGCAGCCTGACGTCGTGGCCGTCAGTTGGATATCGAATAAGAGGAGACCTTTCCATGACCGGATCCCGAAAAGGGCTGGCGATCGCAGCAATCATCACCCTGGGCGCGGGCCTGTCCCTGCAGGCTCAGGCCAAGGTGTCGGCCGAAGAGGCGGACCGTCTGGGCAAGGACCTGATGCCGCTGGGCGGCGAGAAGGCCGGCAATGCCGACGGCTCCATCCCGGAGTGGACTGGTGGCCTGGACGTTGAGGTCAAACTGGACGGCACCCAGCGCAGGCCCGAGACCTACAAGGATCACGGGATGATGGAAGAGCCGCTCTACGTCATCACCGCGCAGAACATGTCGAAGTACGACAAGCTGCTGACGGAAGGTCACAAGGCCCTGTTCAAGAAGTATCCCGAGACTTTCAAGATGCCGGTCTACCGGACCGTGCGCACGACGCTGGCGCCCGAGATTGTCTATGAGCGGACCAAGCGCAATGCGTTGCAGGCGGAACTGGCCAACGAGGGCGAGAGCCTGGTCAATGCGGTTACCGGCATTCCCTTCCCGATCCCCAAGTCGGGCAAGGAAATCATGTGGAATCACAAGACCCGCTATCGCGGTGTCGGCGTGACCCGCTACAACACCCAGCTGGCGGTACAGACCAATGGCAGCTTCGTGCCCTACAAGCTGCGCGAGGACGTGATGTTCGCCTACGGCCAGCATGATGCCGAGCCGGACGATCTGCAGAACGTGATCATCTACTTCCTGCAGGTGACCCTGGCGCCGCCGCGCCAGGCCGGTCAGGTGCTGCTGGTGCATGAGACCATGGACCAGATCAAGGAGCCGCGTCGCGCCTGGCTGTACAACCCCGGCCAACGCCGCACCCGCCGCGCGCCCAATGTCGCCTACGACAACCCGGGCACCGGTTCGGATGGTCTGCGCACCAATGACCAGCTGGACATGTTCAACGGTGCCACCGATCGCTACACCTGGAAGATCGTCGGCAAGCGAGAAATGCTCATTCCGTACAACTCCCTCAAGCTGGCTGATGATCGCCTGAGCTACGACGAGATGACCATGATCGGCCACCTCAATCCGGAGCATCTGCGCTACGAAAAGCATCGTGTCTGGGTGGTGGATTCGGAGGTCAAGCCGGAAACCAGCCACATCTACAAGCGCCGCACCTTCTACGTGGACGAGGATAGCTGGACCGCCTCGGTGGCTGACATCTACGATAATCGCGACCAGCTGTGGCGCGTGCAGGAGTATCATTCGCTGCCAATACCCTGGACCAAGTCCATCGGTCCGGCTGCCGGTACCGTGCACGATCTGCAGTCCGGCCGCTATCTGGTCATGGAGTGCAGCAACGAGGAGCCGCAGCCCGAGTTCGAAAAGGATTTCGAGCTGGAGCACTTCCGCACCTCCAACATGAAGCGGGTGGCCACGACCCTGCGTTGAGGGTTTGACCGCCTCGACCCCTTCTTCCGGCCCGGCGCACGAGAGTGCGCCGGCGCTGGTTTCGGGGCTGCGTCACAATCTCGCCGCGGTCATCCGTGGCAAGCCCGACAGCATCGATCTGCTGCTCACCGCCGTGCTGGCCGGCGGCCACGCCCTGCTCGAAGACGTGCCCGGTCTGGGCAAGACCACGCTGGGCAAGGCCTTTGCCCGTTCGGTCAGATTGCAGTTCACGCGGGTGCAGTTCACCCCGGACCTGCTGCCGGCGGATATCGTCGGCTCGCAGGTGCTGCAGCCGGACAGCGGCCGCTTCCATTTCCAGTCCGGCCCCATCTTCACCCAGGTGCTGCTGGCCGATGAAATCAATCGCGCCTCGCCGCGCACCCAGTCGGCCCTGCTGGAAGCCATGAGCGAGGGCCAGGTGACGGTGGACGGGGTCAGCCACCCCCTGCCGCAGCCCTTCATCGTCATCGCGACCCAGAATCCGGTGGATTTCCAGGGTACCTACCCGCTACCCGAGGCCCAGCTGGACCGCTTTCTGCTGCGCTTTGCGCTGGGTTACCCGCCAGCGGACGTGGAGCTGGACGTGCTTGAGGCGCACCGTCGCGCCCAGCCGGTGGATGCGGTGCAGCCGGTGGCTGACGAGGCGGCGCTGCTGGCGGCCCGCGCCCAGGTCCAGGACGTCGTGGTCAAGCCCGTGGTTGCGCAGTATCTGATGCAGGTGGTGCAGGCCACGCGCGAGCACCCGCAGCTGGAGCTGGGCGTGTCGACCCGCGGCGCCCTGGCCTGGTACCGCGCCGCCCAGGCCCTGGCCTGGCTGGACGGGCGAGGCTGGGTCAGTCCGGATGACCTGCAGCGCCTGGCCGTGCCCTGTCTCGCCCATCGGGTGGTGCCGACCCCGCAGGCGCGCTATGGCGGGACCAGCATGCCGGCGCTGATCCAGGGGCTGCTGGAGGCCACGCCGGTCCCGACGTGAACGGCGAGGGGCTCACGCGCAGCCTGGCGCGCCTGAACCATATCTTCATTCCCGCCACCAAGGCTGGTCGCGACCGGGCCCGGCGCACCGCGCCGGTGCGCGTGGCCGGCCCGCTGGTCTGGCTGTATACCGCGCTGACCGATGCCGGACGCGGCTTTGCCGTGCTGCTGATCCTGATCGGCGGGGCCAGCATCGACATGGCCAGCAGCCAGGGCTACTGGCTCTGGTGCCTGGGGGTCGGGGTGGTGCTGGCCGGCATCGTCATGCGGTCGCGCCAGCGGCTGGAGGCCGTGAGCTTCACTGTCAGCGCGCCGCGCCAGGTGGAGCTGGGCGAGTCGGTGCAGTTCCAGCTGGAACTGCACAATCAGGGCCAGCGCGACTTCGGGGTCATCAATATCGATCGGCCGCTGCTGACCTGGGACGGCGCCTGGGAGCGGGGCCCGCCGAGCCTCGCGTCCCTGCCGGCCGGCGCGCGGCGCAGCGTGGGCACCCGGGCGCGCTTCATCCAGCGCGGCCACCATCATCTGGACAATTTCTGGGCCGGCGCCCTGCTGCCGGGCGGGCTGGTGCAGGGGCCGCGCCTGGCCGGTCGGGGCGTTCATCTGGTGGTGGTGCCGCGCATTGCGCCTGTCGGCAGCCTGCAGCTGCCCAGCGGTGGCCGCTACCAGCAGGGCGGCGTGGCCCTGGCTTCGCATACCGGCGAGTCACTGGAGCTGATGGGGGTGCGCCCCTATCGTCAGGGCGATCCGGTGCGCGACCTGCACGCGCGCAGCTGGGCCCGGCGCGGTCAGCCGGTGGTGCGGGAATATCACCAGGAATACTTCTCCCGGGTTGGTGTCGTCCTGGATACCGATGCCGGCCGGGGTGGTAGCGCCGTGCTGGAGGCCGGCATATCGCTGGCCGCCGGTGTGATCGCGCACCTGACCCGGGGCGAATCCCTGATCGACGTGCTGGTGACCGGGGACCGCCTGCATGG
>JBFJTN010000181.1:0-7470 GCA_041625325.1 Oceanococcus sp. | reverse complement strand
GTGGTCGACAAGATGGTCAACAGCCTGGACCGGCCGGGCAAAAAGGCCGGCAAGGGCTTCTACGACTATGACGGCAAGTCCAAATCGCTGTGGCCCGGTCTGGCCGAGCACTGGCCGGCCCAGGCCGAGCAGCTGCCGCAATCGGAAATGATCGATCGCCTGCTTTACGCCCAGTCCATCGAGACGGCGCGCTGCGTGGAGGAAGGGGTGGTCGAGCGCAAGGCCGACGCCGACATCGGCTCGATCTTCGGCTGGGGCTTCGCGCCCTGGACCGGCGGCACCCTGCAGTTCATCAATGCCACGGGCGTCGACGCCTTCGTGGCCCGCGCCGATGCGCTGGCCGACGCCTACGGCGAACGCTTCCGCCCGCCGCAACTGCTGCGGGACATGGCCGCCCAGGGCAAGCGCTTCGAGTGATGCGCCAAGCGCGCTGCGGTCAGCCGGCCTGACCGCAGCGCCAGCTCTCCCCTTGCCGCCGGGCCGGGTGTATGCTCGGGCGCAGGTGGATTCGCGACCCAGGGGGGATCTCATGGACTACCGCCGCGGCCTGTATCTGGCCAGCCTGCTGCTTGCGCTCACGGCCTGCACCACGGAACAGATTCCGGGCGCCGGTCCCGCCACGCCGGCCCCCACGGCCAGCCCCACGCCGGCACCGACCGCGGCGCCCACGGCCAGTCCGTCCGCCAGCCCCTCGCCGAGCCCCTCGCCGAGCCCTGCGGTCACACCCACGCCGACACCAGCGGCGACGCCCAGCCCGACGCCGACACCCACGCCGACGCCCACACCGACACCCACCCCGGACTTCGGCCGCATCGTCGGCACGACCGGACCGGGCTTCACCGACGGCGCGCATGATCAGGCCCAGTTCAACAATCCGGCCAATGTGGAGGTGGGACTGGACGGACGCGTCTATGTCGCCGACTACGACAACGACGCGATCCGCGTGATCGCGGATGACGGCACGGTGAGCACGCTGATCGCCCCCGCCGACCTGGCGCCGGACAGCTTTTCCCGCCCCTTCGGCCTGGCCCTGGATGCCAGCCAGGGGATCCTGTACATCCAGACCGACGGCAACGAGGCCGGCGCGCGCGATGACAGCACCGGCACGATCTGGGCGGTCCAACTGGCCACCGGGATGATCAGCCTGATCGCCAGCGACCTGGGCCGTCCGCGCGGCCTGGTGGTCCTGGGCGACGGACGCATCGCGATGAGCGACCCGGCGCATCATGTGCTGTCCATCCTCGACCCGGCCACCGGCAATGTCACCCCTCTGGCCGGGGTGAACGACTCGCCCGGCGCGGAGGACACCGGCAATTTCCCGGATATCGACCCGCCCGCCCGCTTCAACCAGCCCTATGGCCTCGATCTGATGAGCGATGGCCGCCTGCTGGTCGCCGACCAGGGCAATCACCGCCTGCGTCTGGTCGCCCTGGACGGCACCGTCAGCAGCTTTGCCGGCAGCAGCGCAGGCAGCGCCAACGGCACCCTGGCGGTGGCCACCTTCAACGCTCCCCGGGATGTCGCGGTCGCCGGGATGGACATCTACGTGGCCGATCATGACAACTATCTGATCCGCCGCATCAGCGGGGGCTCGGTATTCACCCAGGCCGGCGCCGCCGGCATGCGCGGCTTCGTCGACGACACCGGCAGCAATGCCCGCTTCTCGGGCATGGAAGGCCTGGCCATCGCGCCCGATGACGCCACCCTGTGGATCGCCGACGGTGACAATGGCGACGATCCCGGCGACCCGGGCTTCGATGCGACCGAGAACGCCAACTTCCACCACGTGCGCCGCCTCGCCGTACCCTGAAGGCGCTGGCCCGCACGCAATTGACCGATCGGTCAGCTGCGCCTACATTGGTCATCCGCCAGCGCCTGGAGTGACCATGTACCACTACATCATCGTCGGTGCCGGCTCATCCGGCTGCGTGCTCGCCAACCGGCTGAGCGAGAACCCGGATACCCGGGTGCTGCTGCTGGAAGCCGGCCCCGAGGACAAGAGCTTCTTCATCCACATGCCCTTCGGCGTGCTGATGCTGATGCAGAGCGAGAAGCACAACTGGCTGTACGACACCGCACCGCAGAAGCAGCTGGCCAATCGCAGTCTGTTCTGGCCCCGCGGCAAGACCCTGGGCGGCTCCAGCTCGGTCAACGCCATGGTCTACATTCGCGGCAATCCGGCCGATTACGACCAGTGGGCGGCCCAGGGCAACAACGGCTGGTCCTACGCGGATCTGCTGCCCTACTTCCGCCGCAACGAGCACAATGCGCGCGGCGCCGACCACTGGCATGGCACGGGAGGGCCGCTGCACGTCAGCGATGCCCGAGAACCGAACCCGACCTCGCTGAAATTCGTCGAGGCCGCCACCCAGTGCGGCCTGCCGCGCAACCAGGACTTCAATGGCGCGGAACAGGAAGGCGCCGGCCTGTACCAGGTCACCCAGGACGATGGCCGACGCTGGTCCGCCGCGCGCGCCTACCTCAGCCCGATTCGTGACACCCGGCCCAACCTGCACGTGATCACCGGCGCCCAGGCCACCCGCATCCTGCTGGACGGCCAGCGGGCGGTCGGCATCGAATACGTGCACAACGGTCAGAGCATGCAGGCGCACTGCGAGCGCGAAGTCATTCTCTCCGGCGGCGCGATCAACTCCCCGCAGCTGCTCCTGCTGTCCGGCATCGGGCCGGCCGAGGAGCTGCGCCGGCATGACATCACCGTGCACCACGAGCTGCCCGGCGTCGGCGAGAACCTGCAGGATCATCTCGACTATGTGCTCAGCTACGGCGACCGCAAGCGCGAGGCGGTCGGTCTGGCACTGTCCGCCGTGCCCTCCACCCTGGTCGCCCTGCTGCGCTACATGTTCTTCCGGCGCGGCCATCTGGCCAGCAATTTCGCCGAAGGCGGCGCCTTCGCCCGCACCGATCCGTCGCTGCCCGCGCCGAACCTGCAATTCCACTTCATTCCCACCCGGCTGGAGAACCACGGGCGGACCCTGCGCTACGGCTACGGCATGTCCCTGCATGTCTGCGACCTGCACCCGAAGAGCCGCGGACGCATCGGCCTGAATTCAGCCGACCCGCTGGCCCCGGCGCGCATCGAGGCCAACTATCTGGAGCACCCCGACGACATCGCCACCCTGCGCGAGGGCGTGAAGCTGGGCCGCCGCATCATGCAGGCGCCGGCCTTCGCCGACAATCTGGGCGAAGAGTATGCCCCGGGCCCCACCGCGAAGACCGACCAGGAGATCGAGGACGCCATCCGCCAGGGCGCGGAAACCGTCTATCACCCGGTGGGCAGCTGCAAGATGGGCACGGACGAGATGGCCGTGGTCGACCCGCAACTGCGGGTGCATGGCATGCAGGGCCTGCGGGTGGTCGATGCCTCGATCATGCCGAGCATCATCTCGGGCAACACCAACGCACCCTGCATGGTGATCGCCGAAAAGGCGGCCGACATGATCCTGGCCGCGGCGAAGCAGGACGCGGAGCGGGTGGCCGCCGCGGCCTGAGTCAGACGCTCGCGGCTTCCGCCGTATAGGCCGACAAGGCCTCGCGCAACCGCTGCTGCGCCATTTCCCGCAGGGCGACCGGCGCGCGAACCTCGACGTCGGGGCCGAAACGCAGGATCTCGCCCAGCAGTTCGGCGGGCTGGGCGTAGGGCAGCCTGAGCAGGTAGCGCCCATCCTCCTGCCAGCTGCCCTGCTGCTCCGGATGCCAGGTCTCCTCCGCGACCCAGCGCGCCGCGTGGGCACTGAACAGCAGCTCCGCCACCGCGGCCGGCGCCCCGGCGAAGATGCCGTAGCTGTGCGCCAGCTGGGCGTCGAGCTCACGCTCGGGAATGTCCCGGGCCGCTTCCGCGCGCATCTCGGCCCGGCCGATGCGGTCGATGGAGAACGTGCGCAGTCCGTCGCGGCTGTGGCACCAGGCGTCGAGATACCAGTTGTTGCGGTAGTGCACCAGGCGCTGCGGCGACACCTCGCGGCGTGATTCCTCATCCGCCGTGCGGCTGTGGTAGCTGATCTGCAGCCGGCGGCGGCGCACGGTGGCATCGGCCACCACATGGAAGAAGGCCCCCTGCGGGCGGGCATTGGTGGTGAGGATCTTCACCCGGCGCAGCAGTTCCCCCGCGCCCATGTGTTTCGCCCTGAGCATCTCCTCCAGGCGCATGCGGAAGGGCCGCACCAGTTCGGACAGCAAACCCTGACCGGACTCACCGAGAAACTTCATCCCGGCCATCAGCGCCACGATCTCGCGCGAGCTGAGCCAGAAACCGGGCAGTTCCCAGGCCTCGCCCTGGCGGGCGTAGATGTAACCATTGCGCTCACGGTCGTAGATGACCGGCGCATTGAGGTGATCGCGCAGCAACTCCAGGGTGCGCGTCACGGTCGCCCGCGAGCATTCCAGCTGCTGCTGCAGCGCCTCGTGGGAGATCGGCGTCCGCCGCCCCGACAGGATGCGGTGCATGGCATAGATGCGATCAAATTTGTCCATAAGCTTATGGCCTCGTCAGCCCGGCGGCTTTGCTACTATTCCCGCAGCCTTGACGGCCGCGCGTAGGGGTCTGGCCGTCATTGTTCCATGCCGCGGGTTGCCACGCACGCCGCCCCATCTCGGTCGATCACCATCATGCAAGCCCTGTTCGTTCTGGCCCTCACCCTGGCGGTTTTCGCGGCGCTGATGCTGACCCGTTACGGGCCGGACCGTATCCTGCTGATGGCCCTGACCGCCCTGGCCCTGTCCGGCGTGATCGACCAGGCCGCCCTGCTCAGCGGCTTCGCCAACCCGGGCCTGGCCACCATCGCCTTTCTCTACATCATCGCCGCCGGCATCCGCCATACCGGCGGGGTCGGCTGGCTCAGCTCCCGGGTGCTCGGCCAGCCCCGCAGCGAGCTGGGTGCCCTGCTGCGCGTGATGCTGCCGGTCACCGCCCTGAGCAGCGTGATGAACAACACGCCGATCGTGGCGGCCCTGATTCCGGCCCTCAACAACTGGTCCCGGCGTACCGGCATCGCGGTGTCCAAGCTGCTGATTCCCCTCAGCTACTCGGCGGTGCTCGGCGGCACCCTGACGATGATCGGCACCAGCACCAACCTGGTGGTGCTGGGCCTGTTCGAAGGCATGACCGGCGAGAGCAGCCTGGGCCTGTTCAGCATCACGCCGATTGGCCTGGTGGTGGCCAGCGCCGGCCTGCTCTACCTGGTCCTGGTCGGCCGGCACCTGCTGCCGGTGCACCAGGACGTCGACGACAGCTTCGGTGATCCACGCGAGTATTCCACCGAGATGATCGTGGTCGAAGGCGGACCGCTGGTCGGCAAGAGCATCGCCGAGTCCGGCCTGCGCGACATTCGCGGCATGGGCCTGTATCTGGTCGAGATCGTGCGCGGTCCGCATGTGCTCAGCGCGGTGTCCCGGGAAGAGCGCCTGCAGGCCAATGACCGCCTGATCTTCGTGGGCGACACCCGTGGCGTGCTGCAGCTGCAGGAGATGCACGGCCTGGCGCCGGTCTCGCCCGACCACATGGCGCTGGCCCAGGCGACCCCCGAGCGGCGTCTGGTCGAGGTGGTCCTGTCGCCCTCCTCGCCGATCATCGGCATGAGCATCGGCGACGCCGATTTCCGCAAACGCTATGGCGCCGTGGTCATCGCGGTGGCCCGGGGCGGTCGCCGGGTACCCGGCCACCTTGGCCGCATCCGCCTGCAGGCCGCCGACACCCTGCTGCTGGAAACGCGTCCGGCCTTCCTCAGCCGGCAGAAATACAACCGCGATTTCCTGCTGGTCACCGATACCGAAACCGACCCGATCAACCGGCCCAAGGCGCGGCTGGCCGGCGCCATCGTCGCCGCGGTCATCATCACCGCCGCCACCGGCGTGCTGGACATCCTGACCGCCGCGCTGACCGGCGCCATGGCCATGGTGGTGACCCGCTGCCTGAGTTTCAGCCAGGCCAAGGCCTCCCTGGATGGCCCCGTGCTGCTGACCATCGCCTGCGCCATGGCGCTGGGCGTCGCGGTGCGCGAATCCGGCGCGGCCGGCATGATCGCGCAGGTTCTCAACCAGTTCACCAGCAGCACGCCGCTGATGCTGCTGATCGGCAGCTACCTGCTGACCCTGGTGATGAGCGAGGTGATCACCAACAACGCGGCCGCGGCGCTGGCCCTGCCCATCGTGCTGGGCGCGGCCGAGGGCGCCGGGCTGCCGGCCGAACCCTTCGTGCTCTGCGTGATGATCGCGGCCTCGGCGGCTTTCGCGACCCCGCTGGGTTATCAGACCCACCTCATGGTCTACGGACCTGGCGGCTACCGCTTCAGCGATTTCCTGCGGGTCGGCCTGCCACTGAATGGGGTCTGCGCGGTCGCCGGCATCACGGCCATCAATCTGATCTGGTTCTGAGGCCCCGGTTCAGGCGCGGGCGTCGAAGAAACGGCCGCGAGCCGTCTCCCCTTCTGCACGGGCCTGCTGCGCGGCTTCCTGCACCGCCCGCTGGCGCTCGCGACGCGCCTCGGCCGCCACCTGGCGATCCTGCGGCGAGGGGTCGATCGGCGCCAGCGCCGCGGCCACGACCGTATCCATCTTCTCGATGGTGGCCTGCGGGTCATTCGGAATCGGGGCGGTGCTGATGCTGACCTCTCCCGCCACCGCGTACATCACGCCGTCCGGGCCGCGCTCGAACTCGTAGCGCGGCGCCCCCGCGTAGCGGCCACCCACCGCGGCATGCGCCTGTTCATGCGCACGGACCCGTCGATCCGCGCTGCGCAGCTGCGTCAGCTGCTCCGCTTCATCCTGGCTCGACGGGGCCGGCGAGTGGTTCGGGCGCAGGGTCTCCAGGCCACCGCCGTGATGCAGGGCCGTGGCCGGACCTAGCCCCGTCAGCATGGGTCCTAGGCGCGGACGTCCAGCTGCTGGCCGCGCGTTTCCCCTGCCTCGGCACGACGGACCTGCTGCTCGGCGACGGCCTGCTCGCTCGCCGGCACGGGCGGGACCTGCTCCTGGGCCGCCCGCTCCTCAAGCCGCTGTGCCTCGGCCGGCGCACTGCCAGCAGGCTCCAGCCCCGGCAGGGGCGACGGAGCGCTTGCGGAAGAAATTGGCTGCATGCAGCACCTCCTGATGCTCGACAGACCCCCTCAGGGTGGCCGGACCGGCAGCAAGAAAATGTAAAGACCTACCAGCCGCAGGCCTGACCCTGATTGCGCGCATCCAGCCACTCGCGCAGCGGCGCGAAATAACGCAGCAAGGGCTGTGCGTCCATCTCGCGTCCGTCGGTGAGGATCTGCAGGGTCTGCGGCCAGGGCTGACTCTGCCCCGCCTGCAACATGGCCCACATGCGCTCGCCCGCGGCCTCGCTGCCGGCGAAATTGCATTCATGCAACGGGCCGCTGTGGCCGGCCGCATCGCACATCGCGGCATAGAACTGGAACTGCATGATATGGGCCAGGAAGTAGCGCATGTAGGGGGTGTCACCGGGGATGTGGT
>JBFJTN010000180.1:0-7472 GCA_041625325.1 Oceanococcus sp. | reverse complement strand
TGGGCGCGAGCACGCCGTCGCCGTAGTTCTGCACCGGCGCCGGGGTCGCGGCGTGGTAGCGCAGGTGGTAGGCCCCCAGGGTGGTCACATAGTTCAGGGCATAGCGCAGGCCAAAGCCCCACTGGCCGTGGTCCGAAGGCAGGATATCCGGGCCGCGCATCACGTCCACCCCGCGCGGGGCGCCGGGAAAGGCGATGCCGGTCTCGGGCAGCTGCAGGGCGGGCAGGCCTTCCGGCACGATCAGGGGCAGGCCCGGATCGACGCCCAGCGCCAGCACGCCGACCAGATTGAGGGTCTCCAGCAGGTCATTGCTGCTCAGATCGACCCGCGACAGATTGTCGAAATACAGCGGATTGCGGATGCCATAGATCATCTCGGCACCGGGACCGACCACGTCGGCCGGGGAGAAGAACTCGCCCACCGGGTTCAGTTCGATGGGCTTGAACTCGAGCTTGTACTGGCCCAGCAAGGTGAGCTTGTCGTCCACCGCCAGCTGGAAGGACAGCTGGTTCACCGGCAGCAGGATGCTCTTCACATCGGCGCCCGGCACGGTGGCCCGGGTCGCATCGGCCGGCGCCTGGGCCAGCGCCACGCCGGAGAAGAACAGCGACTCACCCCAGGCTGCGATGTGCTGACCGGCGCGCAGGTTCAGGATCATGCCGCCCGGAAGGTACCAGCTGCCGTAGGCATAGGCATCGAGCAGGCGGGCCCGCTTGCCCGAGTAATACCGCGCGTCGGCAGTGAAGCTGTCGTGTGGTTCCTGCGTGGTGCTGATGGTTTCGGGACTGTCGTTGGCATTGCGATCCTGCCGGTAGGCCAGGTCGTAGAAGGCGTCGCCACGCAGCAGGGCGCCGAAATCCGGCCCCCAGCGGAATTGCACCTCGCCCAGCAGGGTGGCGCGGTTGTTGACCACGTCCCAGCGGGCGAAATTGCGATCCCCGTCGTCGTAATTGGCCGATTCCGGCCACTTGAGATATTCCGGGGTTTCCACCACCGCCCGCCCGGCCGTGTCCACGACGCCGGGGTGCGGCGACTCGGTGCGCACCGAATAGGTATAGCTGCCCTGCAGCAGCCACTCCGCATCCAGCGGACCGAGACGGAAGCTGCCGGCATGCGCCGACGGGACCGTCAGCAACCCGCACAGGGCAAGGCAAGACAGCAGGGGCGCACGCGAAGCGCGGCGGCAGAACAGATCGGGGCGCATGTCGACTCATCCATGAGAGGGTTTGCGGTCTGGCCAGCCGACGATCCATCGTCGGCGCGGGGCCAGAGTGAACCTTAAAGACCGCCGCCTGCGGCAACCTGCCGCAAATGCAGTAGGCGCAGACTCATCATCCCGTCGCTGACGGCGGGATCCCGCTCAGGCTGTACCGGACACCAGATGCACGCGCCCCATGAGCCGCACGATGCCGTCGGTTTCGTGGGCACTGTAGGCATCGGTCAATGTCTGCCAGGCCTGTTCCAGCGCGGCCGGACCGGCACTGAACAGTGGCTCCGCCACGGAGAAGCTGTTCAGCGCGAAGCGAGCGGCCTGCGCGGCCGGCAGGCCGCCACCGACCGGCAGTGGCTGGCGCCAGTCCTGGACCGCCAGCTGCCGGAATCCGGCATCACTCAGCAAGGCCAGCAGCGTCCCGACCTCGCCGTAACGGAACGGGCCCGGCGCGTCCGGCGCGGCTTCCGGCAGGGCGATCGCGGCGGCCACGGCCTCCCGCACCAGGCGGGCCCAGGGATTGTCTGCCGGCGGCCCCCAGACGGCGAAGACGAAGCGCCCGCCCGGGATCAGCCAGCCCCGCAGCTTGGCGAAGGCGGCCGCCGGGTCGGGAAAAAACATCATGCCGAAACGCGAGACCAGACGATCGCAGGGTGGCTTCGGGGCGGGCGCGGTGGACAGGTCCGCCATCTCGAAGCGCGGCCCCGAAGCCGCCGCGCGCTCGCGGGCCAGGGCAATCAGATCGGGCGAGATGTCATAGCCGGTCACCCGCGCCCCGGGCGGCCGCCGCGCATGCAGGGCCAATGTGGTGGCCCCGCCACCGCAGGCAAGATCGGCGATCTGCCCGGCGCCTTCCAGCCGCAGGGCCTCGATCAGCGGCGCTTCGAGCCCCTGGAGCATGGCCTCCAGGCCCTGCAGGTTCTGGCGCCAGCGGGCGCCGCGGGCGCCCGCCCAATCGGCCGCGCCCAGGGTTTTCGTGTTGCTGTGCATGAGCAGGGTTTGCCCTCAAGAAGGTGATTGCGCATTCTGCGACTTGAAGTTCACTTGAAGTCAAGACCATGCCGGAACTCGATATTGCCGAAGTCGCCAGACGCGCGCGGCTGCCTACGTCCACCCTGCGCTATTACGAGCAACGCGGGCTGATCGCCCCGATCGGCCGCAAGGGACTGCGCCGGCAGTACGCCCCGTCGGTGCTGGATACTCTGGCGCTGATCGCGCTGGGCCGGGTCGCCGGCTTTTCGCTGGAGGACATCGCCAGCCTGCTGGCCGACGGCGGTGGCGCGCGGCTGGACCGCCAGCGCCTGAACGATCAGGCCCGAGCCCTGGAGCGCCGCATCACCCGCCTGTCGGCGGTGCGCGACGGGCTGTACCACGCCGCAGCCTGCTCCGCGCCCTCGCATCTGGAATGTCCGAAGTTCCGGCGCCTGATGCGGGCAGCGGCGCGCAGTCCGGTCTGAGCCCACGCCGGCGACCACGCTGGGCGATAATGCACTCCCGACTGACGCGGTGCGATGCCCTTGAGAGATATCAGCAGCAAACCCGACACCCGCCGCCAGGCCCGTGCCGAAGCCTGGGTCCGGATGCCAGCGGACTGCCGGCAACGGATCGAAAGCGGAACCATCGACAAGGGTGACGTGCGCGAGGCGGCGCGCATCGCCGGCATGATGGGCATCAAGCGCTGCTGGGAACTGCTGCCCCATTGTCATCCCATACCCCTGCAGCACAGCGCCGTCGAATTCGAACTGAGCGAGGCCGGCCTGCGCATCGAGGCCACGGTCTCGACCATCGGCCCCACCGGGGTCGAGATGGAGGCGCTGACCGGGGTGAACATCGCGGCGCTGACGGTTTACGACATGCTCAAGCCGCATGCCGGCATGGATCTGTCCATCGAGGGCGTGCGCCTGCTGGAAAAAACCGGCGGCAAGTCGGAGTATCGGCGCAGGCTGAAGCAGCCGCTGGCGGCCGCGCTGATCACGGTATCCAGCGCCGTGGCCAGCGGCGGCAAACCGGACGCCGCCGCCGATGCGCTGGCCGAAGCCCTGGGCGAGGCCGGCTTCGAGCCGATCCACCGCGTCCGTATCGACCCGGAACCGGAGGCCATCCAGCAGGCGGTCGCGGCCGGCCTCGCGCAGCACTGCGGGCTGATCGCCACGGTGGGCGGCACCGGCCTGGCCTTCGACGACTGCGTGGCCGAAACGGTGGCCCCGCTGCTGGACCGGAACATTCCCGGCATCATGGAAGCCGCCCGCCACTTCGGCCAGCAGCGCACCCCGCTGGCCCTGATCTCGCGCGGGGTGGCGGGGCAGATCGGTGACAGCCTGGTGCTGACCCTGCCGGGCAATCACCAGGGCCTGATGGAGAGCTGGAACGCGGTGGCGGTGGGCGTGCTGCATGCGATCGGCGTGATCCGCCGGCCGCGCTGAGCCATGCTGTCCCTGGACGAGGCGCTGGCGGTTTACGCCGGGACACTGACGCCCCTGCCGGAACGGATGCTGGCTCTGAGCGACGCCCATGCCCAGGTGCTGGCTCGCGATCTGCTGTCGACCCTGCCCCTGCCGCCGATGACCCAGAGCGCGATGGACGGCTACGCCCTGCGCAGTGCCGACCTGCAGGCTGCCACTGCCAGCGCGCCGCTGAGCCTGCCGCTGGCCTTTGCCATTGCGGCTGGCCAGCAGCCGCAAGCCCTGCCCCCGGGCACCTGCGCCCGGATCATGACGGGCGCCCCGCTGCCAGCGGGCGCCGATACGGTGGAGATACAGGAGAACGTCAGCGCTGCGGGTGATCGCGTACAGTTCCGCGCGGCGCCGCCAGCTGGCGCCAATGTGCGCCAGGTCGGCGAGGAGCTGGCGCAGGGACAGCGCGTGCTGCCTGCCGGCCTGCGCCTGAACGCACAGCATCTGGCGCTTGCCGCCAGCGTCGGACATGCCCGTCTGCCCTGCCGCGGCCCGGTGCGCGCCGCGGTCATCGTCAGCGGCGATGAACTGGTCGCGCCGGGTGCCGCGCGCCAGCCCGGTCAGATCTACGAATCCAACGGCCATTTCCTGCGCCATGCATTGCATGAGCAGGGCGTGCAATGCGGGCCCGCACTGCACTGCCCGGACGACCCGGCCCGGCTGCGGACGGCGCTGGCCCGGGCCCTGGACGAGGCCGATCTGGTCCTGCTCAGCGGCGGCGCCTCGGTGGGTGATCACGATTACAGCCGGGCGGCGGCCCGGGCCTGTGGCGTCAGCGAGCGCTTCTGGAAGGTGGCGCAGAAGCCGGGCAAGCCGATCAGCTTCAGCCTCGGCCCGCGCGGTCAGGCCCTGCTCATCCTGCCCGGCAATCCCGCCTCGGTGCATGCCTGCCTGCAGGTGCACGGGCGGGCCGTGATCGCCGCGCTCCGTGGCCAGCCCGCGCCGTCGACGGTCCCGGGGCGGCTCAGCGCGCCATTGCGCGCCGATGATCGGCGCGAACGACTGGTCAGGGCCGTGGCCATGGTGGACGCCGATGGCCTGCGCTTCACCCCGCTGCCCCATCAGGCCTCCCACATGCTCAGCAATCTGGCACGGGCGCAGGCGCTGCTGAGGCTGCCGGCCGGCCGTGATCTGGCGGCAGGCGCGACGGTCCAGGCCTGGCTGCTGGACGCGCCAGGCCCGGCGGACTAGCCCCGCGGCTTGAGCAGCAGTGGCCCCTTCCAGTAGGGCGCCAGCGCTTCCGGCAGCCGGATGCTGCCATCGTCCTGCTGGCCGTTTTCCAGCACCGCAAGCAGGGTCCGGCCCACCGCCAGTCCGGAACCGTTCAGGGTGTGGACCAGCTCGGGCTTCTTCATGTCCGGACCGCGCCAGCGTGCCTGCAGGCGGCGCGCCTGGAAGTCCAGGAAGTTGCTGCAGGAGGAAATTTCCCGATAGGTCTGCTGCGAGGGCAGCCAGACTTCCAGATCGTAGGTCTGCGCCGCGCTGAAGCCCAGATCGCCACCGCACAGCGTCACGCTGCGGTAGGGCAGTTCCAGCAGCTGCAGGATGGTCTCGGCATCGGCGGTGAGCTGCTCCAGCGCGCTCCAGCTCTGCTCCGGATGCACGATCTGCACCAGTTCCACCTTTTCGAACTGGTGCTGGCGGATCAGGCCGCGGGTGTCCTTGCCATGCGAGCCGGCCTCCGAGCGGAAACAGGGGGTGTGGGCGACAAACTTCAGCGGCAGCTCGCTCAGATCGCAGATGCGGTCGCGCACCAGGTTGGTCACCGGGACCTCGGCGGTGGGCGCCAGGTACCAGTCGGTGCCGGACAGGCCGAACAGGTCGGCTTCGAACTTGGGCAGCTGGCCCGTGCCGGTCAGGCTGTCCCGGTTGACGATGTAGGGGACATAGACTTCCTCGTAGCCGTGCTGCTCGGTGTGCACGTCCAGCATGAACTGCACCAGGGCCCGCTGCAGCCGGGCAATCTGCCCCTTGAGCACCGAGAAGCGGGCTCCTGTGATGGTGGCGGCGGCCGGGAAATCCAGGCCCTGCAGGGCTTCGGCGAGGTCCACATGATCCCGCGCGTCGGCGATCTGGCGTGGTTCACCCCAGCGGCGCACTTCCACATTGTCGCTTTCATCGGCGCCGGCCGGCACGTCGTCAGCCGGGATGTTCGGAATCTGCAGGCTCCAGTCATGCAGGGCCTGGCGGATATCCTCCAGCTCCTGCTTCAGACCGTCCAGCTCCTCGCCCAGCGCGCCCATCTCCTCGCGCAGCGGCGCGATGTCGCCGCCAGCGGCCTTGACCTGGCCGATTTCCTTGGAGCGGGTATTGCGCCGTGACTGCAGCTCCTCGGTGCGCACCTGCACGGCCTTGCGGCGGTCCTCCAGCGCGTGGAAGCCGGCCACGTCCAGGTCGAAGCCGCGCTTGCGCAGCGCCGCGGCGACGCCATCGATGTCATTGCGCAGCAGTTTCGGGTCGAGCATGATGCGAAAAATTTCGGATACAAAGGCCGGCAATTCTACATGAGGGCCGACCGCTCAGCAGGGAGTCAGGCTTGCCTTATCAGGGATTCATCGCGGTAGGCGCCGGCGCGGCCATCGGCGCCTGGCTGCGCTGGTGGCTGGGCCTGCGCCTCAATGGACTGGGCAGTGGCGTGCCCCTGGGCACGCTCAGCGCCAACCTGATCGGGGCTTACCTCATCGGCCTGTGCCTGGGCGCCATCGCGGCCAGCGATGCCCTGTCCCCACAGGCCCGGCTGTTCCTGATGACCGGCTTCTGCGGCGGCCTGACCACCTTTTCGACCTTTTCCGCCGAGACCCTGGAGCTGTTCCTGCGCGGCCAGATCGGCTGGGGCCTGGGCAACATCGCGCTGCATGTCGCGGGCTCGCTGGCGGCCACGGCTCTGGGTCTTCTGAGCGTGCAGTTGCTGCGCCTGGGCGCCTGATCCCGATCAGCGCTTGTTGAGGCTGCGCTGCTGCTCCGCCCGGATGCGCCGCAGCTTGTCGCCGATGCTCTGCTCCAGTCCATGATCGGTGGGCTCGTAATAGCGGCGACCGCGCAGCGCATCAGGCAGATAATGCTCGCCCCAGGCCACGCCCTGTGCCTCGTCATGGGCATAGCGGTAGCCGGCCCCGTGGCCCAGCTGTTTCATCAAGCGGGTGGGCGCATTGCGCAGCTTCTCGGGCACCGGCAGGCTGCCCCGTTCCTTTGCATCCTGGCAGGCCTGATTCCAGGCCTTGTAGACCGCATTGCTTTTCGGCGCGCAGGCCAGATAGACGGCGGCCTGGGCCAGGGCCAGATCGCCTTCGGGGCTGCCCAGGCGCTCCCAGCAATCGGCCGCGTCCAGGCACAGGCCGAGCAGGCGCGGATCGGCGTTGCCGATGTCCTCGCTGGCCATGCGGATCAGCCGGCGGGCGATGTAGCGCGGATCGCAGCCGCCGTCGATCATGCGCGCCAGCCAGTACAGGGCGGCGTCCGGATCGCTGCCGCGCACCGATTTGTGCAGGGCCGAAATCTGGTCGTAGAACTGGTCGCCGTCCTTGTCGAAGGCCCGCGGCTGAGCGCGCAGCGCCTGTTCCAGCAGGGCGCTGTCAATCCGGGCCTCACCCGCCAGGGCAGCCGCCTGTTCCAGCATGTTCAGGGCCCGCCGACCATCGCCATCGGCCAGCGCCACCAGGCGATCGCGCGCATCCGGCGCCAGTGCGAGCTGCCCGTTGAAACCGTCAGGCGCGTCCAGGGCCCGGTCGATCAGCTGCGCCAGAGCCGGCGCATCCAGCGCCCGCAGCACCTGGACCTGGAGGCGGGACAACAGCGCCCGGTTGATGCTG
>JBFJTN010000179.1:0-7575 GCA_041625325.1 Oceanococcus sp. | reverse complement strand
CCACCGGCCCGGTCGGGGACAATCTGGCTCTGAGCCTGGCCGGATACCGCGAGCACCATCGCTCGCACTACCAGAACATCAATCCGGACGGGCAGCAGCCGCTGCACTCCAACAACCGCGGCCTGCGGCTCAAGGCCCTGTACGCCTTCAACGACGACCTGTCCCTGCGCCTGCACGGCTTCGAAACGCTGGAAAGGGGCGCCGCGGTCTGGGAGAACGTGCGGCCCTCCCCCGATGTGCAGGCGCTGGGCGGGGAAACCGTGGACCAGCCGCGCCGGATCAACAATGACCGTCGCGGCCTGGGCTGGACCCGGGTGCGTGGCCTAGATGCGAAGCTTTCATATCAGCTCGACAGCGTGGAGCTGTGGTCGCTCACGGCCTACCAGCACACGCGATTCATCGGCGGCGTGGACATGGACGGCAGCAACGCGGATTACGCATTCGTTTTCGTGCCCGATGACCAGTTCGCCCGCGCCCTGAGCCAGGAAATCCAGATCGCCAGCCGTGGCCAGAGCCGCCTGGAGTGGCTGGCCGGGGCCTATTACTCGGACGGACTCGGCGGCTGGAATCCGATCGATCTCGAAGTCGGGCCGCAGAGCAGCCTGGGCACCCTCCTGCTGGACCCGCTGCGCGCCTTCGTCGACACCCTGCCCGAGGAAGGCCCGCCAGTCACACGCCTGGAAATCTTCGGCATCATCGACAATCAGGCCTGGTCCGCCTTTGGCGAGCTCAGCTACCAGCTGAGTCCGCATTGGACGGCAACCGCAGGCCTGCGCTATTCCTACGAAGAGCGCATCCTGGTCCGGGGCAGTACCTCGGCCTATGTCGCGGACCAGCCCGGGGAACCGATCCCGCTGCGCGACTTTCGCGACCTGCCCGCGGACTGGAACAGGCTGTCGCCCAAGCTGGGCCTGGAGTGGCAGCGCGGCAAGCTGTTCGCCTGGCTGAGCTACGCCGAGGGCTTCAAGAGCGGCACCTGGAACCCGCTGCCACTGCTGGAACCGGTCTCCCTGGTCGAACCGGAAAAGATCCGCGCCTGGGAACTGGGCTTCAAGAGCGATCTGCTGGGGGATCGGCTGCGCCTCAACGGCACGGTCTTCCACTACGATTACCGGGATCTTCAGGTCTTCGTCATCTCGGTGAAATCCAATGGCACGGCCAAGGTGGAAAACGCCGGACGCGCGGATATTTTCGGTGCCGAACTGGAACTGACCGCTCGTCCCTGGCGCAGTCTGACCTGGTCCCTGGCGCTGGCCTACAACGACGCCACCTATCTGGAATTCATGGGCACCGGATACGATGAAAACGGACAGCCGTTCCAGGGTGACTTCGCCGGCAACCAGCTGACTTACGCGCCGAAGACGACGCTCAGCACGGAACTGGCTTATCAGTTGCCGACCCGCGGGGGTGACCTGGGCGCGGCGGTGAACTGGTACCACTCCGATCGCTTCTATTTCGACGCCCAGAACGACTTCCTGCACCCGGACTATGGCGTGCTCGGCGCCCGGCTCAGCTGGGCGAAGCCGCTGTGGAACACCCGGCTGAGCCTGATCGGCAGCAATCTCACCAACACGAACTACGAGCGCCTGGGTATCCTCTATGACTTCGGCCGTATCGTCTCCGATGCACCCGGACGCAGTCTGCTGCTGAGGCTGGACTGGCAGTTCTGATCCATCGGGCGCGGTCATGCGAATGGGGGTCGCATGGGCAAGCAGCAGATCGTGATACTGGGAGGTGGCGTGGGCGCGCTCAGTGCCGCCTTCCATCTGACCGAGCAGCCGGACTGGCAGGCCCGCTACGACATCACCGTGTACAGCCTGGGCTGGCGCCTGGGTGGCAAGGCAGCCAGCAGCCGCAATCCGCAGCAGGGCTATCGCATCGAGGAACATGGCCTGCACCTGTGGTTCGGCGGCTACGAGAATGCCTTTGCCATGCTGCGCAAGGTCTATGCCGATCTGCAAGGCACGCCGGGCCTGCCCTTCGCCACGCTGGAACAGGCCTTCAGCAGCCGCGATCACATGGCCATGATGGATGAGCAGCAGGGGCACTGGTCCCTGTGGCCCATCCGCTTCCCCCGTCGCCCAGGCCAGCCCGGGGTCGGCGCGCGCCGTTACCGCGGCTGGCGCTGGCTGCAGCAGCTGCTGCGCCCGCTGCTGCATCCTGTCGATGCCTGTCTCGGACCACGTCTGGATACGCCTCACCCTCTGGCCCTGCTGCTGCGCCTGGCCCGTGCGCTCCTGCTGCGCCCGCTGGAGTCGCCGGCCCTGAAACGGGCGCCAACCCGGCGCCTGTACCTGTTGCTGGACCTGTTGTTTGGCATCAGCATCGGCGCCCTGCAGGACCGGCTGCTGCAACGCGGCCTGCGCTCGATCGATGATCGCGAGTTCAGCGCCTGGCTGGCTGCACATGGCACCCGATCTGCCACCCTGGCGTCCGCGGTCGTCCGTTCCATCTATACCGCCGGCTTTTTCTTCAATGACGGCAAGCTGGGGCAAGCTGACCTCGCGGCCGGCTGCGCGCTGGGGCTGTACATGCGCATCGGACTGCTCTATCGCGGGCATGTCTGCTATCCCATGAATGCCGGCATGGGCGATGTGGTGATCACGCCGCTGTACCTGCTGCTGGCGCGTCGCGGGGTTCGCTTCGAATTCTTCAGCAAGGTGCGCTCGCTGGAACTCAGCCCGGATCGGCGCCGGGTGAAACGTGTGCATTTCTGCCGTCAGATGCAGCTGGCCCCTGGCCTGGCGCGCTACGAACCGCTGGCGTTCAGCAGCGCACTGGGCAGCCTGTACTGGCCCCCGGAGCCGCTGTACGCGCAGTTGCAATGCCCTGACGGTCAGCGCCCGGCGCCCGAGGCGGTGGAAGCATCCGGCGGCCGGGCCGAAACGGATCGGGCGTTCAGCCTGGATCTGGGCGACGCCGACCGGCTGCTCCTGGCCATCTCGCACGGCGCATTGAAGCCCATCTGCCGGGAACTGGCACAGGCGGACAGGCGCTGGGAGGCCATGCTGGATGCGCTGCCGGCGGTCCCGACCCTGGCCGTCCAGCTGTGGCTGCCCAACAGCGCGCGGGACCTCGGCTGGACATCCGGGCACCCGGGCACGGTCGTGTCCACGCCAGACCAGCTGTGCGTCTGGGCGGACATGAGCCATCTGCTGGAACAGGAAGCCTGGCCCGAGGGGCGGCAACCGGCCAGCCTCCACTACTTCTGCGGCCCGCTGGATCAGGACAGGCTGGATGCCGCCGGCCAGACGCATCCGGCGGCCAGCCGCGAAGTCGGCCATCAGGCGCGGGACTGGCTGGACCGCCACATGAGCTGCCTGCTGCCCGGCTACTCGGACCAGCCGGCAGAGCTGAGCAGTTATCACCGCGCCAATATCGATCCCGGGGAGCGCTATGTGTCGTCCCCCGCCGGCGGCAATCTGTTGCGCATGGCGGCTTCGGAATCGGGATTCGACAACCTGATCCTGGCCGGAGACTGGACCCGCACGGCGATCAATGCGGGCAATATCGAAGCCACCACCATGTCCGGCATGGCGGCCAGCCGAGCCCTCTGTGGACACCCCGGGCTGATCTGTGGCGAGAATTTTCTGCAGGGTTGAACAGGACACACATCATGAACAGCAGGTCACGGAAACAGGTCGCAATACTGGGTGGCGGCGCGGGCGCGCTGTCGACAGCCTTCTGGCTCTCGGCGACACCGGAGCTGCGGGCCCGCTTCGAGATCAGCGTGCACTGCCAGGGACACCGGCTGGGGGGCAAGGGAGCCAGCGGCCGCAATGCCCGCAAGTGCGAGCGCATCGAAGAACATGGCCTGCACGTCATGATGGGCTTCTATGACACCGTCTTTGCGACTGTCCGGGCCTGCTTCGGCACCATGCCGATGCCGGATGAGCCGGCCTTCCCCGACTGGCAGGCCGCCTTCGAAACCCAGCGTTCGGTCACGCTGTGGTGCGCACCGCGGCGTGCCGGCGAGCCCTGGCGACCCTGGGAGTTCCGGTTCCCGCCGATGCCGGGGCAACCCGGCGACACCCCCTTGCGGATGGATGCGGAGCTGTCGCGCATGGAGCTGGCCCTGCAGCAGTTGATCGGGCGCTGGATCCGCGAGCCCTTCGATGTCCTGAGCGGCCATTTCCGTCATCCGGAGGTGGCCAGGGATCACCTGGCCGAAGGTCTGGAGCAGTTCGCGACCGGCCTCAGCGAGCCACTGGCGGCAGAGGCTGGGTTCGGACCCAAGGCACGGCGTGATGGCTTGCTGCAGCAGCTGGAAGAGCTGCAGGGCTGGCTGGACACCAAGCTGGGCGGCTGGGCGCGCCGGCTGCTGGGCAAGCTGTCGGGAGAGCTGGAGTTCGAGGCCTACAAGGCCTACGTCCTGCTGCAACTGGCCATTGCCGGCACCAGGGGCTTTCTGAGCGACGTGCTGCCTTACGGCAGCGCGGGACTGGAGCGGATCAATCGCTACGATTTCCGGGAATGGCTGCGCCGGCATGGCGCCAGCGAGGAGGCGGTCAATGCGCCTCCGGTGATGTGCCTGTACAGCCTCGGCTTTGCCTACCGCGACGGCGATGCCAGCAGCCCGGACAATGGCCAGCTGGCGGCGGGCGCGGTGGTGTATACCGCCATGCACATGGCCTTCCTGTACCGCGATGCCCCGCTGTACCGGATGAAGGCCGGCATGGGCGATGTGATCTTCACCCCGCTCTACGAGGTATTGTCGCGCCTGGGGGTCCGCTTCGAGTTCTTCCAGCGGGTCACCGCGCTGGGCCTGAGCGAAGGCAAGACGGTCGTCAACCGCATCGAGATTCAGCCCCAGGCGCGGATCCTCAAGCCGCCCTATCGCCCCCTGCGCCGGCTTCGATTCAGCAACGGCCGGCAGTGGAACTGCTGGCCTGCGGAGCCGGATTGGTCCCAGCTTGCAGATGGCGAGGCGCTCCGGGACGCGGGCACCGATTTTGACGACCCCTGGCAGATCACGCCGGCCGGTCCGCCGATCACGCTGAAGCGGGGCAAGGATTTCGATCTTGTGGTGCTGGCGATTCCGCCCGCGGCGGCCGCTTCGCTGAGCGCGGAACTGTCCGCCGCCAGCCCGCAATGGAAAAGCATGCTCCGGACCAGCCATGCCGTGGCCACGGCCTCGGCACAATTGTGGTTCGACCGCGACGACGCGCAGCTGGGCTGGACCCGCGGCGCGACCATTGCGACCACCTGTGCCGAACCCTTCGATTCCTGGGCGACGATGAACCAGCTGCTGGACCAGGAATGCTGGCCCGCCAGCACCGCGCCACGCGCGATTGCCTACTACTGCGGCTGCCTGGCGCCCGAGACCGCGCCTCCGGCCGCCGGAAGCGAGGCGCCGAAATACCTCAAGCGGCAGCGGATCGCGGTATCACAGGCCTTCACCCGATGGATGGACGAGCATTTCCGCAGCTTCTTTCCGCTGGCAGGAGTTCCGGGCGGATCCCCCGGCTTCGACTGGAGCCTGGTCGAGAGCTCCTATTTTCGGGCCAACATCGCGCCATCCGAGCTGTACGTGCAGAGCTTTCCGAAGACCCTGAAGCATCGCCTGGCCCCGGGATCCAGCGGATTCACCAACCTGTTTCTCGCCGGCGACTGGACCCGCACGGCGATCAACGGTGGCTGCGCGGAAGCCGCCTTTCAGTCGGGCCTGCTGGCGGCGCAGGCCATCAGCGGGCTGGACGCGGTACCGGAGCCGGATCTGCAGCCATGAGCTCCAGGTAATACTCCGCCCCGAGGCGGCGGAATATCGCCTCGGCGCCAAGCCGGCAGTCGCTGGCCTCCGCCCCGTTCAGCAGCGACAGCTGCTGCAGGGCCAGGGCCTCGTCCAGTGGCATCTGGCGGCGGCGGGCCTCCTCGAGTCCCCGGCGCAGGAGACGTCGCGCGGCAGCGGGCCGGCCATCCAGCAACCGACAGCGACCACGCAGGATCAGCGCCCTGGGCAGATGCACCGGCGTCATCGCCGCATAGCGGGCGAACTCGCGGCAGACCTGGCGCGCGCGGCGCCCGGCGGGGTGCGAACGGGCCTGCGCCGGATAGCTGGCGCGCTCTTCCAGGAAGACCTCGACCAGCGCGGCAACACCATCGCCGATCCAGTACCCGAGCAGTCCCCCCCGGCCGACCAGCGCCCAGGCCTGGTCGGCCAGACGCAGCGCACCCGAGCGGTCTTCGCGCCGCCAGCGGCTCAGGGCCAGCAGACCCAGGCAGCGCAGGCGATCCATGCTCGGCATGCGCTCGTCCGCGCAGGCGTCCTCGAGCTGGGCTTCCGCCTCCCGGCAAGGCGTCTTGCAGCTGAGGCCGATGGTCACTTCGGCGGCATAGGGCCAGGATCGCACGAAGGGCGAGGTCCCCTGTTCCGGCATCGCCGCCTTGCAGGCCTCGAGATCCGGGCGGGCCTCCTCGAAATGACCACGCAGCACCCTCGCCGTGGCCAGCGGAATGCGCCCCATGACCCAACGCAGGTCGGCCCCCAGCGCGGCGAAGGCCTCCCCGGCCGCATCGCACTGGCTCTCCAGCGCCGCCCAGTCCGCACGGTTGATCGAGACCAGTGCGGAATGAATGTTGGCATGCCCGATCAGGTCGAGCGCGCCTGACTCCAGGGCCAGGCGGCGTGCCTTGAGGTCGTAGTAACGGGCCCAGGAGCGGGGACGTGACAGGCCGGACAGCACCACGCCCATCGCCGCATGGGCCCAGACCATGGCATTCCGGGCACCGGATCGCTCGGCCAGATTCAAGGCCACGAACAGATGATAGAGGCCGGCCAGTATCTGGGTCTGGTAGATCCGCGCCCGCTGGGTCTGGCTGTGCACCAGGGCCGCGAACGCCAGCTTGACCGACAGATCCGAACCGGCTGCCGCCTGCCGAGGTGCAAAGCCCAGCCTGCGGATCAGCTGGATGCCGGCCTGTCCCAGCAATCCGACCAGCAGACCCGGCCGGGTGGCGGGCACGGGCCATTCCGTGCAGTCCAGCGCACGCATGTAATGCAGCACGGCCGCGTCAGTGTCGAACAGCTCCGCATGGGCATCCCCGAGCAGTCGGTGCCAGCGCGCCTCGCGCGCCTGGAACTGCTCGGAGTCTTCCTCTCCCAGCAGGCGATAGGCGTGCTCCAGGTGGGCGATGGCCTCACGATTCGCATAGCGGGTCAAGGCACGCTCGGCAGCGACTTCCAGCTGCTCCACGGCGCGCCCGTTCTCCCCAGCCAGTTCCCAGTGACGCGCCAGAACCGCCGCCTGCGCGCCCACATCCGTGGGCTGACCGGCGATGGTCTCCGCTACCTGGCGATGCAGCTGACGCCGCTGTGCATAGGGCAGCAGGCTGTAAACCACATCCTGCAGGATGGCATGCCGAAAGCTGTAAGCCTGCTCTTCCGCCGTGGCGATCAGGAAACCGCCGGCAACCGCGGCCCGGGCGGCCCCGGCAAGCACCGCAATGTCCTCTTTCACGATCCCGGCCAGACTGTTCAGGGCGAAATCCCGCCCGATCACGCTGGCGATCTTGAGCAGGTGCTGGGACGCCCCGTCGAGGGCGTCCAGACGCGACACAATGATCCCTTCCATGCTG
>JBFJTN010000178.1:0-7587 GCA_041625325.1 Oceanococcus sp. | reverse complement strand
TGATCGACATGCTGGAAAGCCGCAACCCCAAGGACAAGCCGCCGGACGAGTGGGTCAACCTGATCAAGCACATGTGCGATGACCTGACCAAGGGCGGGCTGCCGGCGACCCAGAAGGCGGCGGTGCTCAAGATGCTGGAGGCGGCGAGAAAGTCGCCCTGAACCGCGGCGCCGGCCTGCGCCGCGCTGTCTGCCTCACGCCGGATGCGCCTGGGCGAGTCCGGAACGCTCCCTGTTTTGCGTTATTGCCTCCATCGAACCATCGCATGGAGGACGTCATGCTGCTCTATCGGCACACACGGGGACACTATCTGGCGGTGCCCGGCGCCCTGCGCTTCGCGCCGGGCTGTGGTTACCAGGCCTGCTACTCCGGACGCGACGTGCCCGACATCATCTGCGCCGCGTTCATCCGGGAAGCTGGCGGAGGCGTGCTGCGGGAATCGGACATGATCGAACTGCGCGCACCGGCGACCCTGCCGGCAGCTCCCGCCCCGGCATTGCGACGGACCTCGGCGGTGCGGCCTGGCGGGAGGCAGAGCTGGCGCTCCCGCTGGATGGGCGGCGCCCGCTCCGCCGGCTGAAGGATGAGCCTACAGGCGGAAGATGCCGTAGCCGGGCTCGCCGATGGGGGCATTGAGCGAGGCTGACAGCGCCATGCCCAGGGCATTGCGGGTGTCCACCGGGTCCAGGATGCCGTCATCCCAGATTTCCGATGTGGACCAGGAGGCACTGGATTTGCGCCGGAATTCCTCCAGCACCGGCTGGCGGATCTCCTCGATCTCCTCCGCGCTGAGTTGCTGGCCGGCGCGGGCCAGCTGACGGACCTTGACCTCGGCCAGGGTGTTGGCCGCCTGCTCGGCACCCATGACCGAGATCTGGTGCTGGGGCCAGGTGAACAGGAAGCGCGAGTCGAAGGCCCGGCCGGACATGCCGTAGTTGCCCGCACCGAAGCTGCCGTTGCACATCACGGTGAACTTCGGCACCTCGCAGCCGGTCATGGCCATGATCATCTTGGCGCCGTCCTTGGTGATGCCGGCGCGCTCGTATTCCCGGCCCACCATGTAGCCGGTGATGTTCTGCAGGAACAGGATGGGCGTGCGATTCTGGTTGCACAGTTCGATGAAATGCGCGCCCTTGAGCGCCGAGTCATTGAACAGCACGCCGTTGTTGGCCAGGATGCCGACCTTGTAACCCCACAGGTGGGCATAGCCGCAGACCAGGGTGGTGCCGTATTTCGGCTGGTATTCGTGGAAGCGCGAGCCATCGACCAGCCGGGCGATCACCTCGCGCATGTCGAATTGCTGCTTGATGTCGCGCGGGATGATGCCGTACAGCTCCTGCGGGTCGTAGTAGGGCTCTTCCGGCGGCTGCCACTCGATCCGGGCCTTGTCCGGAGTCTTGAACTGGGCCACCACGTCCCGGGCAATGGCCAGGGCTTCGTCCTCGCTGGAGGCCGGATAGTCCGCCACCCCGGAGACCTGGGTATGCATGTCGCAACCGCCCAGTTCATCCACGCTCACGTCCTCGCCGGTGGCCGCCTTCACCAGCGGCGGGCCGGCCAGGAAGATCGCGCCGGTGCCGCGCACGATCACGCTGTAGTCGGACAGGCCGGGCACATAGGCGCCGCCTGCCGTGCAGTGGCCCAGCACCACCGAGACCTGCTGGATGCCCATCTTGGACAGCACGCACTGGTTGCGGAAGATGCGGCCGGCATAGTACTTGTCGGCGAACAGTTCGGCCTGTTCGGGCAGGAAGCCGCCGGCGGAATCGCACAGATGTACCACCGGCAGGCGGTTCTCGATGGCGATGTCCAGTGCGCGGACGGTTTTCTTGATGGTCAGCGGAAACCAGGCGCCGCCCTTGACGCTGGCGTCGCCCGCATTGATCACCACCTCGCGGCCGGACACGATGCCGATGCCGGTGACGCAGCCGGCGCCGGGGACATTGCCATCGTATTTCTCCCCGGCAGCCAGGGTCGACAGCTCTAGAAAGGGCGTGCCCGGATCCAGCAAACGCTCGAGGCGTTCGCGGACCAGCAGCTTGTTCTGCTTGCGCAGACGCTCGATGTCGCGCTCCGGCCGGCTATGGCGGGCGGCATTCTGGCGGGCGTGAAATTCCTCCACCAGGCGCCGGTTGTGGGCGTGATTGGCGCGAAAGGCTTCGGACTGGACGTTGATGGCGGAGGACAGGCGTTTCATGGGTTTGGAATGCTTCCGGTGGTGGGCAGGCGCGTCAGCCCTGTTCGCACAGGACCGATGCGATGACCGCGACATCCACGATGTCGTCGGCACTGCAGCCGCGGGACAGGTCCATCCACGGTCGGGACAGACCTTGCAGCACCGGGCCTATGGCCCTGGCGCCGCCCAGCCGCTCGGTGATCTTGTAGGCAATGTTGCCGGCATTGAGGTCGGGAAAGATGTACACGTTGGCCTGCCCGGCCACCGGAGAATCCGGCGCCTTGTGCTGGCCGACATGGGGCATGAAGGCCGCGTCGAACTGCAATTCACCATCAATGACCAGGGCGGGGTGCCTGATCCGGGCATGGGCCAGCGCGGCACGCACCTTGTCCACCATGGCGTGCTCGGCGGAGCCGCGGGTGGCGAAGGAGAGCAGGGCCACCCTGGGCGCCTCCTGGGTCAGTCGCTCATGACTCTGCGCCGTTTCGATCGCGATATCGGCCAGGGCGGCGTGGTCGGGGTCGGGGTTGACCGCGCAATCGGCGTAACTCAGCACCCGGCCATCAGTCAGTTCCATCAGGAAGGCGCTGGAGATGCGCTGCACGCCGCTGCTCAGGCCAATGCCCTGGATGCCGGCCCGCAGAACATCGGCGGTGGTGGCCAGCGAGCCGGCGACCCCACCGTCCGCGTAGCCGAGGCGGACCAGCACGGCGGCCAGCAGCAGGGGATTGTTCAGCTGCTCCCGCGCCGATTCGGCGCTGACGCCCTTGCCGGCGCGCGCCTGGGCGAAGGCCTGGGCGGCCTGTTCCCTCCACTGGCCGGCATCGTCGCGCCGGGCCAGGATCTCGATCCCGGGCGGCGGCGGTGTGTCGCTCGCCCAGTCCAGCAGCACGGGCACCGCCAGCTGTTCGT
The DNA here is from genome assembly GCA_041625325.1 of Oceanococcus sp. Taxonomy (GTDB): domain Bacteria; phylum Pseudomonadota; class Gammaproteobacteria; order Nevskiales; family Oceanococcaceae; genus Oceanococcus. The sequence goes on along the minus strand of JBFJTN010000178.1, from coordinate 4,499 downwards.
CACGCAGACGGCAGGCGGCCTCCGCCACTCGGGGATCGGCCTGTTCAGGCAGCAGGATGCGCCGGGGCCGCCGACGCGCCCGCTGGCGCAGCCTATCCATCACGCGCTCAGTCATGATGGCGTCTGCTCGGTGCGCGCGGCGGTGACATGCCTGGGCTCATGGGCGATGTACGGGGCAGAGGGCCGGGGCTCAGCCCAGCAGCTCGTCCGGAATCTCCATTTCCAGGTGCAGCAGGGCCAGCCCGTGCACCTTGCCCTGCGCATCGGTCAGCAGGGTCTCCGTGCCGCCACCGCCCAGCGAATCCTCCAGGATGAAGTTCAGCGCCTGCAGGTTGGGCAGCTCGTAGCGGGTCACCGGGCCCAGGCAGATCTGGCTGAAATGCGCCTTGACCCGCTCCGCCGTCAGGTTCTCCCTGAGGAACTCGTACAGCGCCGGGGTATTGGCCTTGATGCCGACATTGCTGCCGGCGCCCTTGTCGCCGCTGCGCGCGATGGCGACGTCCATCAGTTTGACCTTGGCCATTTCAGACTTCCTCCACGGTGACACTGGTGTGCACCTTGTTCTTGTCGATCAGCGCCGGCCAGTAGCCGACGATTTCGGTGGGGCGGGGACGGCCGGCGGCGAAGCCGGTCAGGCCGACCGGGCCGGAGGTGGCCAGCGGCGCGACCTCGCGGGCCAGGGTGGACAGAACCTTCGGGTCCTGGCTCTTGGCGCCGATGCGCAGCAGCACCTCCGAAGGCGGCTCGGCGCGTTCGACGATGCCGCGATAGCAGACGTTGTTGCCGAAAATCTCGTAGAACTGGTCTTCCTCGGGAATCGGCTTGCCGTACAGGGCGACCCGCTCGAACACGATCCTGGCGGCCAGTTCGGCCTTCTCCACCGCATCCGGGCCGGTATAGACGATCTGGCCGCTGATCTTGTAACCGTTGAAGTAGGACATGGACACCTTGTAGGTGTCGGTGGGCGCCAAGCCCTTGATGCCGCTGACCCGCACCCGGTTCTCGCCGTCCTGCGCCAGCTGGATCGTGGTGAAATCGGACTTGCAGTCCGGGCCCAGGTAGTTCTTCGGGTCGCCCAGTTCGTAGAGCAGCTGCGAGGTGACCGTGTCGATGTTGACCAGGCCGCCGGTGCCCTCGTGCTTGGTCACGACGAAGCTGCCGTCGGCGCTGGCCTCGACCACCGGATAGCCGATGTGGGCGAAGTCGGGCACGTCCTTCCAGCCGCAGTAGTTGCCGCCGGTGCACTGGGCGCCGCATTCCAGAATGTGACCCATCACGGTGCCGGCGGCCAGCTTGTCGTAGTCCTCCATCGACCAGCCGAACTCGTGGATCAGCGGGGCCAGCACCACCGAGGGGTCGGTGGCGCGGCCGGTGACCACGATGTCCGCGCCCTGGGCCAGCGCATCGGCGATCGGCTTGGCGCCGATGTAGACATTGGCCGAGAGCAGACGGTCGAGCACGTCCTGCACCGGCGCGCCGTTGTCCAGGTTGCGGAACTCCTCGCCCGAAGCCATCAGGTCCGGCAGCTGGCCGAGGATGTCGTCGCCTTCCACGATGCCGATCTTGACCCCGCTCAGGCCCAGTTCCTTCACCACCTGCTGGATGGCCTTGAGGCAGCCGCGCGGATTCACCCCGCCGGCATTGGCGATGACCTTGATCCCGCGTTCCTGGCACTTGGGCAGGATCAGCCGCAGCATTTCGACGAAGTCGGTGGCGTAACCGGCCTCCGGATTGCGCTGGCGCTGCTTCTGCATGATGCTCATGGTGACCTCGGCCAGATAGTCCAGGGTCAGGTAATCCAGCGGCCCTTCCTCGACCAGGCGCAGGGGGCCCAGCAGGCTGTCGCCCCAGAAACCCTGGCCGTTGGCGATCAGTACCGTCTTGTCTTCACTCATCGTGTTTCACCTGTCATTGCGGCCGCTCCTGACGGGGCGGCTCATTCAGCGGCCACGGGCTCGAGGCTGAGCAGCACCGCGTCCTTGTCGAAGGTCTGGCCGGGTTCCAGCCGGACCTCTGCCACCACCCCGTCGCGCGGGGCGACGATGGTGGTCTCCATTTTCATGCTTTCCATCACCAGCAGGGTCTGACCCTTGCGCACGCTGTCGCCAGCCGCCACGCCCAGGCTGACCAGGCTGCCCGGCATCGCGGCCTTGATCACATCCGCGCCGGCCGTCTCGTTCAACTCGGCCAGGCGCTGCAGGGCATGCTCGAAGCGCAGGCAGTGCGTCTCGCCGTCGATGTGGATCCAGACATCGTCGCCATCCACCGCGACCCGCAGGTGATCCACCGTGTTGCCGCAGTGCAGGACGAGATCGCCCGCCTCGCCAGCCTGCAGGCGGAAGTTGAAGCTGCGCTCGCCCAGATGCAGGCGGTAACCGTCTTCGCTGCGCGACAGGCCTACCGCATGCTCGCTGTCCTTGATCTTGAATGCGTGCTGCATCAGTTTCTCCAGCTGCCCATGGCGGCGTGCAGGTCCGGCACGGTGTCGGCGATATCGCGCAGCGGCCGGGTCATGGCGGCGGCGGCGGCCAGCAGGCGTTCGCGGGTGGCCGCCGGCAGGTCGGGGTCTGCGGCCAGTTCGGGGTGGGCATCCAGGAAGCCCGTATGCACCTCGCCGGCAGCGAAGGCCGGGTGATTCAGCACCCGGCGCAGAAATCCGATATTGGTCTGGCAGCCCAGCAGCACGAGGTCGCGCAATGCGGCATCGGCCCGTTCGCAGGCTTCGCTCCGGTCGGCCCCGGTCACCACCAGCTTGGCCAGCATCGGGTCGAAGGCCGCGCTCACCGTCTGGCCTTCGCGGATGCCGGCGTCCAGGCGCAGGCCCTCGCCCTGAGGTGGGCGCAGCATCAGCACCGGTCCCGTCGTCGGGGTGAAGCCGGAGGCCGCGTCCTCGGCATAAATGCGGAATTCGATGGCATGGCCTCGCTTGCCGATGTCCTCCTGCCTGAAGGGCAGGGGTTCGCCGGCGGCCACCTTGAGCTGGACTTCCACCAGATCGATGCCGGTGATCTGCTCGGTCACCGGGTGCTCCACCTGCAGGCGCGTGTTGGTCTCCAGGAAGTAGAACTCGCCACCCTGGCCGAAAATGAATTCGACCGTACCGGCATTGCGGTAGCCGATGGAGCGCGCGATACCGGCGGCGGTCTCGCAGATCTTTTCGCGCAGGGCCGGGTCCAGCGCGGGCGAGGGGGTTTCCTCGATGATTTTCTGGAAGCGCCGCTGCACCGAGCATTCACGCTCGAAAACATGCACCACCTGGCCGTGGGCGTCGCCCATGACCTGCACCTCGATATGACGCGGGTTCTCGATGTAGCGTTCCACGTACAGGCGGCCATCGCCGAAGTAGCGCTGGCCCTCGCTGCGCGCCCGTTCGATCTCCTGCTCCAGCTGGGCCGGGTCGCGCACCACCCGCATGCCCTTGCCGCCGCCGCCGGCGGCCGGCTTGATCAGGATCGGGAAGGGCACCTGGCGGGCGCGCTCGACGAAGCTCGCGGGGTCGTCATCCTCGATGGCGGAGGGGGCGACCGGGAAGCCGGCCTTCTCGACATGGGCGCGGGCCCGCACCTTGTCGCCCATCAGTTCGATCTGCTCGGGGGTGGGCCCCACGAAGGCGATGCCGGCGGCCTCGACCGCACGCGCGAAATCGGCGTTCTCGGACAGGAAGCCGTAGCCGGGATGGATCGCACCGGCGCCGGCCTGGCGGGCGGCAGCAATGATCTGGGCCGCATCCAGATAGGCGGCCACCGGGGTCTCGCCGGTGATCGGCAGGGCCTCGTCGGCCAGGGCCACGGCAGGGCTTTTCGCGTCGGCGGCGTGGTAGACCACGGCGCCTTTCAGGCCCAGGGCCTGCACGGTGCGCAGGATGCGCACGGCGATTTCGCCGCGATTGGCGACGAGCACGGTATCAAAGGGCCAGTTCATGGGTTGACCTCGGTGGTGGGCGGCAGCAGGGATTCCAGTCGGCTGACCAGGCTGCTCAGCCGGCGCGCCTCGCCATCCAGGGCGGGTTCCTGATGGTCGATGCCCTGGCACAGCAGTTCGGTGATCCGGCTGGCCGCGGCATCGACATCCAGCGAGCCCTGGCCCGACAGGTAGCGCATGCAGTGATGCTCGATGCCGCCATAGACCAGATCCCGCACCAGGGCGGTATTCAGGCCGGGGCGGAACACGCCCTCGGCCATGCCTTCCTCGACCACCTGGGTCAGGAAGCGGGTGTAGCGGCGGTTCAGCTTGCGTAGCGGGGCATTGGCCTGGCTGACCGGGTCACGGGCCTCGCGAAACATCAGCTGGCACAGCTGCGGTTGCTCGTGAATGGTCTGCAGGTGGTGCCAGATCATCAGGTGCAGGCGGGCGCGGGCCCCGCTCACGCCGCGCAGGGCTGTGCTGTAGTCGGCGAACATCTGCTGGTACCAGTCGGTCAGCACCGCCAGCAGCAGGGCATGCTTGCTGTCGAAGTAGCGGTAGATCGTGCCTTCGACCAGGCCCAGCCGCGCGGCCAG
>JBFJTN010000177.1:0-7591 GCA_041625325.1 Oceanococcus sp. | reverse complement strand
GCCGAGATCTACGCCGAGGAAAACCGGGTGATCGCCGCCCTGCACACCCTGGACTACGCGGCGCTGGGGCTGGCTGACTATGGCAAGGCCGGCAATTATTTCGCCCGCCAGATAGGACGCTGGTCGCAGCAGTATGCGAATTCCTCGGCCGAGCGCATTGTGGCCATGGACCGCCTGATCGAGTGGCTGCCGGAAAACATCCCCGCCGACGACACCACCAGCATCGTGCATGGCAACTACCGCCTGGACAACATGATCTTCCATCCGACGGAGAACCGCGTGGTCGCCGTGCTGGACTGGGAGCTGTCCACCCTGGGTCATCCGCTGGCGGATTTCTCCTACCACTGCATGACCTGGCACATGCCGCCGGTCGGTGCGATGCGCGGCCTGGCCGGTCAGGATCTGGCCGCACTGAACATCCCCTCCGAGCAGGACTACCTGGAGATGTACGCCCGGCGCACCGGCTTCGCCCTGCCCACACCGGATGAGTGGGACTTCTGCATGGCTTACAACTTCTTCCGCATGGCCGGCATCCTGCACGGCATCCTGGCCCGGGTGAAGGATGGCACCGCCGCCTCCAAGCAGGCTGAAGCCATGGGCCAGCTGGCCTACCCCTGCGCCGACATGGGTTGGCGCCAGGTCGAGAAAATCCTCGCGCGGAACTGATCCGGGCGCCCACGACACGGGCGCCAGTCCCGCAAGACACTAGCGGTGCCCGGTGTGGCCGGGCACCCACCCCAACGGAGTTGACGATGGACTTTGACTACAGCCCCAAGACCAAGGACCTCATCGCGCGCGTCAAGGCGTTCATGGATGAGCACATCTACCCCCAGGAAACGCGCTTCGAGGACGAGGTCGCCGAAGGGGACCGCTGGCAGCCCACCGCCATCATCGACGAGCTCAAGCCCAAGGCCCGCGCGGCCGGGCTGTGGAACCTGTTCCTGCCGGATTCCGAACTCGGCGCCGGCCTGAGCAATCTGGAATACGCCCCGCTGTGCGAGCAGATGGGCCGGGTGATGTGGTCGCCCGAGGTGTTCAACTGCTCGGCGCCGGACACCGGCAACATGGAAGTCCTGGTGCGTTACGGCACCGAGGAGCAGAAGGAGCGCTGGCTGACCCCGCTGCTCAATGGCGAGATCCGCTCCGCCTTCGCCATGACCGAGCCGGCGGTGGCCTCCTCCGACGCCACCAACATCCAGGCCTCGATCGTGCGCGACGGCGACGAATACGTGATCAACGGCCGCAAGTGGTGGACCTCCGGCGCCAATGATCCGCGCTGCAAGGTCTTCATCTTCATGGGCAAGACCGACCCGGACAACGAAAGCCGCCATCGTCAGCAGTCCATGATCCTGGTTCCGGCCGATGCCGAGGGCGTCACCATCCTGCGTCATTTGCCGGTGTTCGGCTTCGACGATGCGCCGCACGGCCACGCCGAGGTGGACTTCAAGAACGTGCGGGTGCCGGCCTCCAACATGCTGCTGGGCGAAGGCCGCGGCTTCGAGATTGCCCAGGGCCGCCTGGGCCCGGGCCGCATCCACCACTGCATGCGCCTGATCGGCCTGGCCGAGCGGGGCCTGGAAAAGATGTGCCAGCGCCTGGCCAGCCGCACCGCCTTCGGCAAGCCGGTGGCCCGCCAGGGCGTCTGGGCCGAGCGGGTCGCGGAATCCCGCATCATGATCGATCAGGCCCGCCTGCTCACCCTGAAAGCCGCCGACATGATGGACAAGGTCGGCAACAAGGCCGCCGCCCAGGAGATCGCGATGATCAAGGTGATGGCGCCGAACATGGCCTGCCAGGTGCTGGACTGGGCCATCCAGGCCCACGGCGGCGGCGGCGTCACCACCGACTTCGGCCTCGCCCAGGCCTATGCCTGGGCCCGGGTGCTGCGTCTGGCCGACGGCCCCGATGAAGTGCACCGCAATTCCATCGCCAAGATGGAATTTGGCAGGCAGATGGGTTTCTGATTCAAGGGCTCAAGGCGCCCTGGCCGGGTTGGCGGCTGAGGGCGCATTGGCGACATTGACACGCAGCACGGCTGGATATACATTGTATACACATCCAGCAAACGCGAGCCATCATGCCAGTCACAATATCCAAGTGGGGAAACAGCTACGGAGTCCGCATACCGGTTCGCCTGGCCAACGCTCTTGGCCTTGAACCTGGAGTGGAAGTCGAAGTCATCCAGGATGGTGACTCGCTTCGAGTGACGCCGATCAGACAGGTCGAGGTGCCGGAATACTCGCTGCGGTCGTTGCTGTCCGGCGTAACCAAGGACAACCTGCACGGCGAAATTCAGTCGGGCGGGGCTGTTGGTCGAGAAATCATTGAATGACCGCGCAATTGCCCGATCGCGGAGAGATTATTCTTATCGACTTCGAGCCAAGTGCTGGCAAAGAAATTGGCAAGCGCAGGCCAGCGGTGGTGATGTCCCACAAAACCTACAATCGAAAGGTCGGCCTTGTCGTTGTCTGCCCAATCACAACCAAAGTCAGGGGCTATCCGTTTGAGGTTGATCTTAAAGCCAAGAGCATCGTAGGCGCAGCACTTGCTGACAGATTCCACACATTTGATTGGCGCGCTCGAAACGCTCAACGCGCAGATCGTGTTGGTGAGACGGCGCTTGCAGAAATATTGGGAAAGTTTTTAGCTTTGGTCGGTCCGAACTAAGGTCGGCAACAGGCACAAATCAGCCCTCCATGGACCGCGCATCCTACGCGCACAAGCTTGATCTCATCCGCCGAAGGCTGGCGCGTCTGGCCAACAAGCCAGGGGATTGATTTCCGCCACGCAATACCCACAATACGCCCGCCGGATGTCCGGCCCTTGCGAGACCGGCCTGCTTGGTCACCCCGATTTTCGATGCGCCCACGGCGCCCTGGACCCACCCCTGCCTGCGCTGCGGGGCCTGCTGCGCCCATTACCGGGCTTCCTTCTATTGGGCGGAGGCCGATGACGCCAGCCCCGGCGGGGTCCCGGTGGAACTGACCGCCCGCCTCACCCCGCATCTGCGCGTCATGCGTGGCACCGATCAGCCGCGGCCCCGCTGCATTGCCCTGCAGGGTGAGATCGGTCGGCAGGTCCACTGCAGCATCCATCCGGTGCGCGCCAGCGTCTGCCGCGACTACCCGCCCAGCTACGAGAACGGTGAGCCCAATCCGCGCTGCGATCAGGCCCGCGCCGCGCACGGGCTGCCGCCGCTGGGGACCGCCGACTGGGCCGGCGCGCCCGACGATGATCGTCCGACCCCGGACCGCCCGGTGTTTCCCCGCGCGGCCTGAACCGCGCTTCAGTCGATCAGGCTGGTCTGCGGCGCCGCTTCGTCCTCGGCGCCAGAGGCATAGATGTCCACATAGCTGCAATAGTTGGCCGCCATCACGGTGGGCACCAGCACCAGCAGACCCAGGCCCAGGGGGATCATGGCGAGCAAGCTGAGCGGGATCAGCAGCAGACCGTAGATGGTCAGGGCGCCGATATTGCGGGAACAACCGGCGAAGCTGGCCTTGATCGCCGGCAGCGGGTCCAGCTCGTGCAGGGCCACCAGCTGTGGCGCGAACCACACCGCCATCAGCACCGGCACGATCAGCACCAGACCGATCAGCAGCAGGCTGAACAGGCCGTTGAGGCTGATGTCCCCGGACTCCAGGTCCACCCCGCCCAGCGCAATGGCGGCGATGCCGCCCATCAGGGCCGCCACCAGCACGATCAGCAGCAGGATGAACAGGCCGAGCAGGATCAGGGGACCGACCCGGTTGCTGCGGAATCCGGCGAACAGATGACCCAGTTCCAGCTCCTTGCCCTGAGACTGGTCGCGACAGCCGAACAGTATGCCCGCCACGAACACCGGGCCGATCAGCTGCATCACCAGCCCGCCCAGCGGCAGGATGCTGGCCAGCATCTGGATCAGGAAATAGATCACCACGATGCCCATCCACACGCCCGGCGCCTGCCGGAACAGGGCGAATCCGCGCCGGATCCAGTCCACGCCCCGGCCGCTCGCCATGGCCTGCATATCGATACTGTCGCTCATGTCGCACCCCCTACCCTTGCACTGACCCGGGCAGATTAACCTGCGGCGCCGCCTGGGGGACAGATCAGACAGGGACCGATGCCGATCAAGCGCCCTCCACCAGGGCCTGCAGCGCCACCAGGGTACGGTCCAGGGTGTAGGCGAAAACGGCATCGTCGTCGTGCCGCCCCAGTTCGGGCAGCACCTCCCGCCACACCCCCTGGCTGGCCTCGGGCAATTCCCCCAGGGCGCGCGCCACGGAGGCAAACTCCGCCGGCACCGCAGCCGGCACGGCCAGCTCCATCAGCACGCTGCCGATCACCACCCGACTGACCCAGCGCTGCGCATCGGCCAGGGCCGCGCCACGCAGACCCGCCTGCTGCAGGGCCTGCAGCAGCGGATTGGACAGTTCCAGCCAGGCCGCCGGGGTGGCGATGCCCTCCTGCAGCAGGCTGCCGACGAAGGGATAGGCCAGGAAACGCTGGCGCAAGGCGCCGGCCCAGGCCCGCACGGTGTCCTGCCAGGGGCCGTCCGCCGACGGCAGCGGCACCCCGCCCAGAATTTCGCTGGCGATGGCCTGCAACAGGTCCTCGCGGTTGCGAATATGGGTGTACAGCGACATCGGCGCGGTGTTCAGGGCGCTGGCCAGGCGCTGCATGGTCAAAGGGCGGGCAGGTTCGCGGCGCAGCAACTCCAGCGCGGCCTCGACAATCTGCTCTCGGGAGAGCTGGGCAGGCCGTCCGCGCCTGCGCCGTCCGGGGCTTGACATTATTTCCGTATGCCTTACGTTATTTGCCTCGCAGTCTAGCATTCGGGTGGTCACCATCAAAGCCTTTCTCGTCAAATGCCTGCAGGGCTTCAAGCGGGCACGCCTGTTCTGGCTGCGCCTGCGCGGGCTGCGCCCGACGGATGTCGCGGAGCGTCGCATCGTCAGCGGCCAGGCCTGGGAGGAGTTCTGCGACACCCTCAAGGCTGCCGGCGCGGCGATCAGTTTCCCCGGCGCGCCCATGGACAGCTTCAACCAGGCCGAAGGCTACCGATACCTCAGCCGCCTGGTCCGGGCCGGCCTGGAAAGTTTCATGGAGTACGCCGACCCGAAAGCGCCGGTGCTGCGCCGGGTGGCCCATGAAACCATCAAGCTGGGCTCGGACAACCCGGACAACCACTACCAGAACGCCGTGATCAGCGGCGAGTACGACTACCGCATCAGCGGCACCCGCGGCACCGTGGATTACCTCGGCTTCGGCAGCCAGAAGGGCCATTACGGCCAGGGCGGGCAGATGCCCACCACCGGCTATGTCGAGGGCAGGGACCTTGCGATCGGCGAGGATGGCCGTTTCGAGCTGATCGTCAGCGCCACCCCTCAGCCCGGCAACTGGCTGCCGATGGAGCGCGAATCCACCATGGTCATCGTGCGCCAGACCTTCCAGGACCGCAGCACAGAAGTCCCGGCCGAACTCAGCATCGAACGGATTGGTGGCGATGGCGTACCCAGCCCGGTGACCGCCGAGTCGGTGGATCACGCCCTGAACATGGCCAGCACCCTGGTGGCCGGCGCCTCCATGCTGTTTGCCAAATGGGCCCGCGACTTCCAGCAGCATGTCAACCAGCTGCCCCAGTTCGATCCGGCCGTCTCCACCGCCGCCGGCGGCGACCCCAACATCGTCTACTACCACAGCTACTGGCGGCTGGCCCCCGACGAGGCGCTGGTGATCGAAGCCACCCCGCCCGACTGCGACAGCTGGAACTTCCAGCTGGACAACCACTGGCTGGAATCGCTGGACTACCGCTACTTCCGCATCCATGTGAACAAGCACACGGCGCAGTACGAAGCGGACGGTTCGGTGCGCATCGTGGTCGCCCACGAGGACCCCGGTCTGCCCAACTGGATTCAGACCGTCGGCCATGACTGCGGCGCGATGAGCTTTCGCTGGATCCGGGCCCAAAGCCACCCGCAGCCGCAGACCCGCGTGGTCAAGCTCAGCGCGCTGCGCCAGCAGGCCCGGGCATGAGCCAAACCGCCTTTCGGCCCTACCGGCCGCGCGCCATCCGCCTCGTCAACGCCCTGGGCCGTCTGCTTGGCGCGCTGGGCCTGCGGGTGAACCTGGACCCCGATGCCCTGATGCAGCGCGCCTGCCGCCGGGCGGGGGCCGCGCGTTTTGCCGACACCGACTTCGAGCCCGCCCTGAGGATGCTCTGCCAATCCATTGATCAGGAAGCGAATCTTCATCCCTTCGGGCGCTGGGTCATGCAGCGCCGACTGCTCGACATCCTGGTCACCCGCCTGCGGGTCGAAGCCCTGCTGACGGCTCACCCGGAAATCCGCGACATCGAGATCCAGCCCCCGCTGGTGATCGCCGGCCTGCAGCGCACCGGCACGACCATGCTGCATCGCCTGCTCGCGGCCGACCCCGATGCCCGCGCCCTGCGCTCCTGGGAAGCGATCAGCCCCCTGCCCCATCCGGCCCAGCAACCCGGCCGACCGGACCGCCGCATCGATCAGGCCCGCACGGCGGAAAAAGGCCTGGCCTATCTGGCGCCGGAGTTCTTCAGCATCCACCCGGTGGAAGCCGAAGCCCCCGAGGAGGACGTGCTGCTGCTGGAGTACAGCCTGATGAGCCAGGTGCCGGCGGCCACCCTGAATGTGCCCTCCTACAGCCAGTGGCTGGCCGGCCAGGACATGACCCCGGCCTACCGCTATCTGAAGACCCTGCTGCAGGTGCTGCACTGGCAGCAGGGCGGCGGCCACTGGGTGCTCAAGACCCCGGCCCATCTGGAGCACCTGGACGTGCTGCTGGCGGTATTTCCCCGGGCCCGGATCATCCAGACCCATCGTGACCCGCTGCGCACCACCGCCTCTTTCTCCAGCATGCTGGCGCATGGCTACGGCGTGTTCTCCGACCAGGTCGACGCCGAGGCCGTCGCCCGGCACTGGCTGGACATCAACGTGGACATGGTGGAACGGGCGCTGGCCGTGCGGGACGCGCAGCCCCAGGCCTTTATCGACGTGTCCTACTACGACCTGATGCGAGATCCGATCGCCGAGGTGAAGCGTATCTATGCCGGCGCCGGCCTGTCCCTGAGCCCGGCGGCCCGTCAGGCCATGCAGGACTCCCGGCAGCACAATCGGCAGAACCGCCACGGCAAGCACCACTACAGCCTCGAGCAGTTCGGCCTCAGCCCGCAACTGGTCGACGACCGCTACGCCCGCTACCGCGAAGCCTTCGCAATCCCGTACGAGAAACCCGCATGAGCACGCCCGAAACCGGCAGCTACCGCAACCCTGTCCTGGCCACCTTCAATGGCATCGTCGACCTGTTCCGGCACAAGGAACCCATCGGCCAGCTGCGCGATGACGAACGCCTGGACGGCAAGACCTGTCTGGTGACCGGCGCGAACTCCGGCCTGGGCCTGGCCACCAGCATCGCACTGGCCCGACGCGGCGCCCACGTGGTCATGGCCTGCCGCAGCGGCATTCCGGAGGCAGCCGACGCGGTGAAGGCGGCCAGCGGCAGCGATCAGATCAGCATGGTGCGCCTGGATCTGGCCGACATTCCGGCCATCCACGCCTGCTGCGATGAACTG
>JBFJTN010000176.1:0-7755 GCA_041625325.1 Oceanococcus sp. | reverse complement strand
GTGATGGGGCGGGTGTGTGGACGCAGCCAGAGGGGTCGATGCGCGCCCCATGGCGGCCTTGTGATCGAAGCGGCCTACGGGGCACGGGTGGGTGGCGGTTTCGCGGCGCGCCGGGTGGCGATCCGGCAGTTGTCCGGCCCTGCAGGCGTGGCCGCAAGCCTGCCGGAGCGGTGCATGACCGGGCCGGCACGCGATCAGGGCCGGACGCGGCGACGTTGACATCCCGGAGTCCTGCTCATAACATGACAAATGTCAAAACATTCAATGCCAAGGCCACGCTCATGGCGCGGTCCCTTGCGCCAGCCAGGATGCCCCCGTGCTGCCCAGAACCCTTTTTCAAGCTGCCCACGACGACTTCCGACAGACCTGCCGACGTTTCATCGCGGAAGAGATCATGCCGCATCACGAGGCCTGGGAAGAGCAGCAGCATGTGGATCGCGGGATCTGGAACAAGGCCGGCGAGATGGGTCTGCTGTGCCTGACCATCCCGGAGGAATTTGGCGGTCTGGGTGCCGACCGCCTGTACAGCGCGGTGCAGATCGAGGAGCTGACCCGGGCCGGGGCCTCGGGCATCGGCTGGCCGGTGCACTCGGACATCTGCGCGCCCTACATCTACAACTACGGCAACGACGAGCAGAAACGCCACTGGCTGCCCCGCCTGGCCTCGGGCGAGGTCATAGCCTCCATCGCCATGACCGAGCCGGGCACCGGTTCCGACCTGCAGGCGATCAGGACCCGGGCGGTCGCCGATGGCGATGACTACATCATCAATGGATCGAAAATCTTCATCACCAACGGCTATCTCTCGGATTTGGCCATCGTGGCCTGCAAGATGGGCCAGGAAGACCAGGGGGCGGCGAATGTGTCGCTGATCCTGGTCGAGGCGGAGCGTGCCGGGTTCAGCAAGGCCAGGCCACTGAAGAAGGTCGGCCTGCACGCCCAGGACACCTGCGAGATGTTCTTCCAGGATGTGCGGGTGCCGAAGACCAATGTGCTGGGTGGCGAGGCCGGGCTCAACCAGGGTTTCATCATGCTGATGAAGGAACTGGCCTGGGAGCGCATGATCATCGCGATCATGGCCCAGGCCACCGCCCAGGCGGCCCTGGATGCGACCATCGAATACACCAAGAACCGCAAGGCCTTCGGCAAGCCGGTGGCCGCCTTCCAGAACACCCGCTTCAAGCTGGCCGAGATGAAGGCCGAGATCGCGGTGGGTCAGAGCTTCGTCGATCAGTGCCTGGCCCTGGTGGTCGAACACCGCCTCACGGTGGAGGCTGCCGCCGCCGCGAAGATGTGGTGCTCGGACATGGTCAGCCGGGTGGTCGACGAATGCGTGCAGCTGCATGGCGGTTACGGCTACATGATGGAGTACCCGGTGGCGCGGGCCTATGTGGACTCGCGGGCCATGCGCATCTTCGGCGGCACCAACGAGATCATGAAGGAACTGATCTCGCGCAGCCTCTGAAGGCGCTCGGCCGCCACCCTGACCGGACCGGGCAGGGCGCCGGCGGCACAGTCCTCAGACTCAACGAAGGCCGCATCGTCGGCCGGGAGAATCAGGATGAAACGAATCGGATTTGACGCGGACATGGAGCTGTTTCGCGACAACGCGGCCAGGTTCTTCCAGCAGGAGGTGCAGCCGGTGGCCGAGCAATGGCGCGAGAACGGCATCGTCGATCGCGACTTCTATCGCAAGGCCGGCGAGATGGGCTATCTGTGCATGTGGGCCGACGAGCAGTACGGTGGCGCCGGCATGCCGGACTTCCGCTACGAGCAGATCCTGATCGAGGAAAACGCCAAATATGGCGACGCCGGTCTGTTCATGAGCATGCACAGCCGGATGTTTGGCCCCTACATCGGGAACTTCGGCACCACGGAGCAGAAGCAGCGCATCCTGCCCGGCTGCATCAGCGGCGAGACCATCCTGGCCATCGGCATGACCGAGCCGGATGCCGGCTCGGATCTGGCCGGCATGAAGACGCGGGCCGAGGACCGGGGCGATCATTATCTGCTCAACGGGCAGAAGATCTTCATCTCCAACGGGCATCTGGCCGACATTGTGATCGTCGCGGCGCGCACCGATGCGGACAATCCCCACGGGGTCAGCCTGTTCCTGGTCGAGCGGGGCATGGACGGGTTCGAGCGCGGGCGCAACCTGAAGAAGCTCGGCGCCAAGGCGCAGGACACCGCCGAGCTGTTCTTCAAGGATGTGCGGATACCGAAGGAGAATCTGCTGGGCCAGTTCAATGGCGGTTTCAAGCACATGATGGTGGGCCTGGCCGAGGAACGCCTGATCGCGGCGACCGGCAACATGGCCGGCGCCAAGGTCGCGCTGGATCTGACCCGGGACTATGTCAAGGAGCGCAAGCTGTTCGGCAAGCCGCTGTCGAAGATGCAGAACACCCGTTTCAAGCTGGCCGAGCTCGATGCGGACATCGAAATCGGCTACGCCTTCCTGGATCGCGCCGTGGAGGCCCACAACGCCGGTGAGTTCACCGCCACCGACGCCGCGCGGATCAAGCTCTATTCCTCCGAGCTGCTGTGCCGGGTGGTGGATGAAGGGGTGCAGCTGCACGGCGGCTACGGCTACATGGAGGAATATCCGATCTGCCGCATGTACGCCGATGCCCGCTACGTGCGCATTGCCGCCGGCGCCTCCGAGGTGATGAAGGAGATCATCGCACGGGAAATTCTGGATTGATCGGCAACGCAGCGCACGCGGCTGCGCGGGAGATTGTCCTCAGAAGTTCCAGAGCAGCTGGACGGTATAGGCGCGCGGCATGGCAATGGAAGGCTGCACGCCGTAGTCGGTGACGAAGATGCCGTTGGTGTAGAACTTGTCGGTGAGGTTCTTGACCCCGGCGCTCAGACGCAGATTCATGGGCTCGTAGAGATAGCTCAGGCGGCTGCCGAGCAGCCAGTAGGCGGCCTGCAGGGTGGCCTGGCGGTTCGAGGGTTCGTAGAAGAAGTCGTCGGTGTAGTAGGCATCGAAGGCGGCTTCCAGCGGACCACCCGGCAGCTGCCAGGTCTTGCTCAGCGTCGCGGTGCCGGTGAATTGCGGCGAGCGGATCACCTGATTGCCGGAATAGTCGTTGCCCTCGGTGAAGTTGCCGCCCTCGTCAAAGCCGGAGGCATTGGTGAAGTCCTTGTACTGGGCATCCAGATAAGCAGCGCCGCCGGCCAGCACCAGGCCATCGACGAGCGAGGGGAAGAGGATCACCAGGGCGTCGAAATCAGCGCCGCGGATGCGCGCGCGTCCGGCGTTCTGGAAGCTGATCACGCCGCCGGCCATCAGGGAGATGAAGGCCTGCTGCAGGTTGGCCACGTCGTAATCGAACAGGGCGCCGCTGAACTGCACCAGGCCATCAAGGACGCGGGTCTTGGCGCCCAGTTCCCAGGCGGTGATCTCCTCGGGCTGCACGTAGTCCGGCGCATCGTAGATTGCCACGGTGTTGTAGGTGGCGGCCTTCAGGGCTTTCTGCCAGGACAGGTAGACCAGGGTGTCGTCGGCGAAAGGGCGCAGATCCAGCGAGACCTTGGGCGAGAAGCTGCTCTGGATGTCGCTGGCGGGGTAGGGGTCGCCATTGCTGTCGGTGGCGTTGTTGGTGTTGTCGACCAGTTCGGTGCGGCTGCCGTCGTTGTTGTCCAGGCCCATCGAGGAATCGAAGATGTAACGCTTTTCGGTCTGGTAGCGGCCGCCGACGGTCAGGTCCAGCCAGTCGGTGATGGCGGAGGTGGTCTGAGCGAACAGCGCCTTGGAGTCGGTGCCGATCATGCCGGTGAGGCTGAGGGCGCCGCTGGGGGTGCCCTGGGCCATGCTGATCAGGCTGCTCAGCTCGCCGGGCAGCGCCAGCGGTCCCAGCGTGCCCAGTTCGGTGCTGATGCCATTGACGATGAAATTCAGGATCTCGAAGCCGTTTACCCCGCGGAAGTAGTAACCGCCGAAAATCCAGGTCAGCCAGTCCGGGCCGGATTCGCCATTCGACAGCAGCTGGAATTCCAGGGACTGGGCGTCGATGTACTGGCTGGGGGTGTCGAAGGTGGAGATGGCCTGCGAGGAGCCGTCAAAGTCACGTACACCGGCGGTGTCCATGCGCTGATCGCTGCCGATCAGCTTGAAGTCGAACCAGGGGGCAGCGTAGGTGGCGGTGCCGTAGTAGACCGTGTTGGCGTCCGTCTGGGTGTAGGCCGGGGCATCGATGGAGCCCGTCGTGCCCGGCTGCGCTTCGATGCCCTGCAACATGCCCTGGTCCGAGGGTTTGGCATTGAAGGCGATATTCGCCGCCCCGCCATGCAGTTCCAGGCGGAACATCGACAGCTGCAGATCCAGGGCGTCGCTGGGTTGCCAGCGGGTTTTCAGGCGGAAGCCCTCGGTGCGGTCGTCCGGAAAGCCCTCCGGCGGATTGCCGCGGGTGCCGCTGTAGAAGTTGTCGAACTTGCTGGCCACGAAGGAGGCATTCAGCGCGAAGTTGTCGCTGAGCGGCAGATTGCCGTAGAAGCGGGCCATCTGGTTGTAGCTGTCGGCGCTGAGCAGCAGCTCGCCGAAAGCCTCGTTGAAATCGGGTTTCTTGGTATGGATGGCGATGGCGCCACCGGTGGCGTTGCGGCCGAACAGGGTGCCCTGCGGGCCCTTGAGCACCTCGATGCGATCCACCGCGCCGAAGTTCTGCGCCAGATTCGAGGCGAAAGGGAAGTAGATGTCGTCGATATAGGTGGCGACGCTGGGATCGGCGGCGGTGACCGCATCGGTGCCCACCCCGCGCAGGAAGGTCACCACATAGCTCACCTGCGAGGTGATGTTCAGGCCCGGGGTCACCCGTTGCAGGTCGGTCTGATCGGTAATCCCCATGGCATCGAGCTTCTCGCCGGAAAAGGCCTGTACCGAAACGGGCACATCGCGCAGGCTTTCCTCGCGCTTTTGCGCGGTCACCACGATTTCCTCGACCAGGCGGCTGCCACGGGAACGGGACGTCTCAGCGGGTTCTTCCTCGGGCAGGGTGATGTTGTCCGTGCCGGAAGGGTTCGCGGCTGTTGTGGCGGCGTCCGCGCGGCGGTCGCTGGCCCCGTCTTCCGGCCCCGCTGCAGGCTCCGCGTAGAGATCATCCAGCGGGTCCTGGGCCAGGGTCAGGCCCGGCAATCCGATCAGGAACAGCAGCAGGGTGATGGATCTGGTTGTCATGTCGTCCTCGGCGTCCACAGTGCAGCGGGCGTGACAGGCTTCTGCAGGCCTGGCTGGTCGATGTCTGCGCATGCGCAGCCCTGGCGGGTGACTGCGGCAGGAGCCACCATAGTTTTGAACATGACAAATGTCAAAAGAATCCTGGCCTGGCCCCGACACAGGCCTCGAACTTCACTGCGTGTGCGGGCGCGGCGCCGGGGCCGGGATCGCGCCGCCCTGGCCCATCTCACGGACCCGGGCCAGTTCAATGGCAGTGGGGCCGAAACTGATCCGCCGGAGCAGATGCAGCTCGGCATCCGCGCCCACGATCAGCGGCGGGCTGAGCGCCCAGCCGTGCCTGCAAGGATCGGCTGCGAGACTCCCGCAATGGCCGGCGCCGGCGGCAAGCTTGAAAAAGCCGCGGCGGCTGATGTCCGGATGGCTTCCTGCCATCGGGCCCGGGTCGGTCTACATGGCGCGCTCGCCCTCCCTGGTGATTCGCGGACCCTGTTTCGGTCCATGCGTGATCGGCCGATGGCGTTGCCTGGCCCGCAAGAAAAGGGAACCGGCCGGCCGTCTCGACCGTCAATAGCGGCAGGTGCCCGCTCCCCTTGACGTCATGCCTTGCCGAAATGCCCTGTTCGTTCTGATGGCTGCTTTGTGGCCTGCCCTGGTCGTCGCGTCGGACGCGACCCTGGCCTATCAGTTCGACCGCAACGCGTTGCTGGCCGGTCGCACGCTGGCCTGCGGCGACCGGGCGGGCTTCGCCGCCATGCGTTCGGTCAGCCGTGAGCTGGCCGAGCGGCTGGAAGGCGGGGTGGCCGAGCAGATGCCCCGCTTCGAAGAACGGGCCGATCAGCAGCGCCGCTTTGCCGCGCGCAAGGACCCGCAGGGCAGCACCTGCCGCCGCATCGGCGAGCAGCTGCGCGACAATCTGGATCGCAGCGCCTGGATCCTGCGCAGCGCCCACGCCGAAGGCTGAGCGTCAGCCCTCGCGCGCCATCACGCGCGTGCCGTCCTCGATCCGCTCGCTCGGGTGCAGGATGACCTGCTCCCCGGCCCGCAGCCCGTCCAGGACCTGAGCCTGCCGGCCATTCTGTCGGCCGATGCTCAGCTGGCGCAGCCGGGCCACGCCCGCATCAGCCACCAGAGCGGCCCAGTGCCCCTGCTCGCGGAACAGGGCGCCGGTGGGCAGCTGCAGCACCTCGTCGGCCTGCCAGATCAGGATCCGGACCTCGACCCGGAAGCCGTGGCCGAGTCGCTCCCAGGCCTGGCGTGGGCTGAGCAGGTCGATGATCACGTTGACCCGCTGTTCCTCGATCCCCAGCGCGGAAACGCGGGTGTGGCCCAGCGGCTCGATCCGGCGGACCCGCCCGGCGAGCGCCTGCTCGCCACCCCAGCCCTCGATGCGGACAGCGGCGCCCTCGGGCACGCTGACCGCGTCACGGGACAGCAGGTCGGCGACGATCTCCAGCTCGGCCGGGTCACCGATTTCCAGCAGCGGCGTGCCGGCGGCCACCACGCCTTCGCTGCGCTGCAGGATGCGCAGCACGCGCCCGCTGACCGGGGCCCGCAGCTCCAGGCGAGCCAGGGCCTGTCCACTGGCATCGCGCGGGGCCAGCAGGGCGCGGGCATTGGCCAGTTCCGCCTGGCGCAGGCGTACCGCCGCCCGGGCCGTCTGGTGGCCGGCCTGCGCGGTCCGGGCCGCGAGCTCCACCTGTTCCAGCTCGGCCGGGGACAGGCTGTTGTCGGCGGCCAGATCGCGCGCCCGCAGCAGGTCGCTGCGCGCATATTCGGCCTGCGAATGCGCCTTGCGCAGCTCGGACCGGGCGAGGTCCAGTGCGGCCTCGGCGCTGTTCACCGCCGCTTCGGCCTGTTGCTGGCTGCGCCGGTCCAGCAGGCCCGGGTCGCCGGGACGCATGCGCGCGAGCACGCTGGCATCCGCCGTCACCGCGTCGCCGACCTGCGCGTCGATGCGCAGCAGCTGCCCCGCCACCGGGGCGGACAGCAGATAGATATCGCGCACCCGGGTGTAGGCATCCTCGTCCAGGGTCACCGCCAGCGGCCCGCGGCTGACCGGCGCCAGATCGACGGGCAGCGGCCGCGGCCGGAAGCTGAGGGCGAAGAAGAGCAGCAGGCCCAGCAGGCTGAGTCCGCTGACCACGGGCTTGAACCAGCGACCTCGGGTCATGTCATTCCCTTGTCTTGAGCACGGCGACCAGATCCAGCCGGTCGATGCGGCGCCGCACGATCAGGCCGGAGGCCAGCGCGGACAGCACCACCACCAGACCCGCGTAGCCGAAGGTGGCCGGGCTGACCACCAGCGGAATCCGGAACAGGTCGGTATCGAAAGACTGCACCATGAAGGCGGCTAGCAGGTAGCCCAGTGCGGCGCCCAGCGGCAGCGCGAGCAGGGTGAGCAGGCCGAGTTCTCCGAGCAGGATCCAGGACACTTCCGCGCGGGTCAGGCCCAGCACCCGCAGGCTGGCCAGCTCGCGGCCACGCTCGGACAGCGAAACCCGCGCGCTGTTGTAGACCACGCCGACCACGATCAGGGTGGCGAACAGGGTATTGAAGAAGGTGAAGGTGCCGAGACT
>JBFJTN010000175.1:0-7842 GCA_041625325.1 Oceanococcus sp. | reverse complement strand
ATGTTTGAAGGCCAACGGGTCGACCGCAAGACCCGCGGCCTGCTGATCTCCGCGGCGCGATCCGAACTGTTCAACGCGGTGCTGGCGGCGCGAGTCTCCGCCGGCACCTGGAACCGCATCCTGCAAGGCGAACCCTGCTGCCTGCAGGGCAGCCGCTCCTGGTTCCACGCCACCGAAGGCGATGCGGAGCTCGAAGAGCGGCTGCGCGCCGGCGACATCCACCCCTCCGGCACCATGTGGGGATCGGGCGAACTCGAAAGCCAGGCCGCGGTGCGTGAACTGGAGCTGGCGGTGGCGGCCCAACACCCCGCGCTGTGCGCCGGCCTGGCATCGGTGCGCCTGGACCAGGAGCGTCGCGCCCTGCGCCTGTTGCCCCGCCACCTGTCCTGGAACTGGCACGATCAATCGACCCTGGCCGTGTCGTTCGAGCTGCAGGCCGGCAGCTATGCGACAGCCGTGCTGCGTGAACTGAGCCGCTGGACGACGCCGTCCTGAGCACATCCCAGGCCCAGGCCTGGCGAAGCAACAGTCAGGCGCGGATTTAGCTGCGGTTCACGTCTCGGCGACACGCGCCTGACACGATCGGCGCTGCCGCATGTCCCGGCCGCCCATGCCTGACGGCACCGGTTTCGTCGGTCCTGGCCGGTCCCGGCACGGACCGCAACACCGCCAGCAAGCCGCATGCTGAGGAAGGCCTGAGGACTGGCCGTCCGCTTCTCCACCGCATGCCAGCGTGGTGGCCTCTGGCATGGGCCCACCCGGCCTTGATCCAGGCCGCGGACGCCCTCATCTGGGCAGGGCGAAGACCCTGATTTCCGGGGCGCCAGGCGCCATTGACGCGCCCCGGGCATAGCGCTAGATTGATCCGGGCCTGGCCAGGTCGCATCGGGCGTCACGCCAGGCATCAGGCGCGGCTTCGCCGCCGCCGGCATCCCGGAAGGGGGGCACGATGAACAGATTCCCGTTCCCGACCGTCACGGTCATTGTCCTGGGCATCCACCTGGCGGCATGCAGCGGCGAAAGCCAGCCGGTCAAGCCGAAGGCCACAGCGCAGCAAACCACCCACCACTCGCATGCCCAGAAGGCCCCGGCCATCGGCTCACTCGCCTTTGAGGCCTCCTGCGTGGCGGACGCGAAAGCCCTGTTCGATCGCGCCCTGGGCATGTTGCACCACATGATGTACGTGGAAGCGCGGGACGAGTTCGAAACCATCATGGCCGAACATCCCGATTGTGCGATGGCCTACTGGGGGGCGGCCACGGCGCGATTCCAGCCGCTGTGGCCCACGCGGCCCAGTCCAGACGACCTGACACGGGGCTGGGAACTGATCCAGCAGGCCCGTTCCGCGGGTGCGGTCTCCGAGCGCGAAAGCCTGCTCATGGATGCGACCCAGGCCTTTTTCCGCGAACCGGACAGCGCGGCCTGGTGGACCCGTATTCAGCGCTGGGCCGAGCAGCTGTCCGTCGCCTATTCCAGGCATGGTGATGACCCGGACGTGGCCGCGCTGTACGCCCTGTCCCGCCTGGCCCTGGCCGCCAACGCCGAAGCCGGAGCGCGTGCCGCGCTGCATGCCGAGGCGGCCGAAATCCTCTTGTCCGTTCAGCGGCGGCAGCCGGGACATCCCGGTGCGGTTCACTACACCATTCATGCCAACGATGCCGATGGCCGCGCCCACGAGTCACTCGAGGTGGTGCGCAGCTACAGTTCCATCGCGCCGGATGTGCCTCATGCCCTGCACATGCCCACGCATGTATTCGTCCGACTTGGGGAATGGCCGGAAGTCATCAGCTGGAACCATCGATCGGCGCTGGCCGCGCTGCAGTATCCGGCCGGTGATGCCATTTCCCATCACTACATCCATGCGGTGGACTATGAGCTATATGCCCTGCTGCAACGGGGCGAGGACGAGCAGGCGCGAAAAAAGCTCAATGAGGCTTTGGCGATGGGCAAGCTGCAGCCCAGTTTCGTCAGCGCCTTTCATCTCGCCGCCATGCCCGCCCGTTACGCGGTCGAGCGGCGTGACTGGAAACAGGCCGCCCAGATCGATGCTCGCCAGCCGCCGGACCTGCCCTGGGACAAAGCGGTCTGGGCCGAGGGCATTTCCTGGTTCGCTCGCGGTCTTGGCGGCGCCAGAAGCGACGATCTGCCCAGGGCCAGGGAAGCCGAATCGAAGCTGGCCTCACTCCACGACAAGGCCGTCGCCGATGGCGAGAAAGGCTTCGCGGCCTATCTGGAGGTCGATCGCTTGATTCTGGCCGGCGCGATCGCGCACGCGGAAGCGCGCACCGCCGAGGCCATCGCGCTACTCGAGCGCGCTGCTGACCTGGAAGCCACGGTGGAAAAACATCCCGTCACGCCGGGAGCGGTCTACCCGCCCTACGAGGCGATGGGCGACCTGCTTCTGGCTGTCGGCCAGCCCAGCGCGGCGCTCGACGCCTACGCGCGTTCCGAGGCGCGCTGGCCCGGACGCTACAACACGCGCCTGGGTGCGGTGCGGGCGGCTGCAGCCGCCGGGCAGACCGAACAGCTCGCGGGCCACCTCGCCTCCCTGCTGCAGATCGCCGGTGGATCCGCGCGCCAATCGCTGCAGGAGGCCCGGCAACTGGCCCAGGGCCCTGGTGCCACTGTCGGCGGCCATCCGGCAATGCAATCAGCTGGCCCGCTGGGGCAAGAGTAATTCCGAGCGCAGGCCAATGGCCGACCAGGACGAAGGCCTCCTGGTCCCGCCATGCAGCAATGGCATCTGGCCTCCGGCCAGGTGAATGACGCGCCGATCCGCTGGCGGGCAGACACCAGTCCGGGCGCCTCGAGCGGCCCTTGCGGAGCACCTAATACCAAAGTACTAGTGCCGCCATCCTGCTGTTTATGAAGGGCTTTATGGCCACCCGACCAAAGTCCGGCTTAACAGGCGGAACCCTTTGCCCAAGACTCGCGTGGACTTGCTGCAAGGCCTACAGGAGCCCACCGATGTCAGTCCGCCCGTACTCTGGCCAGCAGGCCGCCGCATTGCTGCTGCTCGGCATCGCGCTGTCCGCCTGCAATGGCGGCCGCGAGGGCGTCGTCGCGGGCGCCGCATCCCTGGATCCACGCACCCACGACGACGACAGCAAGCAGCCCTGGGAGCAGCCGGTGCGCAAGGCCATCTGCGGCCCGGACGACCGACCGGAAACCGGTCTGCAGGGGCAGGTGCCGCTGATCGACCGGGTCAGCGGACGCTCGCAGCAGGGCTATTCCTGCAATCTGGAACTGGTCGGCCAGTGGCAGGGCGACGGCGCCGGCTGGCAGCATGCCTGGTACGAGGACTGCGCCTATTACGGCACCACCGCGCGCGAAGGCCGCGAGCATGACGGGGTGGTGGTCATCGATGCCAGCGAGCCGACCAATCCCCGCCCCTCCGAATACCTGACCACGCCGGCCATGATCGACCCCTGGGAGTCGCTCAAGGTCAACGAGCGACGCGGCCTGCTGGGCGCGGTGGACGGCACCGATGGCGCAGGCAGCCCCTACTTCGACCTGTATGACCTGAAGGGCGACTGCCGTCACCCGCAGCTGGAAGCTTCGGTGCTGATGGACAATGCCGGCGGCCACGAGGGCAATTTCGCCAGCGACGGCCTGACCTACTACGGCGCCTACAGCACGTACAACGCCTTCGACATTTCCGACACGAAGAACCCGGTGCAGCTGATCAGCTGGACGCCGCCCGGCGGCTATCATGGCCTGGCCACCAGCCCGGACGGCATGCGCGGCTATTTCACCACCAACAACATCGTGCCGGCCACCGCCGTCACCCCGGCCAGCAACGGCTTCGTGATCGCCGATACCAGCGACGTGCAGCTGCGCAAGCCCGATCCGGAAATCCGCGTGATCAGCCAGATTGCCTGGGCCGACGGCTCCATCGGCCAGCACCCGATTCATATCAGGATTGCCGGCAAGCCCTATGTGGTGTTCGTCGACGAGAACGGCTCCGGCGGCCTGGGCACGCCGGCGACCTGGCAGTTCGCCTGTGCCAACGGCCTGCCGCCCTACGGCTTCGCCCGGCTGTTCGATGTCAGCGATGAAACCGCGCCGAAGCTGGTGGCCAAGATGATGCTGGAAACCCATGATCCGGCGAACTGCGCCCAGGTGGTCGGCGACACCACCGGGCAGGTGATCTTCGGCTACGACAGCCATTACTGCACGGTGGATAACCCGGACGACGCGACGGTGCTGGGCTGCGCCTACTTCAACTCCGGCATCCGGGTGTTCGACATCCGCGACCCCTACTTCCCGCGCGAGATCGCCTATTTCAATCCGCCGGCCCAGGCCGACAAGCAGGGCCAGCTGCGCGGCTCCCAGCACGATTCCTTCTACCTGACCCAGACCGGCGGTCTGCTCAACGCCGATTGGTGCTCCGCCCAGGTCCGTTTCGTCCCGGAACGCGGCGAGCTGTGGGGCACCTGTCAGGACAACGGCTTCATGATTCTCAAATTCCGCGAAGGCGTCTGGCCTTTCCGCGACTAGACAATAACGACACGGGGACATCTCAGGCATGCAACTGCAAGCACCCAATCCGACGACGCGCCAGACCATCGCCCGGCGCTGGACCCAGCTTCAGCCGGTCGTGACCCGCGCCCTGGGCGCCGCCCTGATTGTCGGCGCCATGCTGCTGATGAGCGGCTGCGAAGGCGGGCGCATCGATACCAGCGCGCCACGTCACGACACGACCGCGCCGGATGCCGTGTTCGAAGGCCCGGTGGAGCGGGCCGACTGCGGCCCCGGCTCCCTGCCGGAGACCGACATCCAGGGTCGTGTATCGATGGAGGACCGGGTCGGCGGCCGCTCGCAGCAGGGTTATTCCTGCAACCTGGAACTGGTCGGTCAGCACCAGGGCAAGGGCGCCAGCTGGCAGATGGCCTGGTACGAGGATTGCGCCTATTACGGCACCGCCTTCCCCGGCGGCGCCGGCACCCAGGTCCTCGATGTGAGCGACCCGACCAGCCCGCGCAACACGGCGGCGCTGATGACCCCGGCCATGCTCGACCCCTGGGAATCCCTGAAGGTGAATGAGCGACGCGGCCTGCTGGGCGCGGACGCCGGCTGGAATGTCGGCGGGCCGGTGTTCTTCGATGTCTACGACCTGAAGCAGGACTGCGCCCAGCCGCAGCTGCTGTCCAGCACCCCGACCCAGACCCCGATCGGCCACGAGGGCGAATGGGCGCCGGATGGTCTGACCTACTACGTGGGCCTGGCCCATAGCGCCATCGACGTCAGCAACCCCAGCCTGCCGCTACCGATTCCGCAGACCGACACGGTGGGTTCGCTGCACGGCCTGTCCCTGAACGAGGACGGCACGCGCATGTATGCCGTGTCCATCGGCCAGATCGCCCCCGGCAGCTGCGGCAACGGCCTGGTGATCTACGACACCACGGCCGTGCAGAACCGCCAGCCGAACCCGCCCATGCCCGTCATCGGTCAGGTCTGCTGGGAGGACGGCAGCACCGCGCAGCACACCATACCGGTGTTCTATGACGGCAAACCCTACGTGCTGTTCGTCGACGAAGGTGGGGTCGGCGGCTTCTATGGCCCGGCCGGCGCGGCCCGTTTCATCGATATCAGCGACGAGACCCAGCCGCGCGTGATCTCGAAGCTGAAGCTGGAAATTCACATGCCGGAGAACGCGGAGATCGCCTCCGCCGATGTCCAGGGCAATGGCACTTTCGGCTATCAGGCCCACTACTGCAGCGTCGATCGCAAGATCAATCCGACCGCGCTGGCCTGCGGCTACTTCCAGTCCGGCATCCGGGTCTTCGACATCCGCGATCCGCATCATCCGCGCGAGATCGCCTATTACAATCCGCCCGCCCAGGTGGGCAAGGCCGAGCAGCTGCCCAGTTCGGAGCATGTGAACGGCCTGCAGCAGGACAACAACAATCTCACAGCAGACTGGTGTTCCGCCCAGGTGCGCCTGATCCCCGAGCGTGGCGAACTGTGGAGCACCTGCCAGGACAACGGCTTCATGGTGCTGCGCTTCACCAACGGGGTGTGGCCTTTCGAATGACGAAGGGCTGAATCCTCGCGTGGCCAGGAGTGTCGGGACCTCCTGGCCACTGCCATCGCCAGAGCGCCGCAACCCCGTCTGCGCTGCCCGATCAGGCAGCGATGGCGGCGCCCGGATCGACCTGTTCCTCGCGGCTGTGCCGGCGCCGAAGAGCCGTCGCACTGGCCAGGGCCATGCTCGCCTCGCAGCGTGGCGAGTACCGGAGCTCATGCCGGTCCCCCAACAGCGGGCAGTCGCATGGGCTGCCAGGGCACGCCCGGGTTTGCCTCGACCTGACCCAGGCTGCGGGCTTTGACTTTTCCTTCACTGCAGATCGGCAGGCTTCGGGATGGGTGGGAGTGACGCCAGTAGGCTATGGTGACCATGCGCAAGAGCAACGACACGCAAGCGCTCACAGACAAACCCAACCAGGGCACGGTGTCCGCGATGAAAACCAGCCCGGCCGCTGAACTCGAGCAGGAATCCGCGCTCAATGATCAACTTGAGCGCTGGCACAAGAAGCCACCGCTGTCCCTGTACTTCCCTGCCGGTCTGGAGGGCGAATTCACCCGTGACCGCCACGAGCGCTTCATTCCTGTCGCGCGTTTCACCCTGGCGCTGGCGGTCATCTCCTATGTGAGTTTCCTGCTGCTCGACGGCTTCGTGTTCCACCATTACGCGGGAACACCCATCGTCTGGACCATGGTGCTGTTCGGGGCGCTGCCCTGCCTGCTCATGCTCGGCTTCACCTACCTGCCGAACCATGCCCGCCGGTATTCGGCGGTGGCTCAGGCGACGCTGATCCTCAACGGTGTCTATCTGAGCATTCACGTCAACTGGGGACGCGCCCTGGGCGTGGACCCGCCTGCCCAGATGCTCACCATGCACATGTTTTACATCTACTTCTTCCTGGGCATCCGCTTCGCCACGGCGGTGCCGCTGGTCCTGCTGATCGCCGCAAGCTACACGGCCAGCATGTTCTTCATCGGCTTCGACTCCTACAGAACCTATGAAGAGAGCTATCTCTACGTGGCAACCGGCTTCATGGGCGCCGTGGCGGCCAGACTCACGGAGTATTCCCATCGCCAGGCCTGGCTGCAGAAGCGCAGCCTGAAGGTGCTATCGGAACGTGATGCGCTGACCGGCCTGGCCAATCGTCGCGTGTTCTACGACCATTGCCGCGCCCTGCTGAACAAGCTGCGACGCAGCGGGGATGCCTTCGGCCTGGCCCTGATCGATCTCGATCACTTCAAGGCCTATAACGACAGCTTCGGCCATGTCCAGGGCGATGAGTGCCTGCGGCGCGTGGCACAGGCCCTGGCATCGCAAGCCCAGCGAGATGGGGACCTTGTCGCCCGGCTGGGTGGCGAGGAGTTCGCCGTGATCTGGCGCGGTGCTGACCGCGCGACCACCCTGGCGAGAGCCGAAGGGCTGCTGGAGAACATCCGGCGTCAGTCCCTGACCCATCCCTGCGGCATTGGCGGCATCGTCACCGCCAGCGTCGGACTGTGGTGCGAGGAGGACACGGCGCCCCGGACCGCCCAGCAGGTGGTCGCCGCGGCCGATCATGCCCTGTACGCCGCCAAAGCCGCCGGCAGGAATCAGCTGCGCGCGGCCTGGCTGGAAGACGCGGCCGCGGCTTCTGCCTAGCTCAGCCGGGCAAGGGGCCCGAACAGGCGCTGCCGGCGGCAACGGGTCGGCCGGCGCCCGGCCATGCTAGAGCTGGATCTTGCCACCCGGCCCGCCGGGCTGGATGATCGGCGAGGCCAGTTCCTGCTTGCGCTGCAGATCGCGCAGTTCCTCCAGCACCCGGCTGGCTTCGGCAT
>JBFJTN010000174.1:0-7845 GCA_041625325.1 Oceanococcus sp. | reverse complement strand
CTGCCAGATTGCCCATTGCGCACGATGATCTTGCGCAACTGGTCGACAAGGAAATGCAGCGGCAGATGGCGGAAGCCTATATTGCTGGTGCAGCCGTGACGATCGTTCACCAGGGCCGGATTCTTCTGAGCAAGGGTTACGGGTTCGCGGACATCGAAAGCCAGCACGCTGTGACCCCCGCCAGCACCCTGTTCCGGCTGGGATCAACGACCAAGCCCTTCACCGCGCTGGCGGTGATGCAGCTCGTCGAGGACGGCGAACTGGACCTGGACGCGGACATCAATGGTTATCTTCAAGGTATGCAGATTCCCGGACTGGCTGGTCAAGTCATCACCGCGCGCAATCTGCTGACTCATACCGCTGGCTTCGATGTGGACAATTTCGGCTACCAGGTTTCACTTCAAGCGCCACCGCCTTCAATGGGACTGCGTGAAGCGCTCGCCGCCCATGAGCCCCCCCGGGTCAGACCTCCTCTGACCGATTTCGCACGAGGAGTCGATGCGGCCTACTCGAACTGGGGCGTCGCCCTCGCCGGGCTGATAGCGGCTCAAATCAGAAATACCGGCTATCCGTCCACCATAGAGCGGCATGTGCTGCAACCGCTTCAAATGAGCCATAGCAGCATGGAAGAGCCTCTGCCATCGGCTCTCAAGCCCAGCATGTCTGTCGGTTACAGTGGCGGCGGCCCATTTCAGCCACACCCGTTCATGTATTTCAATGCGGTGGCGCCAGCCGCGAGCTTGAGTGCAACCGCAGATGACATGGGCCGATTCATGCTCGGGCAGCTGGATCGCAGCACTGGAAACCCGGTGCTCAACCCCGACACACTTGCTGCCATGCACGCCCGGGCGCTGAGTCCAAGCCCTCACGTGAATGGTGCCGCACTGGGCTGGATGGAGGACTATCAGTATGGGCGCCGAATCCTCTGGCACAGCGGCCTGACACTGTATTTCTACAACGAACTTTACCTGTTGCCTGAAGAGGGCTTCGGGCTGTTTGTCGCCTACAACACACAGCCCACCCCCGATCTGAAAGGCGCCCTCATGCGTCTATTCATGAAGACCTATTTCCCTTACACCCTGCCACCGCTGTCCGCACCAGCCAGCGGCGGCACCGTTGCCCGGTACGCAGGCAGTTACGCGCCCACCCCGCGCAGCCTGCGCAGCTGGGAAAAGCTGTTCACCCTCCTGTATGCCTACCAGATCGAAACCGACGGTCCAGGCAGAATGCGCATGACCGATCAGGCCACTGGCACGCCGAGTATCTGGGTGGAATCGGATCAGGTGCCCGGACTGTTTCGACGCGAAGACAGTGGAGAGACGATGCAGTTTGTCAGCAATGGCGGCACCGATTATCAACTGGGGAGCTTGGCCTTTGCGCCATCCACTCGCCTGCCACCGTGGGAAACACCCAGGGTCAACTTCGTGCTGCTGGGCACGTGGGCGCTGGCATTTCTGCTCATCGTGCTGGACTGCCTGCGACGACTCTTGTCGCGACGAACCGTCCCGGGCTGGCAGAAGCTGGCCGCTCCTGCCGCATTGGGCTACCTCGGTCTTATGGGCTGCGTGGCAGCGACCGTGACGAGTCCGACGGCGGAATTGCTCGTTGCCCTGCCGTTCAAGCTGAAGCTGGGGCTGTCACTGGGCGTGCTGGCGACAGGCTCGAGCTTGATCCTCGCGTGGCACCTGATCCGAAATCCGCGGTCAGGCTTGGGCTGGCTCAGCCTGGGGCTTTGCCTGAGTTTCTCCATCTGGCTGAACTACTGGCGATTGCTGGGCTTTCACTTCGCCTGATGCTCAAAAGGCAAAATCCAGCCTGACATCCACACTGCGCGTGTTGTTGTACATCGTCGTGAAATTGTCTTCCGACAGGACCAGAGCCTGAGTCAGGCCCCGTGCGTCACCGAGATTGTTGATGCCAGCACTCAGGCGCGTCCGACCCAGCCAGCGTGGCTGCTGCCAGCTCAACCGCAGATCGGTGGTCGAGAAATCGAAGATGTCCAACTGATGCAGGATGTCGCTGTAGCCGGGGCCTAAGCGCTGGTGGGCCAGTCCAAAGCGTAAGCGGTGATCACCCCAGCGCCAGTCGTAATCCAGGGTTGCGACGAGTTGGTGGCGAGCGGTACCCGGCAGGCGTGAACCGGCCGGCGCCTGATCGCCGCTGGGAGTGGTGTAGGCCACGGTTGTACGAGCATCCGTGTAGGCGGCGGCCAACCCCAGCGCGAGCCCTGGACCGCCCGGGCGCCACTGCAGGCTCAACTCGCCGCCCTGACTCCGAGCGTGCCCGACATTGTCAACGGTATTGAGTGGCACCGCTCCACCAGTCGTGGTCTGCAACTGAGGGTCGTCCCAGTCAATATAGAACAGCGCCAGATCGGTCTGCAGGCGCTTTTCCAACCATTCACCGCGCAGGCCCAGCTCGAAATTCCACAAGGTGTCGGAATCGTAGGTCGGCGGCACATTCGGCGACACCGGGGAAGGGCCAACGATCTGTATGCCGCCGAAACGAAATCCACGGGATGCGCTCAAATAGGCGCTGAACCCGGCCTTCGGCTGAAAACTCAAGGCCAGTCTGGGGTTGAGGCCCGACTCCCGAATTCTCGCGTCATTGCGGTTTTCCGTCTCGCCTGTGGCCAGAATGATCAAACCCGACGACACCACCTCACCCGCAGTTTCCACCTGATAGCCGCGCAAACCGAGATTGAGCAACCAGCCACGTCTCAGCGGCAGGCCCAGCTCACCGAATGCCGCCCGTTCCTGCGCACGGATATCGGCCACGAAATCCAGCAAGACGGGAAGCTGATCCACGGCTTCGCCATCGGCATACACCCGCTGGGTACTGAAATCCGCGTACCTGTGATAGTAAATTCCGGCCAGCCACTGCCAGCCGTGATCGCTGGTGGCGGACACCAAGCGCATTTCGTGCACCTGGCCCTGAATGTCCTCGCTGACCGGTGACGAAATGGGCTGTCCGGCGTCTTCAGCACCCAGGGTGCGGGCGGCGTTCCTGCCGCTGAGATAGCTGGACTTGTCGACCACGCTGCTGACCATCACCAGATCGGCCACATCGAAGCGAACAGTCGCGTCCAGGGTCCCGAATCCGAAGCGCGCGGCCGTGGGCGCTGCCCGCAATGCCCGCGATCGCTCCAGCCGGCCGTCCGTGGTTTCGGCCTGAGGCACGTCGTCTGCACGGGAGGTCTGTAGATGGGCCTTGAGCCCGAAGGTCCAGCGCCCGCCCCCATCCCAGCGCAGCAGTGCACGACCGTTGTAGCGCCGGCTCTTGTCCGTGTCCGCCACGTCCTGCCGCAGGTCGTCGATCCGGCCGCCTCCCAGGCGACTGACTCCAACCACACGCAGGCCGGCGTTCTCGCCCAGCGGCAAGTTCACGGCAAGCCCACCCGCCCGCTCCGGCTGTCCATCTGTTGGGTTTCTGGTCTGGATGAAGCCGTGCCCTCCCGTTTCTGCGGGGCGCGCATCAATCGTTCGATAGCGCACCGCACCGCTGAGTGCCGACGCGCCGAACAGGGTTCCTTGCGGCCCCTTCAGCACCTCGACCGCA
Source organism: Oceanococcus sp. (assembly GCA_041625325.1). Lineage (GTDB taxonomy): Bacteria > Pseudomonadota > Gammaproteobacteria > Nevskiales > Oceanococcaceae > Oceanococcus. Next base: position 4,287 of record JBFJTN010000174.1, on the reverse strand, counting down.
TCCAGATCAAACGGTGGAATATCAGGCCGAGCATGCAGGACAAAGGGGTCGGAAAAGGGCACATCATCGACAAAGTAACCGGTCGCCGCCGGCGTCACGGCGGCGGCGTCGGACTGGATGCCACGCACGGAAATCCGGTTGTACTCGGTGAAGACTTCCGTTTGCTGCACGCCGGGAACACGCCCGAGAAAATCCCGCAATTCCAGCGCGCCGGCCTCTTCCAGGGCGGCTCCGCTGATCACCCCGATGCTGGCCGGCACCTCACGCAGGGCCATGGGCCGCTTGGTGGCGGTGACGATGATCGGATCGAGCTGCAGGCTGTCGCCCGGCGCCTGGTGCCGGGCCTGCGCATCGGGCAGCTTGTCCTCGGCCAGGACCACGGTCGAATCCTGGGCCGGCGCAGGCCGGGTCGCGGCTGCCGCGGGCGGGGCATCCGCTTCCACCTCGTCCGCGGCACTGGCCGCCGGCACGGCTGCCACCACCGCGACCAGCGCGGCAAGCGCGGCAAGCGGCCACAATCCATCCCTCAGCGGCTTCCCTGGCGACAACAGCGTTCCTTTGCGTTCTTCTTGTTCCCGCCAAAATACTGCTACTGCCCCCCTGCCGCAACGCGGCATCACCGCGATCACGAAGGCGCTGGCCGGTACAAATCTGACTATTTCCCAGCGCCTGCAGGAGCGATGCTGCGATCTACCTTGGGATTTTTGGGGAGATTTCAGAGATGACGTCAGATCACATCGGAGTCCGCCTGCTCACCGCCATTTTCGGCCTGCTCGCCGGCGTCACCTGCATTGGTGCCACCGTGCTGGCGGTCATGGTGGTCAACGAGTTTTCGCTGGGCAGCGGGACATCCATCGCCGCACTGGCTGTTCTGCTGGGCCTGCTGGTGGCGGTCAATCGGGGGCTGGTGGCCGTGCTGCTGCACCTGCACGAGAGGATGAGCGAAGCCGCGGACCTGGAGGATGGCCTGTTCCACACCACCTCCAGCGGCGAGCTGCATCCGGCGCGTGCGGGTATCAAGGGCCTCAACCAGCGAATGTTCGAGTAGCGCCGGTCAGCCGACCGGGGCATGGCGGGACGGCGGTGGGGCTCCGCCGGGAGAGTGATCCATGGATGACGACAAGACATTACTCACGGTCCTGGCCATTGATGGCTGCGCGGAGACATTGCGGCAGCTTCAGGATCTGCTGAACGACGACTATGCGGTGCAGGTCGCCGCCAGCGGCGCCGAAGGGCTCGCGGCCGCGCGCTTGCATCGTCCGGACGCCATCCTGATCGGCATCGAGCTGCCCGACACCGGTGGCTTCGAGCTGTGCGAACGGCTCAAGGCCGAGGCGGCCACGGCCACCGTGCCGGTGATCTTTCTGAGCAGTCGCGACGACGACGAGGAACATGACCGGGCCTTCCGCGTTGGTGGCGCCGATCTGGTCCGCAAACCGCTGCGCCGGGTGGAAATCCAGAGCCGGGTCTACAACCAGATCCGCATGCGCATGAACGAGCGGCTGATCCGCCGCCGCGCGCTGTATGACGACCTGACCAACCTGCCCTGCCGCACCCTCAGCCATGACCGCCTCGGCGCTGCGCTGGAGCAGGACCACCGTCACCAGCGCAAGACCGCGCTGCTCTACATCGACCTGGACGACTTCAAGACCATCAATGACAGCCTGGGGCATGAGGCCGGCGACCAGCTGCTGCGTCAGGCCGCCACGCGCTTCCAGCAGCAGCTGCGCCAGGGCGATACCGTCGGTCGCCTGGGCGGCGACGAATTCGTCATCATCCTGTCCGGCCTGAGCCGGCTGGAGGATGCCAAGACCATCGCGGAGAACGTGCTGCGCGCTTTCGACAAACCCTTCTCCCTCAATGGCATCACCACCCGCGCCGGAATCAGCATCGGGGTGGCCATGGCGCCTGACGACAGCGCCGACGCCGACAAGCTGATGGCCTGCGCCGATACCGCCATGTATCAGGCCAAGAAGCAGGGGCGCGGGCGCATCCGCTTCTACACCACGATGATGAATCTGGATGTAGCCCGCCGGGTGAGCCTGGAGAAGAACCTGCATCAGGCCATCGCGCGCGGCGAGATGTTCCTGCACTACCAGCCGGTGCTGGACATGGCCCGCGGCCAGATCGTCAGCGCCGAGGCCCTGCTGCGCTGGCGCAGCCCGACCCTGGGCCCGGTGGGCCCCGGGGAATTCGTCAGCCAGGCGGAGCATTCCGGCCTGATCTGGGAGATCGGCGAGTTCGTGCTGCGCCAGGCCTGCGCGGACTTCCGCGCCCTGAACTGCCGCGATGGCCAGCCCCTGCGCCTGTCCGTCAATGTCTCCCCCCAGCAGTTGCGCCGCGGCGACTTCGCCAGCCTGGTGCAGCGGGTGCTGTACGAGAGCGACTTCGCGCCTGAACGGCTGGAGATCGAGGTCACCGAAAAGCTGCTGTTCGATCGCGGCCGGGTGATCGAGAACAATCTGCACAGCCTGTCCGAGATGGGGGTGCGCCTGTCCATGGATGACTTCGGCACCGGCTACGCCTCGCTCAGCTATCTGAGCCAGCACCATTTCGACATGCTCAAGATCGACCGCCTGTTCGTCGAGGGCATGGTGATCAACCCGGATCACGACAGCCTGGTCAGCGCCTGCATCGCGATGGCCCAGGCCCTGCGCTTGCAGGTGGTCGCCGAGGGGGTGGAGACGGCGGCGCAGATGGCCGCCCTGCGGGCCCGGCAATGCCACCTGGCCCAGGGCAACTTCATCGGCCGGCCGGTGTCACTGCAGCGCTTTCGCGATGAGGTGCTGGCCGGCCATGAGACCGGTCCGCGGCGGCGGCACCTGCATCTGGTCCAGCATCACGACGACGAGGAAGAGGGCGGCGAGGACAGCGGCGCGGCCCGGATGTAAGCGGAGCGGCGGGATCAGGTGCGCGGAAGGGTGACGCCCTGCTGGCCCTGGTACTTGCCGCCGCGGTCCTTGTAGGAAGTCTGGCAGACCTCGTCCGACTCCAGGAACAGCATCTGGGCCACGCCTTCATTGGCGTAGATCTTGGCCGGCAGCGGCGTGGTGTTGGAGAACTCCAGGGTCACGTGGCCTTCCCATTCCGGCTCCAGCGGGGTCACGTTGACGATGATGCCGCAGCGCGCATAGGTGCTCTTGCCCAGGCAGATGGTCAGCACATTGCGCGGGATGCGGAAGTACTCGACGGTGCGGGCCAGGGCGAAGGAGTTGGGCGGGATGATGCAGACGTCGCCCTTGAAGTCGACGAAGCTGCTGGCGGAGAAATCCTTGGGGTCCACCACCGCCGAATTGATGTTGGTGAAGATCTTGAATTCGTCGGCGCAGCGCACGTCATAGCCGTAGCTGGAGACGCCGTAGGAGACGATGCGACCGCCGCCGTTCTCGCGCACCTGACCCGTCTCGAAGGGCTCGATCATGCCCTGCTCGGCGGCCATGCGGGTGATCCAGCGGTCCGATTTGATACTCATCCCTTGTTCCTTGGTTTTCTGTCCCGACCCTGGTGTGCGCGGGCGGGTTTTTGCTTATCCGCAGATGACACAGATTACACAGATTGTTCTCAACGCTGCCGTTGCAATCTGCGTCATCTGTGTCATCTGCGGATTCTTCTTGGCCCCGTTGCCCCGGGGCGGCGTCACTCCACCACGATCTCGGGGAATTCGGCCTCGCCGGCCTGGCTCAGCTCGAAGGCGGTGCGCCGGGCCATGGCGAAGTAGGCGGCGGCGAGTTCGCCGTCCGGCTCGGCGGCCACGGTGGGGGCGCCGGAGTCGGCCTGCTCGCGGATGCTGCGGTGCAGGGGCAGCTGGCCCAGCAGCGGCACCTGGTACTGCTGCGCCATGGCCACGCCGCCGCCGCTGCCGAAGATCTCGTCCACATGGCCGCAGTTCGAGCACACATGGGTGCTCATGTTCTCCACCACGCCCAGCACGGTGACCCCGACCTTCTCGAACATTTTCAGACCCTTGCGCGCATCCAGCAGGGCGATGTCCTGAGGGGTGGTGACGATGACGGCGCCGGAGACGGGGATCCGCTGGGCCAGCGACAGCTGGGTATCGCCGGTGCCCGGCGGCAGGTCGATGATCAGGTAGTCCAGCGCCGGCCAGCGGGTCTCGGCCAGCAGCTGCTGCAGGGCCTGGGTGACCATGGGGCCGCGCCAGATGGTCGGCTGCTCGGCATCCACCAGCAGGCCGATGGACATCATGTGGACGCCGTGGGCGGTGACCGGCAGCATCTTCTTCTCGGCCTCCAGCAGCTCCGGCTGGCGGCCCTCGACCCCCAGCATGCG
>JBFJTN010000173.1:0-7853 GCA_041625325.1 Oceanococcus sp. | reverse complement strand
GGCCGCGAAGGCCAGCGCCGCCACGGCGATCATCGGCGACGCGCCTGCGGCGCTGGCGCCGCAGGCCAGCACCACCATGGCCATGATCACCAGATGGTAGGCCAGCACCGCCGCGCGCAATCGTGGCGGCACGCCGGGCATCATCCAGCGCAGCAGCAGGATCGCCAGCACGGCGCAGACCAGGCTGCTGATCAGCACGGTGATGACGTGCTGCGGCAGGCCCAGGAAGGCGATCGCATAGCAGAGGTGCCCGGCCAGGAAGGCCAGCATGCCGAGCAGGAATGACAGGCCGGTGGACTTGGGAATCAGCAGCAGGTCACCGGCGGCGCCGCAGACCAGGCCCAGCAGTACCCAGCGGCCGTACTCCGACTCCAGGGCGCCCCACTGCCAGCCGGCCAGGATGAAGGCCAGCGCGGCCATCGGTTTGGCCAGCCATTCCAGACGCGGCCACCCAGCGCGATCAGCCACCAGCACGCCCGCGGTGCCGAGGGCACACAGGCTCAGGGTCAGGCTCAACATCATGGCTTCAGGCTCCGTTTGCTGCCGCCCTCGCCTGCGCCCATGTCCTGGTGCGTGACGTACAGGCCGGAGAAGATCTGGCGCCAGGTCCGGCCGCCGTCGTTGGAGATATCCCAGATCTGGCGCACGCTGCCATCGGGCTGCGGCTGCCAGCTGATCCGGTCACGGATCCGGCGGCCCTCGCTCGTCTCGCGCTCGCCGCCATAGAGCACCATGCGGCCCTGCGCATCCAGGCCGCCGGCCAGGTGCAGGATCAGGCCCTGGCTGTCGGCCCAGACCTGCCGCCACTGGCCGAACTTGGGGTCATACCAGTTGATGCTCTCGCCCGCATAACCGCTGGCGCTGTGGTAGTCCTCATGCAGGAAGCAGCCGCGGGCGACCCGACGAATGCGGTTGTAGGCCCGCGGTGCGCTGCGATCCTCCTGCAGCACCTCCCAATCCCCCAGCCAGAAATCGAACTGCCGATGGACCTCGCCCAGGCAGCTCAGGGCGGAGTCCCCGGCCGCTCGCGGGGCTACGGCCGTGCAGCTGGCCAGGCCCAGCGCCAGCGCCAGCCACCCCGGCGCGAAGGCCAGACGAATCGCCGTCATCGCTGCAGCAGACCCACGGCAAACACGGCCCACAGGCCCGCGAGCACCGCGGAACTCGCGATGAAGCTGGCGAAACGCCGCGTCACCACATTGCGCCCCAGGTGCATGGCGCTGTGCAGGCCGCGCAGAATCACGAACAGCCAGGCCAGCACCAGGCTGAGCGTGCTCACCTGCCCGGTCACATAGATCATGAGCACGACGAGGTGAAACAGCGGCGGCACCTCGAAATGATTCTGCACATGGCGGGCCAGCTTGCGCAGTTCCGGTGGCTCCTCAGCCCCGGTGTACAGGCGGTAGTAACGCGGGTCGACAGCGCCGGCGGCAACCGCCCGGTAGCGCTGCACGCCCATGCGCGCCAGCATCAGCGCCGTCAAGGCGAACATCGCGATCGAGGGATAGAAAATCAGTTCCTGGGTCATGGCGTCCTCGTGTTGCGGCACTCCATCATCCCAGATCACGGAACTGAAGTTCAGCCAGACGGGCGTACAGGCCCTGCTCGCGCATCAGTTCCTCGTGCCGGCCCACCGCGACCACGCGGCCGGCGTCCATGACCACGATGCGGTCGGCTTCGCGCACGGTGGACAGGCGGTGGGCGATGACCAGGGTGGTCCGCTGGCAGGTCAGCTCGGACAGCGCGTCATGCACGAGCTTTTCCGACTCGGCGTCCAGGGCACTGGTGGCCTCGTCCAGCAGGACGATGGGGGCGTTCTTGAGCATCGCCCGGGCGATGGCGATGCGCTGACGCTGGCCGCCGGACAGGCGCACCCCGCGCTCGCCAAGCTCGGTGGCATAGCCATCGGGCTGGGCCCGGATGAATTCGTCGGCGGCCGCGTGCTCAGCTGCCCGGATGACCTGCGCATCATCGGCCTCAAGGCGGCCGTAACGGATGTTTTCCAGTGCGCTGTCGGCGAACAGCACCGGCTCCTGGGGCACGATGGCGATCACCCCGCGCACCGACTCTGGCGCGCAATCGGCGATATCCACGCCGTCAAAGCAGATGCGCCCGGCCTGCCAGTCGTAATACCGCAACAGCAACTGGAATACCGTGCTCTTGCCTGCACCGGAAGGGCCGACAAGGGCGACCGTCTCGCCGGGCCGGATGTGCAGATCGAAGTTCTCCAGCACCGGCCGTTCCGGATGCGCGGGGTAGGCAAAGCTCAGATTCTCGAAGCGAATCTCCCCGCTCAGCGGCTGCGCCAGTGACAGCGGCCGGGCGGGCACCTTCAGTTCCCGGCGCGCGTCCAGCAGCTCCAGCAGGCGCTCGGTGGCGCCGGCCGCGCGCTGGATCTCCCCCCAGCTTTCGCTCAGCGCGGCGATCGCCCCCCCGGTGAACAGGGCGTAGAGCAGGAACTGGCTGAGCTCGCCCCCGCTCATCCCTCCGGAAGCGACCCCGCGGCTGCCGACCCAGACCACCAGCACGATGGCACCGAACATCAGCAGGATGGCGATGAGGGTGAGCAGGGCCCGTACCCGAATGCGCACCAGCGCCGTCGCAAAGGCGTTCTCCACGGCCCGGGCATAGCGAGCGCCCTCGAAGGGCTCCCGGTTGTAGGCCTGCACGGTGGTCATGGCGCTGAGCACCTGCTGAGCCAGGGAGCTGGTATCGGCCACCCGGTCCTGGCTGGCGCGTGACAGGCTGCGCACCCGCCGCCCGTAATACAGGATCGGAAGAATGACCATGGGGATCAGCAGCAGGATCATCAGGGTCAGACGCGGGCTGGTCACCATCAGCATGAACAGGCCACCGGTGAAGACCAGCAGGTTGCGCAGCACGATGGACACGCTGGAGCCGATCACGCTCTGGATCAGCGTGGTGTCCGTGGTCAGCCGGGACAGCACCTCGCCGGTTCGCATGCGTTCATAGAACACCGGGCTGAGGCTCAGCACGTGGCTGTACACCGCCTTGCGCAGGTCCGCCACCACCCTCTCCCCTATCCAGGTCACGAAGAAGTAGCGGCTCGCCGTGGCGAAGGCCATCACCACCGCCACCCCGAAAACAGCCAGAAAGTAGGGGTCGAGGTCCGGCGTCGGCCCTGGCCCGAACACCGCATCGATCAGATACCGCAGGGCCAGGGGCAGCGACAGGGTGGCCGCGGCGGCGAACAGCAGCGCGACACTGGCCGCAAGCAGATGGCTGCGGTATCGCCACAGGTAGGGCCACAGACGCAACAAGGGGCGCAGGCGCTTGGCGGGCATGGCAGACATGGCAACTCGGCAGGGATATCGGGGCGGCGCGTCAGCGGCGATGACAATTTATTGACGCGAGGGCAGCAATCATGCCGCAAAAGTTGAGGTGGGAGTTTTCATTATGTTTCAAGTGATCAGGAATGCGACGGTGAGATCGCTGCTGATGTTGTTGCTGGGCGCCGTGCTCTCTACGCCGGCTACGGCGACGGAATCCGCATCCGAACCCAGTTTCGCCAGTCATGTCCGCCTGCAGTTGCAGCGCCTGAGTTACCTGCAGGCGCCACGTTCGGCGGACACGACCCTGCGCCAGATTCCTGCGTTGACGCAGGCGTATCACCAGCGCGAGCATGCCGCAATCTGGACCAGCCCCAGCGGCTGGCAACCCAATGCCCACATGCTGCTGGAATACCTGTCCAGCCTGCCCCAGCATGGGCTCAGCGGCACCCGCTATCACCTGGACAGCCTGATGGCCCTGCGCGACGGTCGCAGCCTGGCCGAGCGCATCCATGCGGACCTGCTGCTCAGCGATGCCTATGTCAGCCTGCTGCAGGATTTCCAGGCCAAGCCGGAAGACACGGCAGACCAGGCGGTGGAACTGCGTACCATCCAGCTGCTGCTCCGCCTGAAGCCCGAAGACAATCCGGCCGTCAGCCTGGATGCCGCCCTGCCGTCGGACGCGCAGTACTGGGCTTTGACCCGGGCCCTGCGGCGCCTGCTGCAGCAGCGCGACGAAGACCTGCAGCTGGCCCCGGTGGAAGAATCGCTCAAGCCCGGTGAAGCCAAGCCCGCCGTCTTCCGCATGAGCCAGCGCCTGCAGCAAACCGGCGACTATGCCGGGCCGCCCAGCGAACTGTATTCCAGCGAGATCGAGCATGCCCTGCGCCAGTTCCAGCGCCGCCACGGCCTGGATGACGACGGTATCGTCGGTCCGGCCACCCGTGAGCAACTCAATGCCAGCACCGATGCGCGCATCCGTCAGCTGATCGTGAACCTGGAACGGCGCCGGCATTCGGCCAGCGCCCGCGAGGACAGCCACATCGTGGTCAACCTGGCGGCCCAGCAGCTGCATTACGTGCACCAGGGCAAACCGGCCCTGGACATGAAGGTCATCGTGGGTCGCAATGACCGGCCGACGCCGTTGACCAGCAGCGCCATCAATGAGGTGGTGCTGAATCCGGACTGGACCGTGCCCTACCGGATCGCGGTCGTCGACAAGCTGCCCCTGATCCAGCAGGACCCGAATTACCTGCCCGAGCATGGCTTCGCGGTTTATGAAGGCTGGTCACGGGACGCGCCCCGGCTCGACCCGGCCAGCATTGACTGGAGCGCCCTGAGCCGCAACAACTTTCCCTACGTTCTGCGCCAGCAGCCTGGCGCCGGCAATGCCCTGGGTCGGGTGAAGTTCCTGTTCCCGAACCCGTACGCGGTGTATCTGCACGACACCCCGAATCACTCGCTGTTTGAGCGCGGCCAACGCCTGTTCAGCTCCGGCTGCGTTCGCCTCTCGCAGCCCATGGTTCTGGCCGAATTGCTGCTGCGCAACCACGGCAGCGAAGACGCCTGGCGTGAGGTCAACTCCGCTCAGGACACCCTCAGTCTGCCGCTGGCCGACCGCGTTCCGGTGCATCTGGAATACTGGACCGCCTGGGTCGATGGCGAAGGTGAACTGCAGTTCCGTCCCGACGTCTACGGCCACGACCAGACTGCGCTGACGACCCTGTCAGAGCAGGGGCGCCTGGTGACGCCGGAGGTGCTGGTGGCCGAACTGGAGCGGGATCGCGCGCTGCGCCTGGCCCAGCTGGCCGTCGATGCGCCTTTCTGAGATCAGTCGCTGATCGCGGCCCAGTTGTCCGGCATGCGCGGGTCACAATAGACCTTCGCCGTTTCCACGGGAGCCTGGCTGCGCAGAGGCTGGGCCATTGCGCCCGGCCGGCGGCTCTTGCGCAACTGCAGCCATTTGCCGCGGCGGGCGGGGACGAGGGACAGTGCATGGGTCATGTTGCTTCTCCTGAAGTGTTTTACTACATGTTTCGGGCATGCGAAAAGCGCATCGGCTACAGCGCCATGCCCTTGAAGATCACCACGCCGCACAGGCGGGCGTCTTCAGTGAGTTCGATGATGGGTTCCGGCCACTGCGGATTCAGCGGCTTGAGGTACTGACGGGCCGCGGGCGGCTCGCCTTCCTGCACCAGCTGCTTGAAGGTGGCACTGGCGTCGTTCTCGCGCCGGACCACCACGCAGTCGCGATTGGCGGGCTGTCGGTCCGGGTCAACGAAAATCAGGTCGCCATCGGCAAAGCTGAGACGACCGCCCGGGTTGTACATGGATTCCCCACGCACCCGCAGGACAAAGGTGCTGCCGCCGTGGCGTACCGGGCAGGGCATCCAGTCCTGCGCATCATCTCCGGCACCATCCGGTGTTTCCATGCCGTACCAGCTGCCGGCCGCCACCCAGGACAGCACCGGGCACAGGCCCTGTGCACGCGGATGCCCGGATTCGGTCGGTGGCGCGGCATCCAGCCAGCCCCGCGGCTTGCCGCATTGCCGCTCGATCTGCCGCGCCACACGTTCGCCAAAACTGCCCACACCGCGCACCAGCTGCCCCAGATAGGAAGGCGACTTGCCGATCATCTCGGCGAACTGGGCCTGGTTGCCATCCGCCTTTTCGCTGATGAGCCGGACCAGATTCTGCTGTCGGTGCTGCTTGTACATGGAGCGTAATATAGTGTTTCACTACATGTCTGGCAAGTGCCCAGTTTTTGTCCGCGGTATCATGCCGGCTTGTTCATGCGAGGCCGAGGTCCTTGATCATGCGATTCCCCATTGGCGCGCTGGCGCTGCTGCTGGCGGCCTGCGGCCAAACCGCCCCCGATGCCGCATCGACCGGCGACGCCCAGGTGCCTGCCTCCACCGCCGCCAGCCCGTCGACACAGGGCAAAGTTGCCGAAGGCGGCATCGACTGGTTCGAAGGCAGCGTTGAAGAGGCCCTGAGCCGCGCCAAAAGCGAGGCCCGGCCCATTTTCCTGTACTGGGGAGCCCAGTGGTGCCCTCCCTGCAACCAGATCAAGTCGACCATCTTCGTGCGGGAGGATTTCATCGCCCGCACACGCCAGTTCATCGCCGTGTACCTGGATGGCGATTCCGATGGCGCGCAGCGCTGGGGCGAGCACTTCGGCACTTCCGGCTACCCCACCCTCATCGTCCTGCAGCCTGACGGGACCGAGCTGACCCGCCTGTCCAGCGGCATGGATGGAGCGCGCTACCCGGAAGTGCTGGACCTGGCCCTGGCGCGCAACCGGCCGTTGCGCGAACTGCTGGCCACCGCCCTGAGCACGCCGAAGGCACTGGCAGCCGAGGACTGGTCGCTGCTGGCCCTGTACAGCTGGGAGGCGGATAACGGTCGCAGCCTGCCCGCCCGGGAGCAACCCGAAACCCTGCGCCGGCTGGCCGACGCCTGCCCGGAGACGCTGACCCTGCCACGCCAGCGTCTGCAACTACTCGCCGCGATCGCCAGCCTGGATGCCGGGCAGTCCCTGCCCCCCGCGACGATTGAGCTGCTGCGCGACATTGCTGGCTCGCCCGCCTCCGCGCGCCTGAATCTGACCGAATTGCAGTACTACGCCGCGGACCTCATCGAGAAGAGCAGCATCGATGATGGCTCGGTCAGGGACGCTTTGACCAGCCAGCTACGCGCGCTGATGGATCAGATATTCAGCGACGCCAGCCTGCCGATCAAACAGCGCCTGCTCAGCACCCGCCTGCTGATCGATCTGGCCGCCCTGGAAGGCCGCGGCGAGTCTAGCCAACTGCAGGACCTGGTCCGCGCGCGGGCCCGCTGGGCCGACCAGCAGGCGACCACGCCATACCTGCGCCAGTCCCTTATCTACAACGCCGCCTGGTATCTGCATGACGTGGGCCTGAGCCAGGAGGCGCTGGCCATGTTCGAGGCCGAGCTTCCCCGCGCGGTGTCGCCGCATTACTACATGTCCTACCTGTCGGCCATTGAAGAAGATCTGGGCCATGCGCGGCAGGCGCTGGACTGGGCGCGACAGGCCTGGGAGGGGGCCACCGGCCCCGCCACACGAACCCAGTGGGGCACCAGCTATGCCCTGGCAATGATTCGCCTGGACCCTGACAACACCACCGCCGTGAAGGACGCGGTGACCCGCCTGCTCGACGAAATGCGCGCTGGCGGGGACGGCTTCTATCAGCGCTCACTCAAGCGCATGCAGCGCCTCAACACGGCGCTGAAGGACTGGAGCGCCAGCGGGGACGACGCGCGCCAATCGGCGGCCGCCGCGCTTCTCGGTCGTTTGCGCAGCATGTGCCGGGATGATCTGGGTGAGGACGGCGAATGTGGTGAGTTTGCCTGAAAGGGCTTGGATGACGGCTCCTGTCCCTTAGCGGACTGTCATGTCGTTCCCCGGAGATGGGCTGGCCTGGTCGTTGATCGCCTGCAAATAGCATCCCAGCGCGCCGATAAGTGTCGATTGTTTGCCCATAGTGGGTGCCCACGGGCCACGACAGTCCTGCGGGGCGCTGTCCCCCGCGCCGCTTC
>JBFJTN010000172.1:0-7877 GCA_041625325.1 Oceanococcus sp. | reverse complement strand
CGGCGCGTGGCCACCGAACTCCCTGCCAGGCGTCCGGCAATTCTCGCCCCGATCAGGCGGCCTGCCATACGCAGCGTCACGTAGGCGGCAGCCACCAGGCCCGAGGCCAGGACCGTGCCCGTGTCCAGGGAGGCGCCGGCCAGAATGAAGAACAGGATCAGGAACGGCCACTCGATGCCTTCGATCTCGTGGAAGGCATACTGATGATGGCGTGCCAGATTGGCCACCGTCACCCCCATGACGATGGCGCTGAGCAGAAAGGACAGCTGCAGCCACAGCGCCAGTCCCGCGCAGAGGAAGACGAAACCCAGCGCCTCGGCCTGCGTCGGCTCGCCCCGGCTCAGTCGGCCGCTGAGCAGCGCCATCGGCACGCCGAGACACAGGCCGAGCAGCACGGATCCCAGGACTTCGTGAAGGCTGCGCTGCAGCACCTGGGAGACGCCACCATTTCCGCTCAGGATATCCGCCAGGATCAGCAAGGCGGTGAACATCAGCAGTCCCCAGGCGTCGTCCAGGGCGACAAGGCCGCGTAGGGTCTCGGTAAACGGCCCCTTTGCGCCGGTTTCGTGGATCACATCAGCGGTGGCCATCGGATCGGTGGCGGTGGCGATACCCGCCAGACACAGCGCCAGGGGCAGGCTGAGCCCGAGCAGCCACAGGCCGGAAAAGACCACCAGGGCCGTCAACACGGTGACCAGCAGGGACACCAGCAGGACTTCCCTGCCCCGCGCCTTCAAGCTGGCGACGCGCAGGCTGTCGCCCAGCAGAAAGCCGACCATGACCAGGGCGATATTGGTGATGGCGCTCTGCCACAGCTCACCCAGCGGGGGCAGCACGCCCAGGCCGCCGGGCCCGATGGCGAAGCCGAACAGCAGCAACAGGCTGACCCGTGGCAGACGGGTCTTCCGACCCAGCAGGTCGGTGGCCAGACCGGCCAGGAACAGACCGCCCAGAGTGAGAAACAGCGTGGTGAGCAAGGGTTGCGCCAGCAGAACACCGGCGCCCATTAGGGCCTGGGCTATAGTGGAGCGGCCATGACCTGGATCAAGACGTGATCGCCAGGCTTCAGCCGCCGAAGCTTGCGGCTGCCGCTGCGGGCCTCACCGCCACGAGCTCTAATGCAGCAGGCTGAGCGGCGCGCTCCCGGTCACGATCTCCGCCCCTGGCCGGCCGAGGTGGTAGCCCTGGGCCGCGTGGATGCCCATTTGGGTGATGATGTTGAGCGCCTTGGCATCCTCGACCCCTTCGGCGATGGTCTTCTTTCCCAGACTCAGCACCAGTTCATGAATCGAGGCAATGAGCTGCTCGTCCTGCGGACGTTGTGACAGCTGCATCACGAAGGAACGGTCGATCTTCACATAATCGAAGGGCAGCTCGCGCAGATACTCGAAGGAGGTGAAGCCGACGCCGAAATCATCCAGCGCGATCTGCACGCCCTGGCTCTTGAAGTCCTGCAGCATCTTGCGCGCCGAATCCAGATTGTGGATAGCCTCGGTTTCCAGCACTTCCAGCACCAGGGAACCCGCTTGCAGTTCGCCTGCCCGGCTGCGGCGGATGACTTCTTCCAGCACGTAGTCGTCATGCATGGACTGGGCGGACATGTTGACCGCCAGCGGATGGCGAATGCCGCTGTCGGCAAGAGCCGCGGCCTTGTTCATGGCGCAGGAGAAGACGAAACGATCGATATCGACGATCTGGCCAGAACGCTCTGCATGGGGCAGAAAGTGTCCCGGCGCAATCGGCCGACCGTCCTCGCCGCGCATCCGCAGCAGCGCCTCGCTGTGACTGGCGCGCAGGCCGGGCAGTTCGAAGATCGGCTGGAAATCCAGGTAGAAGCGGTTCTGGGCCAGCGCATCGCTGACCTCCCTGACCCAGCGGCGGTGCTCCTCGTGGTGCAGGGACACCAGTTGCGTGGCGTCGATCCAGGTTTCGCCCGCCACCGGCAGTTCCAGCCCTGCCAGAAGGTCCTGCAGCAGATCCCGGGGCTCGTCCCCGTGCAGCCGGATGAAGCAGGGTTGCATCTCCAGCTGGAACTCGCGACCGTCATGGTGGTAGGGACGGGCCTGTATACGCTTCTGGATCTCGGCCAGCCGGCGTTCCACCTGCTCCAGATCCTGGGTGTAGCCGGCGAAGATGCAGTCCACCACCACCCCCCACTCCAGCGCCCGGCCCTCGCCGCTGCCCAGCGCCAGAATCTTGCCGATGTGCCCGGCCAGGCCGGCGCGTCCGGAATCGGTCAGCGAAGCCACGATGGTCTGCTTGCGCTGCAAGGGCATGTACACCAGCACACCGGGCCGATTGGCGGCCTGAATGCGGGCGAGCAGCGCTTCGCGATTGAGCAGGCCGGTCCTTTCATCGTGCTCGCGCAGCCAGTGCAGGCGCTGTTCCGCGGCCCGCTGGGCGGTGACATCCAGTCCGATCGCCAGCACCTGGCCGCTGTCCGCCCGGCCACCGACCGGAGCCAGCTGCCATTGCAGGGCGTGCAGCTTCAGATCGCCCCCCTTCACCCGGGCCTCCACATGGCGCTGCACACCGGCGTGCACCAGCCGGCGCATGGCCCGCCGGAACAGCTGCTGATCATCCCGCGGCATCAGCTCGCCCAGCGACTGGCCCAGCAATTGCGACTCGCTCTGCCCCAGCAACTGGCAGCTCATCGCATTGGCGGACCCGATGCGGGCCTCGCTGTCCAGCATCAGCACGCAGGCCGGCACCGTATTGAGCAACAGCGCCACCCGGTCACGCTGTTGCTCCAGCGCCGCTGCCTTGTCCCGCAGCTCGCCGTTGAGCGCTTCGAGCCGGGCGGCCACTTCCGACGCCACGTCCAGCAGGGTTGCCGTTTCATCCGGCGTGATCGAGCGCCGCCGCGTGCCGCCTCCGAGCATCTCCCGGGCCTGCTGGAACCGCTCCTGGGTGAGCAGCGGCAGGGCGCGGGTCAGCAGGCCGATGCGGCGCAGCACGCCGCGCAGGCTCAGGGCAATCAGCAGCAGGGACAGCAGCACTCCGGTGGCCGCGATCTTGACGTACTGATCGCGCGCATCGGCAAGCTTGCGCAGTTCTTCGCCCAGAGGAATCGGGTACTGCAGGCTGCCTTCGGCCAGCGCCACGCCGCCGAGATCCTGCATGAGCTCGGACCAGCTGTCCCCCGTCGGCGCGGTGCCCGCGGCCGCCTGCGTCGGCTCGCTGTGCCAGCGATACAGAGCCCCTGCCCCGACCCCGTCCAGCGGGGCCGCCACGATTTCGTCCAGGGCGTTCGCCGCCACCGCGATGATCTGCACCCGGTCGCGGGTCTGGAAAGGACGCACGCTGAGCAGCACGCAGCCGGCCGACTCGCAGAGCAAGCGGCTGGCCGAGCCGCGGGTTTCGCGCTCCAGCTTCAGGGCCCCTGCCCTGAGGCTGTCGCTCAGTTCCTCCAGCGCGCCGGGATCCCGGCGATACCAGAGAATCGCGCCGGATTCCCGATACTCGGTGAGATTGTCAATTGACTCCTCGAGGCGTCGTTCGCTGCGCAGCACCCGTGTCGTCACCGAGCTGCCCGCCGGCGCGCGGGGGCGTTGAGTCTGTCGTTCGACCCTTACGGTGCGCTCCTCGACGACGATGTAATCCTGCTGCCGTCCCAGATCGGCGAAGAACTCCAGGCCCTCGCGTTGCTGGCGCGCCGCTTCCTGGACCCGCAGCGCGACCGCATTCTGGGTCGCATCCCGCACCGCCTGCCGTTGCAGGCTCATGGATTCCTCCACGGTGCTGACGTACACGCCCCCCAGAAACAGTTGCAGGGCTGCCAGCGCACCGCCGAGCAGAATGACAACCCGGACTTGCAGCGGAATGGGGATGCGTGGCATGACGGAAGGAGGACCCGGACATCATCGGCGAAAGAGTTGCCGATTATGCAATCAATATTCCGCGCCGGCACGGCCGCCGATCAGTCCGTGGCTATTTCGCCCGCCAGAGCAGCAGCGGCGATGGCCCGGACAGGACCGGCTGCAATCGCCCCTGCAATCGCTCCAGCTTGTAATCCAGCGACCACAGGCCACGCAGGGTCTCGCCGAGATTTCGGTGCAGCGCGGCGTGCTCCAGGCTGCCCGCCCCCAGCAGCAAGAGGTCGCCACGCTGGGCATGACCCAGTTTGCGATCGATGATCGGCCGTCCCCGGGCCGCCTGACCCAGGCCATCGACGCGGGTCGCCGTCATCTGCAGGGCATTGGTCCTGAGCTCCCCCGCCTGTTCGCGGCTGCCGGATTCGCCGGTGAGCCGGAGCACCTCGCCGTCACGCACCAGACAGGCCAGCATGTCGCCGACCCAGGCCAGCTCGAAACTGCTGGTGGCCCGCACCAGTCGCAACGCGATGACCTGACTGCCGGCGTAGTCGCCCTCCTCCAGTTCGCGCTGCACCCGGGCGTGAGCGACAAGCAGGGACGCGGTCAGGTCCTCGCCGCTGGCGACCTGTTCGCGCAGTGCCTCCAGCAGCAGTCCGCTGCCCCGGCCATCGGACTGTGCGTCACAATCCATGGCCAGGGCCCAGACGCCATGTTCCGCCGACTCGAGGAATCGGCAGCGCAGTGGCTGCATCGGACCGCCCGCAATCCGTTGCAGGCTGCTGCAGCGGCTCAGCACCCGGGGCTGCCGCGCCGGGTCCAGGACACCCGGCGGCGATATCCGGCCTGCACGGGCCCGGCCCTACTGACCGTAGGCCAGCTTGGCTTCGCGCCGCCGGGCATGCAGCACCGGCTCGGTATAGCCGCTGGGCTGTTCCCGGCCCTTGAAGATCAGGTCACAGGCCGCGGCGAAAGCCACCGACTGTTCGAAATCCGGGGCCATGTTGCGGTAGAAGGGATCGCCCGCGTTCTGGCCATCCACCACCGCGGCCATGCGCTCCAGGGCTTCCCGCACCTGCGCTTCGCTGCAGATCCCGTGATGCAGCCAGTTCGCCACGTGCTGGCTGGAGATGCGACAGGTGGCGCGGTCCTCCATCAGGCCAACGTTGTTGATGTCCGGCACCTTGGAGCAACCCACGCCCTGATCGATCCAGCGGACCACATAACCCAGGATGCCCTGGCAGTTGTTGTCCAGTTCCTGCTGGATCTGCTCGGCGCTCAGTGCGGCCGGGTCCTGGAGCAGCGGAATCGTCAGGATATCGTCCAGGCTGGCCCGGGCCCGGCCGGCGATGGCCTTCTGCCGCGCCAGCACATCGTGCTGGTGATAGTGAATTGCATGCAGGGTGGCGGCGGTCGGAGACGGCACCCAGGCGCAGTTGGCACCGGCCAGCGGGTGGTTCTGCTTGGCCGCCAGCATCTCGGCCATCTCGTCGGGCTTGGCCCACATGCCCTTGCCGATCTGGGCACGACCCGAAAAACCACAGGCGAGCCCGATATCCACGTTCCAGTCCTCGTAGGCGGTCAGCCAGGCACAGCCCTTCATTTCGCCCTTGGGCACCAGCGGGCCGGCTTCCATCGAGGTATGAATCTCGTCGCCGGTGCGGTCCAGAAAACCCGTGTTGATGAAGATCACCCGCTCGCGTGCGGCGTGGATGCAGGCCTTGAGGTTGACGGTGGTGCGCCGTTCCTCGTCCATGATGCCGACCTTGAGCGTATTGCGGGCCAGGCCCAGCATGTCCTCGACCCGGTCGAACAGCTCGCAGGTCAGCGCCACTTCTTCCGGCCCGTGCATCTTGGGCTTCACGATATAGACGCTGCCGCTGCGCGAATTGCGCGGGCCGTCCGACTTGTTCAGATCGTGCAGCGCACAGGTACTGGTCACCACCGCGTCCAGGATGCCTTCCGGCACCTCATGACCCGCCTCATCCAGCACCGCGGAGGTGGTCATCAGATGCCCGACGTTGCGCACCAGCAGCAGGCTGCGGCCCGGCAGGCTGATCGGGCCGCCGTTGCGCCCCCGATACTCGCGGTCCGGATTCAGGCGCCGGGTCAGGGTCTGGCCGCCCTTCTGGAAGCTTTCCTCCAGGTCCCCCTTCATCAGGCCCAGCCAGTTGGCGTAGACCAGCGCCTTGTCCGGGCCATCCACCGCGGCCACCGAGTCCTCGCAATCCTGAATGGCGGTCAGCGCCGATTCCAGGTGCACGGCGCAAACCCCCGCGGCATCGGTCTTGCCCACCGGGTGATCGCGATTGATCTCGATATCGATGTGCAGGCCGTTGTGCCGCAGCAGCACATGGCTGGGCGCATCGGAACTGCCGGCATAGCCGACCAGGGCGTCTTCACGCTTCAGATTGGCGGTGCTGCCATCCTGCAACTCCACCTTCAGATCACCGGCGACCACCGAGTAGCGGGTCGCCCGGGCATGGCTGCCGTGGTCCAGCGGCACGGTGTCGTCCAGGAATTGCCGGGCAAAGGCAATCACCTTCTCGCCACGCACCGGGTTGTACGCCCCCGCCCGCTCGGCGCCGCCTTCCTCACTGATCACATCGGTGCCGTAGAGGGCGTCGTAAAGGTTGCCCCAGCGGGCATTGGCCGCGTTCAATGCGAAACGGGCATTCATCACGGGCACGACCAGCTGCGGGCCAGCCACCTGGGCGATTTCCGCGTCGACATTGTCGGTTTCGATGGAAAAATCGGCCGGCTCTTCGAGCAAATAGCCGATTTCCTTCAGAAACGACTTGTACTCGGCCAGATCCAGCGGCTGGCCCTTGCGTTCCCGGTGCCACTGGTCGATCTGCTGCTGCAATTCCTCGCGCCGGGCCAGCAAGGCCTGATTCTTCGGCGTCAGATCCCGCAGGATGTCGGCCAGGCCCTGCCAGAACTGCTCGGCATCCACGCCGGTGCCGGGCAGCACCTGCTCGCTGATCAGGGTGTCGAGGACGGAGGCCACCTGCAGTCCCGCACGCGTCACGCGATCGGTCATTTTCCTACTCCCGTAGCTGGAAAACCGCGTGCCGGCATGGCCGCGGCAAAAGACCGTTATGATAACCGAATCGCCTTCCCGCTGGCCCCGCCAGGGCATGTCGGCGGGCTGCCCGCAAGCCGGCGACGCAGTATCCCGTCGCGCCCCGCGGCGGATGCGCCGCCGGCTCCGGCTTGAGCGGACGGCTCGGCAGATCAGCCGAGCGGCGCGGACCGTTTCTGACCCGGCAGGTCCCGCGCGTAAACATCAATCCTCTCGCCGCTGTCCGGCTTGCGCTGCTGCCTCTGGTAATCGAAGCCCAGCCGCGTCAGCAATGCGACCGAGGCCACATTGCCGGGGTTGGTGATGGCCAGCAACCGCGGCAGCGCCAATGCGCTCGAGGCGTGTTCCAGCACCGCCAGGGCGGCTTCCCGTGCGTAGCCCTGGCCCCAGTGGCGCTGCAGCAGGGCAAAGCCCAGATCGGGCGCGTCCAGGAACGGACGCCGGATCAGACCGCACAGGCCCAGCGGCTGCCCGGTGGCGCCGAGCGTGACGACCTGGAAGCCCAGGCCCTCCCGGTAAGCCGGCTGCAGATGGCTTTCGACATAGACAGCAGCCTTGTCCAGGCTGTCCACCTCATGCTGGCCGATGAAACGCCGCCAGGCCGGCTCGTTCAGCAGTTCCAGCATGAAGCCGGCATCCTCGGGAACGGCCTCGCGCAGCTGCAACCGCCTGGTCCGTAGCGGCGTCATGCGTCGGTCCGCCGCGGCCCGGCCGACGCCTCCCCGCCCAGTTGCTCCTCGAGAAAGTGGATCACGGCACGCAGCTTGGGCGCCATGTGTCGCCGCGACGGATAGACCGCGTAGATGCCCAGGGTCCCGGCGCTGTGCTGCGGCAGCAATTCGACCAGCTCACCGGCGGCCAGATCCTCGCCCACCAGAAATTCCGGCTGCAGCACGATGCCCTGCCCGGCCAGGGCCAGCGCCCGGCAGGTGTCGCCGTTGTTGCTGTGCACCGCAGGCCGGGTGCGCACCGCCACCTCG
>JBFJTN010000171.1:0-7926 GCA_041625325.1 Oceanococcus sp. | reverse complement strand
GGACAGCGCCCCGCAGGACTGTCGTGGCCCGTGGGCACCCACTATGGGCAAACAATCGACACTTATCGGCGCGCTGGGATGCTATTGGCAGGCGATCAACGACCAGGCCAGCCCATCTCCGGGGAACGACATGACAGTCCGCTACGGGACAGAACCCGCCAGCACGCGCACGGTCTGACTGGTGCGACAATGCGCCACGGATGTCCCCAAGGAGCCCCCATGCACCGCCCCGCCGCCCTCGTCCTGCTCAGCCTGTGTGCTGGCCTTGCCAGCGCCCACGACAACTCACAGCCCCGCCAGATCAGTGTCGAAGGCCAGGCCGAGCGGCTGCTCGAGCCCGACATCGCGCAGATCAGCATCAGCGTGCAGGGGCGAGCGGCGACGGCGGAAGCCGCAATGAATCAGGCCGGCGCCAACACCAGGGCATTGATCGATGCCCTGGCCAAGCTGACCCCGTCACGCCATCTGCGCGCCACCCAGACCCAGCTGCGCCAGGTGGTCAAGGGCACCGAGCGGCACTGGCGGCGCGACAGCAGCGAGCCGGTGGAGATGCTCGCCAGTCGTGCGCTGCAGGTGGAGCGCCTGGACATCGACAAGCTGCCCGAGGCCATGGAGATCCTGTCCCGCCTGCCACTGGCCCGGATCGACCAGGTCAGCACGCGCTACGAGAAAGCCGGCGAGGTCATGGATGAACTGACCCTGCTGGCACTGGATGACGCGAAACATCGCGCCCGCCAGATGGCCGAGCGCCTCGGCGTCCGCCTGGGCCTGCCGCTGTTGGTGAGCAGCCACGGCAGTGCGCCGCCACAGCCCCAGTTCGCGGTGCGCGCCCTGGCCATGGAAAGCGCGGATGCCGGCGCTGGCTTCGAGGCCACCGGCCAGGAGCGGATCGAGGCGCGGGTGCAGGTCAGCTTCGAACTGGAAGCGCCCTGATCAGTCGCTTGCGGGGGACCGGCCGCCGGAACTCGGCCTTCAGAAGCTGCCGCCGCCTTCCTTGCGATACTGCAACGCCACCCGTTTGAGATAGCTCTGCGTCTCCTTGTACGGCGGCACGCCACCGAAGCGTTCCACCGCTCCGGGACCCGCATTGTAGGCGGCCAGCGCCAGTTCGGTTTTCTGGCCGAAGCGGCTCAGCATCTGGCTGAGATAGGCGATGCCGCCGCGGATATTCTCGGCCGGGTCGAAGATGTCCCGCACCCCCAGTTCATGGGCGGTGTCCGGCATCAGCTGCATCAGGCCCTTGGCCCCCGCGCGGGAGACGGCATTGCGATCCAGGCAGGACTCGACCCGCATGACGGCCGCAACCAGCCGGGCATCGACCCCGTACTCCTCGGCGTACTGATCGACCAGACGGCGGTAGGTGTTCATGCGCGCCTGCATGATCTCCGGCTTGTAGCCCGCGCAGGACACCCGATAGGTCTGCCGGCCATAGCTGCCGAGGTAGGTATAACCCTGATCGGGACGGCGCTTCTGGTCGGTGTAGAGACGTGACCCGTCAGGCTGCTTGTACATGTGAATGCCGCCCTGGGCCTCGACCTGCCCCGAAGCCAGGCTCCCCACGATCAGCAGCAGTGTCAGTCGTCCCTTCATGCCGGCTATTTCACACAGACTTGGCCGCCGGAGCAAGATGCGGGACGGACCCCTTGCCATTTTCGTCACACCGCCCAACATAGGATTCCAGCCGTTGGTCAGGTCAGCGGGTGCAACTATCTGGCGCAACGCGGTCTCAAAGGAACAGGGGCCGTGATGCGGTCTCGGCACGCCGGCATCCGGTTGCCAGTGCGTCGCGCCCCCTGCGGACAAGGGCACTGGGCATGCATAGAGAGGTGGCGCACATGGGCATACTGCAAGGATATCGCGAGAATTACGTCAAGGGCCGGGACGAGGAGATGTCGCTGGAGGACTACCTTCAGCTGTGCCGCGACGACCCGACCGCCTACGCCACCCCCGCCGAGCGCATGCTTCAGGCCATCGGCGAGCCCGAGATCGTCGACACGCGCAAGAATCCGCAGCTGTCGCGCATCTTTTCCAACCGCATCATCCACCGCTATCCGGCCTTCTCGGAGTTCTACGGCCTGGAGGATGTGATCGAGCAGATCGTTGCCTATTTCAAGCATGCCGCGCAGGGCCTGGAAGAACGCAAGCAGGTGCTGTACCTGCTCGGCCCGGTGGGCGGCGGCAAATCCTCCATCGCGGAGAAGCTGAAGCAGCTGATGGAGGCCTATCCGATCTATGCCCTGAAAGGATCGCCGGTCAATGAATCACCGCTGGGTCTGTTCCACCCCGAGCGCGACGGCGAGGCCCTGAAAGAGGAATACGGCATTCCCCGCCGCTATCTGACCGGCATCGCCTCGCCCTGGGCGATCAAGCGTCTGGCCGAATACGATGGCGACCTGTCCCAGTTCAGGGTCGTGCGCATCCAGCCCTCCGTGCTCAAGCAGGTGGCCATCGCCAAGACCGAACCCGGCGACGAGAACAACCAGGACATCTCCGCCCTGGTCGGCAAGGTCGACATCCGCAAGCTGGAAGGCTATGCGCAGAATGATCCCGACGCCTACAGCTACTCCGGTGGCCTGTGCGCGGCCAATCAGGGGCTGCTCGAGTTCGTCGAGATGTTCAAGGCGCCGATCAAGATGCTGCACCCGCTGCTGACCGCGACCCAGGAAGGCAATTACAAGGGCACCGAAGGATTCTCGGCGATTCCCTCCCAGGGCATCATCCTGGCCCATTCCAACGAGTCCGAGTGGCAGACCTTCCGCAACAACAAGCACAACGAGGCCTTTCTCGACCGCGTCTACATCGTCAAGGTGCCCTACTGCCTGCGCATCTCGGAAGAGCGCAGGATCTACGAGAAGCTGCTGACCAACTCCTCGCTGTCCAAGGCGCCCTGCGCGCCGGGCACCCTGGACATGATGGCGCAGTTTTCGGTGCTGACCCGCCTGGCCGAGCCGGAGAATTCCTCGATCTATTCCAAGATGCGGGTCTACGATGGAGAGAACCTCAAGGACACCGACCCGGCGGCGAAGTCGATCCAGGAATACCGTGATTTCGCGGGCATCGACGAGGGCATGACCGGCTCCTCCACCCGCTTCGCCTTCAAGGTGCTGTCCGCGGTGTTCAACTACGATGCCGAGGAGGTCGCCGCCAACCCCGTCCACCTGATGTACGTGCTGGAGCAGCGGGTGCTGCGCGAACAGCTGCCGGAAGATACCCAGCGCCGCTACCTCGAATTCATCAAGGGCTGGCTGGCGGTGCGTTACGCCGAATTCATCGGCAAGGAGATCCAGACCGCCTATCTGGAAAGCTACTCCGAATACGGCCAGAACATTTTCGATCGCTACGTCATTTTCGCCGACTACTGGATCCAGGACGAGGACTACCGCGACCCGGACACCGGGGCCAGCTTCGACCGCTCCGCCCTCAACGCCGAGCTGGAGAAGATCGAAAAGCCGGCCGGCATCGCCAACCCCAAGGACTTCCGCAACGAGGTGGTCAACTTCACCCTGCGTGCGCGGGCTCAGAACGAGGGCAAGAACCCGGCCTGGACCAGCTACGAGAAGATGCGCGACGTGATCGAGAAGAAGATGTTCTCCTCCACCGAGGAACTGCTGCCGGTGATCTCCTTCAACGCCAAGGCCTCGGCGGAAGACCAGCAGAAGCACGAGAACTTCGTCGACCGCATGGTGGAGAAGGGCTACACCCGCAAGCAGGTCCGCCTGCTCTCGGAGTGGTACCTGAGGGTGCGCAAGTCCGCCTGATCCGCCGAAGCCCGCCAAGGGGAGCCTGCAGATGTCCATCATCATTGACCGGCGCCTGAACGACCGCAAGAAATCGGCGGTCAACCGCCAGCGCTTCCTGCGCCGCTACAAGAAGCAGATCCGGCGCTCGCTGGGAGATGTGGTGTCCCAGCGCTCGATCACCGACATGGATCACGGCGGCGAGGTGAAGATCCCGGTGCGGGACATTTCCGAACCCAGCTTCCGCCACGGCCAGGGTGGCGATCGCAACATCATTCATCCCGGCAACAAGGAGTTCGCGCCCGGCGACCGCATCCGACGCCCGGGCGGCGGCGGTGGCGGCTCCGGCCAGGGCGAGCCCAGCGACTCGGGCGAAGGCGAGGACGAGTTCATGTTCTCGCTGTCCCGTGAAGAGTTCATGAACCTGTTCTTCGACGACCTGGAACTGCCGCGCCTGGCGCGCAATGCCCTGGGCGACATCCGCGAGCCGAAGTGGGAGCGGGCCGGCCACACCCCCAGCGGCACGCCGATGAACCTGGAGATCACGCGCTCACTGAAGAACGCCATGGCCAGGCGCATCGCCCTGGGCGCGCCGCTGCGCCGGGAGCTGGAAGCGCTGGAAAAAGCCGGTGGCCCGCCGCAGGAGATCGAGGCCCTGCGCGAGCGGCTGAAGAAGATTCCCTATCTGGACGAATTCGACCTGCGCTTCCGCAACCGGACCCAGGTGATGAAGCCGGTCAGCCGCGCCGCCATGTTCTGCCTGATGGACGTCTCGGCCTCGATGGACGAGGCCAAGAAGGATCTGGCCAAACGATTCTTCACCCTGCTCTACCTGTTCCTGTCGCGCAAGTACGAGCATGTCGAGGTGGTCTTCATCCGCCACACCTCGGACGCGGAAGAGGTCGACGAACAGACCTTCTTCTACGACCGCAAGACCGGCGGCACCATCGTCTGTTCCGCGCTCAAGCTGATGCACGAGATCATCCTGGATCGCTTCCCCACCGACAGCTGGAACCTCTATGGCGCGCAGGTCTCCGATGGCGACGCCTTCGGCGCCGACACCGAGAAGAGCCGCGCCATGCTGCAGAACAATCTGCTGCCGCTGCTGCGCTACTTCGCCTATGTCGAGGTGCCGGACAGCGGCGAGCGCGCCACCCCGCTGTCGGCGGTCTACAGGCAGATCAGCGACCCCCGTTTCGCGATGCGCTGCGTCACCAGCCGGCGGGATGTCTATCCGGTGCTGCGTGAGCTGTTTTCCCGGGAGGCCGCGTGAGCGAAATCGCCCGCAGGGAGTACCTGTCCACCGGTGCCGAATGGTCCTTCGAGCTGATCCAGGACTATGACCTGGCCATCGCCGACATCGCGCGCAACGACTACGGCCTGGACACCTACCCCAACCAGATCGAGGTGATCGCCTCGGAGCAGATGCTCGATGCCTACGCCTCGCTGGGCCTGCCCATCGGCTATCCGCACTGGAGTCATGGCAAGGAATTCATCCGCAACGAGCAGCGCTACCGCAAGGGCGCCCAGGGCCTGGCCTACGAGATCGTGATCAACTCCAACCCCTGCATCAGCTACCTGATGGAGGAGAACACGATGCCCATGCAGGCCCTGGTCATCGCCCACGCCTGCTACGGCCACAACTCCTTCTTCAAGGGCAACTACCTGTTCCGCCAGTGGACCAACGCGGACGCCATCATCGACTACATGGTGTTCGCCCGCAGCTATGTTCTGAAGTGCGAGGAGCGCTACGGGGTGGACCGGGTCGAGGACGTGCTGGACTCCGCCCACGCCCTGATGCAGCACGGGGTGGATCGCTACCACCACCCCACCCCGCTGTCCGCCCAGGAGGAGGAGGAGCGCCAGCGCGAGCGGGCCGAGCATGACTGGAAGCAGTACGACGAGATCTGGCGCACCCTGCCCACGGTGAAGCACGCCAAAGGGCGCCGGGAACGGGACGGCCAGCGCTTCCCGCCCGAGCCGCAGGAGAACGTCCTCTACTTCATCGAGAAACACTCGCCCAGCCTGGAGCCCTGGCAGCGGGAAATCCTGCGCATCGTGCGCAAGATGGCGCAGTACTTCTATCCCCAGGGCATGACCAAGGTGATGAACGAGGGCTGGGCCTGCTTCTGGCATTACCGCCTGCTGCACGATCTGTACGACCGCGGCCGGGTCAATGACGCTTTCATGATGGAGGTCCTGGCCTCGCACACCAACGTGGTGTTCCAGCCGGGCTTCGATGACCCCCGCTATTCCGGGATCAACCCCTATGCGCTGGGCTTCGCGATGTTCCAGGACATCCGTCGCATCTGCGAGGCGCCGGACGACGAGGATCGCGCCTGGTTCCCGGCCATCGCCGGCGGCGACTGGCTTCAGGTGCTGGATTTCGCCATGCGCAACTTCAAGGATGAATCCTTCATCGGCCAGTACCTCTCGCCCAAGCTGATGCGGCAGTTTCGCCTGTTCGAAATCTCCGACCGCGAGGACAACGAGCACCTGCTGGTCGATGTCATCCACAACGAACAGGGATACCGGCAGCTGCGGCGCCACCTGGCCCGCCAGTACAACCGGGCTTACCTGATTCCCGACATCCAGGTCTGGGATTTCGACATCAAGGGCGATCGCACCCTGACCCTGCGGCATTTCCGTCTGCACAACCGTCCGCTGGTTGACGAGGACGCGAGCGAGGTGATGAAGCATCTGGCCCGCCTGTGGGGCTACCGCGTCGTGCTGGAAACGGTTGACGAGGACGGCACGGTGGTGGACCAGCGGGAACAGGCCGGCGGATAACTTGCCGGTGGCGGGGGCAACTGGGTTATCCTGCCCCCCCAGGAGAATTCACAGGAACCGGCAGAGTTCCGGGGGAAGACATATGACGCGAGCACAACTGGTCTGGCTCGGCACGGCGCTGACGGGCTTTCTTTTTTCCACCGCACAGGCTGCGGTCAGCGCGGAAGAGGCGGCCCGATTGGGCCAGGACCTCACCCCGCTGGGCGCGGAAAAAGCCGCCAACGAGGACGGCAGCATTCCGGAATGGGAAGGCGGCTACGTGATGGCGCGCAAGCCGGCCGACAGCGTGGCCCGGCATCCGGAAAGCTACCCCGGCATCGGCGACCAGAAGCCGCTGTACACGATCAGTTCGGCCAATGCCTCCGAGTACACCGAGCTGCTCAGCCCCAGCCACCAGACCCTGCTCGCGCGCTTCCCGGGCACCTACAAGATGAAGGTCTACCCGAGCGTCCGCTCGGTGTACGCGCCGGATTACGTCTACGAGGCGACCAAGCGCAATGCGCTGAAGGGCCGCCTGGAGAATTTCGGCGAATCCATGGTTGATGTCTCCATCGGGGTGCCCTACCCGATCCCGAAGGAAGGCAAGGAGATCATGTGGAACCACAAGACCCGGTTCCGCGGCGTCTCCATCCGGCGCTACAACGTGCAGCTGGCGGTGCAGCTGTCCGGCGCGTTCACCCCGCACAAGCTGCGCGAGGACGTGCTGTTCAGCTATGCCCAGCCGGGGGTCGAATTCAATGATCTGAACGGGGTGATGACCTACTTCCTGCAGATCACCCTGGCGCCGCCGCGTTCGGCCGGCCAGGTGCTGCTGGTGCACGAGACCATGAACCAGTGGCAGGAGCCGCGCCGCGCCTGGCTGTACAACCCGGGTCAGCGCCGCGTGCGCCGCGCGCCCAACGTCGCCTATGACAATCCCGGCACCGGCTCGGACGGCCTGCGCACCAATGACCAGCTGGACGTGTTCAACGGCGCCACCGACCGCTACCGCTGGAAGCTGGTCGGCAAGCGCGAAATGCTCGTCCCCTACAACGCCTACAAGCTGGTGGACGATCGCCTGACCTACGACGACATCGTGCGCGAAGGTCACATCAATCAGGAGCTGGCCCGCTACGAACTGCATCGTGTCTGGGTGGTGGATTCCTTCCTGCGCGAAGGCACCAGCCACATCTACAAGCGGCGGACCTTCTACGTCGATGAAGACTCCTGGACCGCGCTGGTGGTGGACATCTACGACAACCGCGATCAGCTCTGGCGGATTCAGGAGTACCACCAGATCATGATTCCGTGGACCGATTCCGTCGGCCCCGCCGGTCACGTGATCTACGACCTGCAGTCCAATCGCTACCTGGCGATGGAATTCTCCAACGAGGAGCCGCTGTTCAACGAACAGGTCTTC
>JBFJTN010000170.1:0-7964 GCA_041625325.1 Oceanococcus sp. | reverse complement strand
TCTCCGTGAACTCCGCGCCATGTTCTTCGGCCAGCGCGGCCAGCGCCGCGGACAGCTGCTGCGGCATCATGTCCTGGGCCGGCGTGTTGACCAGATCGCGGGTGCGGAAGATGCCGTCGGTCATGGCGTCGACCCAGGCGTCATCGCAGTCCGGATGGCGGCACAGGCGGGCCGGCGGGCGTTCCGCCTTGCGATAGCGCTCGAAGCGGTAGCTGCCCAGCAGCCAGCCCAGGCTCAGGGCGCTGATCTGTTCCCTGGGCCAGCTGTCGTCCAGTGCGTAGTCGCCCTCGGGAAGCGCGGTGGGCAGGCCGGCGCAGGTCCAGAGGTCCGGGTGGTCTTCGGTGCCGACCAGCACCCGGGCCAGCGCGCCGTCAGCGCCGGGCAGCAGGCACCAGCTGCCGGGTTGGGCTGCAAAGCCGCTGGATTCGATCCAGCGCCGGGCGGCGGGTTTGCAGTGTTCCAGCCAGTCAGGCAGGTCGCCGCTGCGGAGCGCGGTGAGGATGACGGCGTCGGGGGAGGGGGCTGAGAGCGATACGGTCATGGGAATGTCGATCAACGGTGGTCCTGGTCCGATTCGTCGAGGAAGCGGCCATGGCGCAGGAAGTGAATGGTCTGCTCGATGACCTCGCTGTTGCGCATCATCAGCGGATGGCTGACCGGCATCACGCGATAGTCACGCATGCCGTCCAGGCGTGCGCGCGCCAGCGAGACCTTGCCGTCATCCTCGCCCGGGATGAGCAGGGACAGCAAGGGATTGATGCTGAAGCTGCCGGCGATGACGCCGGCTTCGAAGCGGGCCGGTCCGAGCTGCTGTGGCAGTTCATCGTCGCCGGTGCCGAGCTGCCGGCCGGCAGGGCCATTGAGGTAGCCGAACAGGGGCCAGTCCGCCAGGCTGTCCACCACCTCGCTGCCGCCATTGGGCGGCCCGAGCATCACCACCCGACCGATGGCGGGCAGCGCGCCGCTGGCCGCGAGCTGGCGGACGATGATGCCGCCCATGGAATGGGTGACGAAGTGCGGCGCCGGGGTGCTTGCGCCGAGACACTGCTGGATCTGCGGCAGAACATGCCGCATCGCCAGGTCCTCGACCGGGTGGTGGCGGGAGGGGTAATCGATATTGCACACCGTGAAGCCGGCCTGGCCCAGGGCCTCTGCCATCTTGTCCATCGAGCGGGCGCTGCGGGCCAGGCCATGCAGCAGGATCACGCTGGGCGCATCGGCAGGTTCCGGGGGCGCCGCCGGTGCCGGGCTTGCGAAACCCAGCAGGGGCAACAGGGCGAGCAGGCGACGCATGCCGCTCAGGCCGCCGCGAAGCGACTGGCGGGCACCTCGATCCAGGTTGCCTGCGCCCAGGCGACCGGCTGACCGTCTTCTCCGTACAGCGCACAGGCCGCGTGGCGCTTGCGCCCGTCCCGACCCAGCGGCCAGGCGACGATGCGGCAGGCCTCGCCGGCCTGCAGGGTGCCGGCCAGATGTGCGCGAAATTCGCCGAGCAGGATGGTCAGCGCCGGATCATCCGGCCAGACCGCGAAGCCGCTGGGGCAGTCCAGCGCCGCCCACAGGAATTCCGGACGGATCGCATCGCCATCGGCCAGCGAAGGATCCGGGGTCCAGGGCGCCATCACCCGGTCCTCGCCCTCGGCCGGGCCGGGAAAGATGTGCAGGCCATCGCCGGCCTGCCGCTCGGGTCCGCAGACAAAGCAGCGCGGAAAGCTGTGCCGGGTGAATCCGCGGTAAAGGCCGGAGGCGCGGTGCACCTGCTCCATGGGCGGCGCCGGCGGAATCTCCATGCTGAGTTGATCAGGCCAGGCCTGGGCCACCGGCTGATCACCGTCCAGCAGCTGCAGGCCGTTGTCCTGGGCCCGCAGCAACTGCAGCGGGCGTGACAAGGGCGGCGGGGCCAGCAGGCGCACCCGACAGGCGCCGGGCAGATGGCGGGCCAGCAGGCCGCAGACATAGCCGCCGTTGCCGGATTGGTCGGGGCCGCGGAAACGGGGGTCGATCTGCAGTTCGGAGAGGGTCTGGGACATGGCCGGGGCGGCAGGGATCAGCCGCCATTGTCGCATGGGCAGGAACCGGGATGGCCGGCCACTCACCCCAACGGGTGAAGCCGCAAGGGGGTGGCGCTCCGGATAATCCGGCTTGGCCTGCACAGAACACAAGGATTCGCGCTGATGGCATGCAAACTCGAGGCTCTGGCCTACATCGTGGTGCAGAGCACCGATCTGGCGAAGTGGAAGGACTACGCGGAACAGGTCATCGGCGCCACCAGCGCGACGGCGCCTGACGGCGGTCTGTTTCTCAAGCTGGACGCGCGGGATTACCGCATCGCGGTGGTCAGCGGAGACGAGGACCGCTACCTCGCTTCCGGCTGGCAGGTGGCCGATGCGGCGGCGCTGGCAGAGGTGAAGGCCGCGCTGGAAGCCGCGGGCGTCGCGGTCGAGGAGGGCGCCGAGGCGCTGAAGGCGGCGCGCAAGCTGTCCGGCCTGATCAGCTTCACCGACCCGGCGGGCAACCGCCACGAGGTGGGCTACGGCTACACCGGCGGCGCCGAGCCCTTCCGTTCCCCCATCGGCGTGGAGGGATTCGTCACCGGCGAGATGGGCATGGGCCACACCGTGCTGCCGGCGCTGCCCTTCGACGAGGCTTTCGCCTTCTTCACCGAGGTGCTGGGTTTTGGCGTGTCCGACGAATTCGATTTCCAGCCCGGGCCGGATGCCCCGGTGGTGCGCATCCGCTTCCTGCATGCCGGCAATCCGCGCCATCACTCGCTGGCCCTGGCCGAAATGCCGAATCCGGCCGGCTGCGTGCATGCCATGGTCGAGGTCACCACCATGACCGATGTGGGCAAGGCGCATGACCGCATGCAGCAGGCCGGGGTCAAGCTGATGGCCACCCTGGGTCAGCACGTCAACGATCAGATGACCTCCTTCTACATGATGACCCCCGGCAATTTCGCCCTGGAGTATGGCTGGGGCGGCATCACCGTCGATCCCGCCTCGCACCAGACCACCCGCTCGGAAGCGGTGTCCATCTGGGGGCACGACTTCTCGGTGGGTTTTCAGTAATCAAGGATTGAGAGATCCGCAGATGACGCAGATGTTGCAGATGGGATCCTGCGGGCTGTAGCGCCAGCGCATCGGGCCCGGAGTGAGCTTCCCCTGCCTCGCCGCAACGGTGGGCAGCGTGCATTTCATCTGAGACATCTGCGTCATCTGCGGATAAAAACTATGGCACTGGACAAGAACATGAGCGCCGCCGAAGTGGTGGCGCAGCTCGAAGATGGCATGACCATCGGCATCGGCGGCTGGGGGCCACGGCGCAAGCCGATGAGCCTGGTGCGGGAAATCCTGCGCTCGGAGCTCAAGGACCTGACCCTGGTCGGCTACGGCGGCATGGACATGGGCATGCTGTGTGCGGCCGGCAAGGTGAAGAAGCTGATCTACGGCTTTGTCTCGCTGGATTTCATTCCGCTGGAGCCCTTCTTCCGCCAGGCCCGCGAGGCCGGCACGGTCGAAGCCATGGAACTGGACGAGGGCATGCTGCACTGGGGTCTGCGCGCCGCGGCCTACCGCCTGCCATTCCTGCCCATGCGCGCCGGCCTGGGCACCGCCTTCCTGCAGAACAACCCGGATGTGCGCTGCGTGGTCTCGCCCTACGATGACGGCGAGACCCTGCTGGCCATGCCGGCGATCCCGCTGGACGTGGCGCTGCTGCATGTGCACAAGGCGGATGCGCTGGGCAATGTCCGGGTCTACAGTCCCGATCCCTTCTTCGACGAGTGGTTCGCCCGCGCCGCGCAGCGCACCTTCGTCAGCGCCGAGGAGGTCTGCGAGCGTCTGGACTCGGATGAGGACGATGCCCGGGCCAATCTGTTCGAGCGCAGCCTGGTCAATGGTGTGGTCGCCGCCCGCGGCGGGGCCCATCCCAGCTCGCACGTGCCCGGCTACGGCTGGGACGCCGCCCACATCAAGCGCTACTGCCAGGCGGCGGCGGAGGAGGGCGGCTGGCCGGCCTACGTCGAGGAATTCCTCGGCGCCAGCGAAGCCGACTACCAGGCCGCCGTCGGCGGCCTGGACGCCATCACCCGCTTGCCCCGCCAGGTGTTCTGAAGATGAGTGCATTCACCCTGTCCGAACTGCTGATCTGCGCCTGCGCGGATGTCTGGAAGAACGACGGCGAGGTGCTGGCCACCGGCATAGGCGTGATCCCGCGCATAGCCCAGGGCCTGGCCAAGCTCAGTCACAGCCCGCAGCTGATGATCACCGACGGGGAGGCCTATCTCACGGAAACCCCGGTGGCCCTGGGTGCGAAAAGCCATGAGGGCCGCGCCTACGGTGGCTACATGCCGTATTCGCGGGTCTTTGATCTGCTCTGGCATGGGCGTCGCCACGCCCTGGTCGGACCGGTGCAGGTGGATCGCTGGGGGCAGGCCAACATCTCCTGCATCGGCGAATTCGACCGGCCCAAGCGGCAGATGCTGGGGCTGCGCGGTTTCCCTGGCAACAGCATCAATCACGCCAATTCCATGTTCGTGCCGAATCATTCCACCCGGGTCTTCGTCGAGGGCGAGGTGGATGTGGTCTGCTCGGTGGGCTACCGCAGCGAGAACTGGCCGGCCGGCGTGCGCCGCGATTTCGCCAGTGTCGAGAGGATCGTCACCAACCTCTGCGTGATGGACTTCGGCGGACCCGATCATGCGATCCGGGTGATCAGCCTGCACCCCGGGGTCAGCTTCGAGGAAGTGCAGCAAAACACCGGCTTCGAGCTGCTGCGCGCCGAGGATTGCGGCGAGACCGCGCAACCCACGGACGCGCAGCTGGAGATCATCCGGCAGCTGGATCCCAAGGACCTGCGCGCCCGCCAGCTCAAGGACAATCCACCGGGCATCCGGGAGGCCGCCCGTGTCTGAACCCATCATCGAGGGCTGGTTCACTCTTGAGGAGGCCGCACCGGCGCTGCTCGGCAGCCGCTGCAGCGCCTGCGGGACCTACTACTTCCCGAAGCAGAGCGGCTACTGCCGCAACCCGGATTGCGACAGCGAATCCTTCGAGGAACTGACCCTGTCGCGGCAGGGCCGCCTGTGGTCCTTCACCAATGCGGTGTATCCACCGCCCGAGCCCTACGTGGCGGCTGAACCCCATGTGCCCTTCGCCATCGCCGCGGTGCAGCTGGAGCGTGAGCAGATGATCGTGCTCGGGCAGGTGGTCAGCGGTGTCGGGGTGGAGCAGCTCAAGGCCGGCATGGCCATGGAACTGGTGCTGGAGGACGTGCCGGGCGCGGACGGCGACCGGGTCTGCTGGAAATGGCGCCCGCAGGAGCCAACCGCATGAGCAATAACCGCGAGATCGCCATCCTCGGCGCCGGCATGCACCCCTGGGGAAAATGGGGGCGCAATTTCGTCGAATACGGGGTCCATGCGGCCCGCGCGGCCCTGGCCGATGCCGGGGTGCCCTGGCGCGAGGTGCAGTTCGTCTCCGGTGGCGGCACCGTGCGCTGCGGCTATCCCGGTTATGTGGCCGGCGCCACCTTCGCCCAGGCGCTGGGCTGGCAGGGCGCCGAGGTCAACACCTCCTACGCCGCCTGCGCCTCCGGTTCGCAGGCCCTGGCCGCGGCCCGGGCGAAGATTCTCTCCGGCGAGGTCGATGTGGCCCTGGTGGTCGGCGCCGACACCACCCCCAAGGGCTTTCTCAAGCCGCAGGCCGGAGATCGGCCGGAAGACCCGGACTGGGTCCGCTTTCGCCTGGGCATCACCAATCCGACCTATTTCGCCCTGTATGCGCGTCGGCGCATGGAGCTCTACGGCGACACGCCGGAAGACTTCGCCGCGGTGAAGGTCAAGAATGCGGCGCATGGTTTCAGCAACCCGAATGCCCGCTACCGCAAGCAGTTCAGCGCCGAGGATGTCGCCGCCTCGGCCATGGTGGCGGATCCGCTGCGCCTGATGGACATCTGCGCCACCTCGGACGGTGGCGCCGCCCTGATCGTGTCCAGCCTCGACTATGCGCGGCGGCTGGGCAAGGTGGATGCGCCGAAGATCGCGGCCATTTCGACCGTCACCCCGAGCTTCGCATCGGGCCTGGTCGAGATGCCCGATATCGCCACCGATTCGGCTGTGGCGGCGCCTGCCCGGTCTTTTCGTGCGGCCCTGCCGGCCAAGGCCTACGAAGAGGCGGGTCTCGGGCCGGAGGATGTCAGCCTGGCCGAGGTCTACGACCTGTCCACCGCGCTGGAATTGGACTGGATCGAAGATCTGCAGCTGTGCCCGCGCGGCGAGGCCGCGGCCCTGCTGCGGGCCGGCGCGACCCGGGTCGGTGGCCGCATCCCGGTCAATGCTTCCGGCGGGCTGGCCTGCTTCGGCGAGGCGGTGCCGGCCCAGGCCCTGGCCCAGGTCTGCGAACTGACCTGGCAGCTGCGCGGCCAGGCCGGCGAGCGGCAGGTGGCCGGGGCACAGGTGGGCATCACCGCCAACCAGGGCCTGTTCGGTCATGGTTCCTCGGTCATCGTCAAGCGCTGAGGTTGTCCTGAGCGCAGCCGACAGTCCTTTCGAGCCCCTGCAGCTGGGGCCGCTGAGGCTGCGCAACCGCTTCATCAAAAGCGCTACCAATGAGGGCATGGCGCCGGCCGGACAGATCAGCGACAGCCTGATCGAGTTCCACCGCCGCATCGCCGCCGGCGGCGTGGGCCTGAACGTGCTGGCCTATTGTGCGATCAGCCCGGACGGACGCACCTTCGTCGATCAGCCCTGCCTGGATGCAGCCAGCGTGCCGGCTCTGCGCCGCTTCACCGATGCCATCCATCGCGAGGGCGGGGCGGCCTGCGCCCAGATCACCCATGGCGGCGCCTTCAACTTTCTGCCCGCCCTTGAGGAGCATCCGCGTCCGCTCAGCGCCGATGGCGGCCTGAATCCGCCCGGCATCATGGCCGGGCGCTGGTTCAAGCGCGCCGCGCAGGAGGACGATCTGAAGCGGCTGACCGCGCAGTTCGTGGCCGCCGCGCAGCGGGCCCGGGAGGCCGGCTTCGACGCGGTGGAACTGCACATGGGCCATGGCTACCTGCTCAGCCAGTTCCTGTCGCCGGCCTACAACCACCGCCAGGACGACTGGGGCGGCAGCGCCGCGCGCCGGGTGCGCTTTCCGGTGCGGGTGCTGGAGGCGGTGCGGGCAGCCGTGGGCAACGATATGGCCGTGCTGTGCAAGCTCAGCGTGGTGGAGGGCCACGCCCGTGGCAGCAGCCTGGAGGATGTGGTGGTCTATGGCCGGGCGCTGGAGCAGGCCGGCGCCCACATGCTGGTGCTGTCCGCCGGCATGAATGTGGAGGCGCCCTGGACCATCTTCGGCAGCCCGCTGCCAATGCGCTCGATGACCGCGGCCGCCCGCGGGGTCTTCAAGTATCTGTCGGCCCTGATGGCCCTGCGTCAGCCGCGCCGACCGTTCGCGCCGCTGTACCTGCTGCCGTATTCACGCGAACTGCGTCGCCAGCTGAGCCTGCCGCTGTGCTATCTGGGCGGGCTGACCGCGCCGGATCAGGCCCGGCAGCTGCGTCAGGAGGGCTTCGAGGCCATGGCGCTGGGGCGCGCCCTGATCCATGACCCGGATCTGATCCAGCGCTGGGAGCAGGGCGAGCCGCAGGCCTCCGGTTGCACGGCCTGCAATCGCTGCATCGCCGAGATGTACGGGCCGCGCGGCACCCACTGCGTGCTCAGCGACCAGCCGGTGCCGGCAGGACACCCGGCCAGCCTGGCCCTCAGCAGTCGACCCTGACCTGGGCCCTGTCACAGCGATGGCGGCAGGCTGTCCGTCACTCGTCGGGTTCGCCGTCATCCAGGCCCGTTCGGCTCTGACGGCAGCGGCCAGTGGCGGCCCTGCCGCTATCGCGCCGGTCCTAACCGCGCCTAGAATCAGGCTCGGCCATCGCGGAGTCAGCGCATGACGGCACTGTCCCAGGGCAATCCCCGGATTCTG
>JBFJTN010000169.1:0-8069 GCA_041625325.1 Oceanococcus sp. | reverse complement strand
GGTCGGCAGGGAATTCGCCGGCCTCGTCCAGCGAGGCCGACCAGATGGCGGCGCACATGGGCAGCAGGTAGCGCTCGATGACGGCGGGCGAGTAGTCGCCTTCCCGCAGGTATTCGCCCAGGCTCAGGCCGCAGGGCTGTTCGAGCAGCTGCCGGGCCTGGCGGTTGAAGCGCAGGATCTCGGCGACCATGCGGTAGTGGCTCGGGCTCAGCAGGTTGCGGCGCTGGGCAAAGATGCCGCCCAGGCCGTCGCTGGCGTACTCCAGACCGGAGGCCGGGTCGCTGACACTGAAGCTCATCGGGGTGGGCTGGCCGGCGATGCCGAGTTCGCCCAGCAGACGGATGAAGTTCGGGTAGGTGCGCTCGTTGTAGACGATGAAGCCGGTATCCACCGCCCAGCGACCCTGCTCCAGTTCCACGTCGACGGTCCAGCTGTGCCCGCCGGGGGCATCAGCTTTCTCGTAGAGGACGAGCTCGTGATGCCGGTGCAACTGGTAGGCGCTGGTCAGGCCGGCGATGCCGCCGCCGATGATCGCAATCCGCATGAATGGGCTCGTGCAAAAGTGTTCTACAGCGGCTTACGGCCCTCCCGGGCAACTGGATGTGAAATTTTCGAAAAGTTTTTCAGCCGGCAGGTCTTTCAGGGCCAGCGAGGTCCGGCTGGCAGCCGATGGAGGACACCGCCGCGCGTTGGGGCGTCTGCCGGGGGAGATCGCGGCGGCGGGGACGGCCGGCCGCGGTCGGCGTCCTCAGTCGCCCGGGCCCTGTCTGCCAGCTCCTCGTGCGGGGAGCGGCTCGGTCAGGTCAGAACAGCAGGGCGGCGCCGCAAGCCACCAGGGTCATCAGGAACAGGAACCACTTCATGGTTGTCTGGCTCAGCTTGATCGCCCAGCCCACGCTGAGCCAGGCGCCGGTCATGGTGCCGGCCGCCAGGATCAGGCCCGGCAGCCACATCACCTGGCCCTGCCAGATGAACACCCCCAGGGCGACCGCGGTGAAGCAGAAGGTGGCCAGCAGCTTCAGGGCGTTGGCGCGCAACAGGTCGTAGCGCAGCACCCCGGCGAAGGCGCCGACCAGGATGAAGCCCACCCCGGCCTGGACGAAGCCGCCATAGAAACCCGCCAGGAGCAGGTAAGGCCAGGTGTGCGGATGCTTGCCGGCATCCACGGTGGCCGTGCCTGGCGGTACCGCGATGACGGCCGGTCGCAACAGGATGATCAGGGCCAGCGCGGTGATGCTGGCCAGCATGACGGGCTTCAGATAGAGGTTCGGCAGGAAGGCGGCGAGGACGGCGCCGCCGAGTCCGCCGAGCATGGTCAGGCCCAGGATCCAGGCGGCATCGTGCAGCGGCAGGTGGCCGGCATGATGCAGGCCACGGGCGCCGACCGCGCACTGCAGGATGACCCCGACCCGGTTGGTGGCATTGGCCACATCCGCCGGCAGACCGAGCAGCATCAGGGCGGGCAGGGTCAGATTGCTGCCACCGCCGGCCAGGGTGTTGATGACCCCGGCGATGAGTCCGGTGGCGGCGAGCAGGGCGTAGAAGAACAGGTCTGGCAAGCGGGTTTTCCGTGGCGGGCGTGGCGCTGTGGCGCGTGCATGCTAGCGGATTGGCGCCGGCTGTCGAGGGCCAGGCAGCCGGCGCGGGGCTCAGCGCACCGGGCTGACGAAGCCCGGCGGCTTGATCGCCAGCACCGAACACCGGAGCTGATCCAGGATCGCCTCCGCCGTGTTGCCGATGAGCAGCCCGGGCACGCCGCTGCGCCCGATGGTGCCCATGATCACGAGGTCGATGCGCAACTGGCGGACCAGTTCCGGGATCACGCTGGGGGCTCCGCCCTTGATCAGGTGCCGAACTGCCGCCTTGTCGCCGCTTCCTGCCGGCATGCCCCGCAGGAAATCATCGAACAGCCTGGCGTGCTCCTGCGCCACCAGCTCCACGTAGGCCCTGATCTTGCTCTGGGGTACCGCGGCGAAGCCCCCGCTCATCAGGGATTCGCCGGGGGCCTCCCAGGCGTGTACGACATGCAGCTCGCTGGCGCTGCTGTCGGCCAGGCTCCGGGCCTGCTCGAACAAATCCCGATTCAGGCCCTCGCGGGTCGTCCTCGCGCGCGCGGTTTCGGAGCCATCCTCGCGCAGCTTCAGGGCCAGCAGGATGCGGCGCAGCTGCGGCCGGCCCGGCCGGTTGAGCCAGACCGGGCAGGGACATTTGCGCAGCAGATGCATGTCATCGCTGCCGAACAGGCGATCGCTCCAGTCCGGGTCCTCTGCCGCCTTGATGACCAGATCATGGCCGGCCGACTGCACCTGGTGAATGATGGCCAGAAACGGGATGCCCTCAAGCGCAATGCGCTGTGGCGCCGGATCACCCGGGTGCCGGGCCAGCCAGTCGTCCAGCCAGCGGCTGCGGCGCTGCGCTTCCTGCCGGGCCAGCCGTCGCAGATCCTCGCCCTCGCGGCCGATGGCCCGGGGCAGGTCCAGCGGGGCGATGGCGAATGTCAGGCGGGCGCCGTATCGCTGCGCCAGGCCGAGAATCCTTTCGCAGTGTTCTTCGACATCGCCGGACAGGTCCAGCACGCCCAGTATGTTGCGATAGTTGCTCATGCGGCAGGCTCCGGTTGCGGCTGGGTGCCCGGCGCAGCCA
Source organism: Oceanococcus sp. (assembly GCA_041625325.1). Lineage (GTDB taxonomy): Bacteria > Pseudomonadota > Gammaproteobacteria > Nevskiales > Oceanococcaceae > Oceanococcus. The sequence continues at coordinate 5,426 of JBFJTN010000169.1, read as the reverse complement.
GCGGGCGGCGGGCAATGGCACTGTGCGGCATTTTGCCGGGCCCTGGCAATGCGCTGCATGGCCGGTTCCTGGCCGGGATTCCAGCGCTGCCCACGAAGGGCGCCATGCTCCGGGGGCGGCCCTTGTCGGCGCTTGATCCAGGTCATTTCACTGGCGCGGGGCAAGGTGCAGGCTGAAACCGAACTGGCCGATTCGCGGCCGCCGACAGGAGACCCCCCATGCCCAGATTCCAGCGCATCCTGCTGGCCACAGATTTCGCGGCCGAATCGGAAGCCGCCCGGGACCATGCCGCCGCGCTGGCGGCCAGCCATGGGGCCGAATTGCATGTCCTGTACGTCCACGTGCTGTTGCAGGACGTCTACGGCTGGACCGGCTATCCGGGGCTGGCCGAGTTCGAGAAGGATGTCGAGGAGGACATCGCCCGGACGGTCAGGGAGCATGCCGGCCAGATTCCGCGCCCGGAGGGGCTGCGCATCATCGAGGCCACGGAAAGGGACGCCTCCGCCGCCCCGGCGATCCTGCGCTATGCGGCGGAGCATGCCATCGACCTGATCGTGGTCGGCACCCATCAGCGCCGTGGCGTGCCGCGCTTGTTCATGGGCAGCGTGGCTGCGGAAGTGGTGCGCGCCGCACCCCTGCCGGTGCTGGTGGTGGGTCCCCGTCACGCTGAGCCGGGCGATGCCCAGTGCATTTTCGCGGCCGTGGATTTTTCCGAACCGTCGCTGGCGGCGCTGCGCTGCGCCGCCGAACTGGCCGATGCGCAGGGGGCGCATCTGATCGTCGCGCATGTGGTGGACAGCATGGCGCTGCCGCCTTACTTCGACGCGGAGTTCTTCGAGTCCGGGCGGGAACTGGCCTGGGACAGCCTGCAGGATCTGGTCGACAAGGCGCAGCTGCCGGTCAAGCCGGAACTGGTGGTGTCCGGCGGGCGGGTGCACGAACGGCTGGTCGAGCTGGCGGCGGAGCATGGCGCCGACCTCATGGTGATGGGCAGTCTCGGCCTGACCGGCCTGGACCGCCTGCTGCTCGGCTCGGTGACCGATCGGGTGCTGCGCAGCGCACCCTGCCCGGTGCTGGCCCATCGGGCGCCTGCCGCGGGTCACTAGTCAGGGTCCGCCCGGGCGCAATTGATCCAGGTCAGCTGGGCTGACCCTCGCATCAAGGAAGATGCCGCCGTCACAGGCTGGAATCACAGGAATGAATACCGAAAATCCCCCCGTCTACAACGACCGGGTCGTCACCCAGTTTGCCCTGGCGACGGTGCTCTGGGGCGTCGTCGGCATGTTGGTCGGCGTGGTCCTGGCAGCCCAGCTGATGTGGCCGCAGCTCAACTTCGACCTGCCCTGGTTCAGCTACGGGCGGCTGCGTCCCTTGCATACCAATGCGGTGATCTTCGCCTTCGGCGGCTGCGCCCTGTTCGCCACCAGCTACTGGGTGGTGCAACGGACCTGCCGGGCCCGGCTGATCTCTGATCGTCTCGCCGCCTTCACCTTCTGGGGCTGGCAGACGGTGATCGTCGCCGCCGCCATCACCCTGCCGCTGGGTTACACCCAGGGCAAGGAATACGCCGAACTGGAATGGCCGATCGATCTGCTGATCGCGGTGGTCTGGGTGTCCTACGCGGTGCTGTTCTTCGGCACCATCCTGCGTCGCCAGGCCCGCCACATCTACGTGGCGAACTGGTTCTACGGTGCCTTCATCCTCACCGTGGCGGTGCTGCACATCGTGAACAGCGCGGCCATGCCCTACGGCTGGCTGCGCTCCTATTCGGCCTACTCGGGCACGGTCGATGCGATGGTGCAATGGTGGTACGGCCACAACGCGGTGGGCTTTTTCCTCACCGCCGGCTTCCTCGGCATGATGTACTACTTCGTGCCCAAGCAGGCCGGCCGGCCGATCTATTCCTACCGCCTGTCCATCGTGCACTTCTGGGCCCTGATCTCGATCTACATGTGGGCCGGGCCGCACCACCTGCAGTACACCGCGCTGCCCGACTGGGTGCAGTCCCTGGGCATGGTCTTCTCGCTGGTGCTCCTGGCACCCAGCTGGGGCGGCATGATCAACGGCATCATGACCCTGTCCGGCGCCTGGGAGAAGCTGCGCACCGACCCGATCATCAAGTTCATGATCGTGGCCCTGTCCTTCTACGGCATGAGCACCTTCGAAGGGCCGATGATGTCGATCAAGACGGTCAACGCGCTGTCCCACTACACGGACTGGACCATCGGCCATGTGCACTCCGGCGCACTGGGCTGGGTGGCGATGATGACGGTGGGCTCGCTCTACGTGCTGATCCCCCGCTGCGTGGGCAAGCTGGAGATGCACAGCGTGGCCGCGATCAATCTGCACTTCTGGCTGTCCACCATCGGCACGATCCTGTACATCGCCTCGATGTGGATCGCCGGGGTGATGCAGGGGCTGATGTGGCGCGCCATCGATGACAACGGCAGCCTCACCTACAGCTTCATCGAGGCGCTGGAGGCCACCTATCCCTTTTACTTCCTGCGCCTGATCGGTGGCCTGGTGTTCTTCTCCGGGATGCTGGTGATGGCCTGGAACACCTGGAAGACGGTGATGCCGGAGCCCGATGCGCTGCCGGATGTGCGCAGCAGGGAGGCCACCGCATGAACCATCAGCTGATCGAGAAGAACATCGGCCTGATGGCCCTGCTGGTCATCCTGGTGATCAGCATCGGCGGGCTGGCCGAGATCCTGCCGCTGATGGCGGCCGGCGCCGGCACCCGGCCGGCGCCCGGTGTCGAGCCCCTGCCGCCGCTGGCGGTGGCCGGGCGCGATGTCTACCTGCGCGAGGGCTGCTACGGCTGTCATTCGCAGATGGTGCGGACCCTGCACGAGGAGACCCTGCGCTACGGACCCTATTCGGTGGCCGGGGAGTCGGTCTACGACCATCCCTTCCAGTGGGGTTCCAAGCGGACCGGGCCGGACCTGGCCCGGGTGGGCGGGCGCTATTCGGACGAGTGGCATCAGATTCACCTGATGCGCCCGCGCGACCTGGTGCCGCAGTCGAACATGCCCGGCTACCCCTGGCTGGCCAGCCAGCCGGTGGATGGCGAGGAGGTGCAGCGCATGATGCGTGCGCTGCGCCGGGTGGGCGTGCCCTACAGCGACGAGGACATCGCCGCGGCGCCACAGGCGGTGCGCGGCAAGACCCGCATGACGGCGCTGATCGCCTACCTGCAGAACCTGAAGCAGCACGCCCCTGCGGACCACGGGGAGGCGCACTGATGCTGACCGGACTGTTGACCGCAGGCGCACTGCTCGCCTTCATCGGCGTGGTGCTGTGGGCCTACAGCGGCCGCCGGCGGGCGGACTTTCAACGCGCGGCGCGGATGCCGCTGGACGATGAACAGGGGGGCAAGCAATGAGCGCGCTGAGCGCCTGGCTGATCGCGATCGCGGTCCTGGCCAACATCTTCGGTTGCCTGTGGCTGATCTGGTGGACCTCGCGGCCCCAGCCGGGGGAGGAAGCGCAGGGCGAGGAGAAGGCCCATGTCTGGGACGACGACCTGCGCGAGCTGAACAATCCGATGCCGCGCTGGTGGCTGAATCTGTTCGTGATCACCATCATCTTCGGCCTGGGCTACCTGGTGGTCTATCCCGGCCTGGTCGTGTTTGATGGCACGGCCGGCTGGACGCAGGCGGCAGAGCATGACGCGCGTCTGGCGCAGGTGCGGGAGCGCCGTCAGCAGGCCTACGCGGCCTTTGCCGGACGTGAGATCGAGGCCCTGGCCGGCGAGCCCGCTGCCGCGCAGATCGGCGCCCGCCTGTTTGCCGAGCAGTGCGCCGGCTGTCATGGGCCGGCCGGTCGCGGGGCGCTGGGCTTCCCGAATCTGACCGATGCCGACTGGCTCTACGGCGGCTCCGCCGCGGCGCTGCGTCAGTCCATTGCCCAGGGCCGCCACGGCGTGATGCCGGCCTTTCTGTCGACGGTGGACGAGGCGACCCTGCCGGGGCTGATCGCCCTGGTCGGCAACTGGCAGGCGCCGGCCCTGGACGCAAAGGGCCTGGCGGCGGCGAAGGATCAGTTCGCGCGCAGCTGCGCGGCCTGCCATGGTGCGGACGGCCGGGGCAACGCGCAGCTTGGCGCACCCAACCTGACCGATGCGATCTGGCTGCACGGCGGCGAGCCGGAGCAGATCCGGCGCAGCATCCTGTTCGGACGCCAGGGCGAGATGCCGGCTCACGCCGAGGTGCTCAGCGCGGTCGAGATCGACCTGCTGGCCGCCTACCTGATGCGCATCTCGGGTGCGCTGGATTGACGCGCATGGAACTGCCCGAGGACCCGCCGCTGCTGGAAAGCCAGCCACTGTGGTCACCAACCCTGCGCGGGCTGGCGGTCGGCCTGTGGGCGGGCTTCCTGGGCGCCAGCGCGCTGCTGCTGTGCCTGATCGCCGGCTGGGACGGCCTGCTGCGTCACCCGGAGCCCGGTTTCGGGCTGCTCAGCCTGGCCTTCGTGATCTGCTGGATGACCTGCGCCGGAGTGGCCGGTGTCGCGCTGTTGCTGGCGCGTCCGCCCCGGCCCGGGTTGCGCCTGCGTGACCCCGGCGCCGACCGCACATGAGCACCTCGCTGTATGCCGCCGCGCCGAAGATCCAGCCCCGCGGGGTGGATGGCCGCTACGCGCGCCTGCGCATCGTCGCCGCCCTCGGCCTGCTCGGCCTGTTCTACCTGCTGCCCTGGCTGCAGTGGCAGGGGCGACCGCTGGTGCTGTTCGATCTGCCGGCCCGCCAGTTCCATCTGTTCGGCCTGATCCTGGTGCCACAGGATCTCTACCTGCTGACCGCCCTGTTGCTGATCGCCGCGGTCACGCTGTTCTTCGTCACCAGCGTGGCCGGGCGGCTGTGGTGCGGCTACGCCTGCCCCCAGACGGTGTGGACCGAAGCCTTCCTGTGGATCGAGCGCTGGACCGAGGGTGACCGGTACCAGCGCCTCAAGCTGGACCGGATGCCGTGGACCGCCGAGAAGCTGCGCCGGCGCGGGGCCAAGCATGCGCTGTGGCTGCTGTTCGCGCTGTGGACCGGCCTGAGCTTCGTCGGCTTCTTCGTGCCCATCCGCGAGCTGATCGCCGATCTGGGGCACTTCGAGATTCATGGCTGGCCCGCCTTCTGGAGCCTGTTTTACGGGCTGGCGACCTGGGGCAATGCCGGTTTCATGCGCGAGCAGGTCTGCCGCTACATGTGCCCCTACGCGCGCTTCCAGGGGGCGATGTTCGATCGCGACACCCTGATCATCGCCTACGACCAGGCGCGTGGGGAACCGCGCAAGGGGCAGGCCGATCCGTCCGGCGACTGCATCAACTGCACTCTGTGCGTGCAGGTCTGTCCCACCGGCATCGATATCCGCGACGGGCTGCAGTACGAATGTATTGCCTGCGCCGCCTGCGTGGATGCCTGCAACGGGGTGATGG
>JBFJTN010000168.1:0-8194 GCA_041625325.1 Oceanococcus sp. | reverse complement strand
GGCGGACCACCGCCGGCCCGGATCAGCAGCAGATCATCATCGCCGGCGCGATCGTCGCTCCAGGCCACGTACAACTGCCCGCCCACGACCACCGGCTCGGCGTAGCGCTGCCAGCGACCGGCAACGGCGCCGGGGTCCAGGGCCTGTGCGGCCGACCAGGCGCCGGCCTCACGTTGCTGCCAGCGCAGTTGCAGGCCACCGGCGGCATCCCGCGCCTCGTAGATCAGCCACTGCCTGTCTGCGGAGCCGGCCAGACGGGGGCGATAGGCGGCGCCGCTGCTCATGCGCTGACGGCTGCGCAGCTGCCCTTGCGCATCGAACTCGGCCAGCTCGATGCCCGGGGTGCCGTTCGCATCCGCCTCCTGCCAGGCGATCAGCAGGCCGCCATCGGCCAGGGCCAGGGCATCGGGGAAGGACTGACCCCGGCTTTCGCCCGGGTCGCGGGCATCCAGCTGCTCATCCTCGTAGCCCAGCGGGCCGCCGTCGGCGCGGCGGCTGGCGCTCCAGCTGCGGCCAGCGTCGGTGGAGGTGGCGAAGCGGATCTGCGGCTTGATCCAGGGCCAGCGCAGATCGCTCCACAGGGCCAGCACTCCGGCCTCGCCCCTGTCGATCAGGCGCAGGCTGCTGTGACCGCGCTCCCGGGTGACGCCTGCATCGGCCTCGGCATCATCCACCCGCTGCGGCGTGATCGCGGCGTCCGGGCTCACCTCGACCCGCGCGGTGAACACGTCCCAGTTCTCGGTCGGGAAGGCGGTCCAGCCGGCCAGCAGGGCGCCATCGGGCAGGCCGAGCAGGCCGGGCGACCACTGATTGTCGAAGTGATCGAAGGCGCTGGCGGGCGTGTCCAGATCCCGGATTTCGCCCCAGCGGCCATCGGCCTGCCGGCGTGTCAGCGCCACGCTCTGGCGGCTTTCGCCGAAGCTGTCGATCCAGCCCAGCCAGATGTCGGGGCCCGCGCGGCCCAGCTGCGGCAGCAGGGCGGCAGGCCCGCTGTCCACCGCCTGTACGGTCACCCCGCTGCGCGGCAGGCGCGCCACCGGCGCCGGCCGGGCCGGCAGGCGGAAATCGGCGTAGACCACGTCGTCGGCATAGAGATTCTCCCGTGCATCGCCGCTGCCCGGTTGCATCGCCTGGCCCTGCTCTTGCAGCTCGGCGCGGCGGCCCGGATCGCACAGCGCCGCCGGCTCGGCATAGTCGCTCCAGCGGCCCACGGCGGCCCAGCCGGGTTCCGCCTGCTGGCCCATCAGGCAGCGCTGGGCGGGACCGCCCTCGCGCACCAGCAGCGGCTGGCCGTCGAATGTCAGATCGCCCAGATTGCCGGTCAGCATGGGCGTGCTGTTGATGGCGATCACCGGATGTTTCTGCACCATCCACCAGCCGCCGCGCTGGAACTTGTCCGGTGGCCACAGGTCGTCCCCGCTGACGCCCCAGGTGGAAAAGGCCTCCGGCTGGATCAGCAGCTCGGCGCCCAGCTGGTCCAGGCGGTCGTTCACGTCCGGCATCCAGGCGTCCTTGCTGATCACCGTGCCGATGCGGGCGAAGGGCAGCTCGAACACCGGCAACTGCCAGGTCTCGATGCCGGTCAGGCCCAGGCCGGCACCCTGCTCCCGCTCGATCGGCACCAGATAGGCCTTGTCCTGAATGGTCAGCAGTTGCCCATCCGGCCCGAACACGAAGTTGCGGTTGTAGATCTGCGGCGCGGTGGCGCGATAGGCGTAGGCCGTACCGGCTTCCGGGTCGGCCAGCAGGGCCGCGTCCGGGCCCTCGATGCGCTCGAAGGGGGCCAGATTGGAGCTGACGCTCAGATAGATGTCGTGCTCATCGGCCAGCGGGCCGAAGGTCTCCAGCAGCAGGCGGGCCAGGGTGTCGGTCAGGCCCAGCTGCAACAGCTGTCCGGGCGCGCTGGTGCCCGGGAAACGCGCCTCGTAATAGGCGATCTGCGGCGCATAGGGAGCGGCCAGGCTGGCCAGGCCGGCAATGGCCCCGGCTTCATCGATCAGGCCACGGCCGACGGTGCCGCGCAGGCCGACCAGATAGGCCATCAGGCTCTGGTTTTCCGGGTAGCTGACCAGATTGGGCGCGTCGCTGCGCAGATGCGGGGCGATGTCCTGCTCGAACTGTTCACGGATCGCGCTGCGAAAGCTGTCGTAGCTGGTCGAGCGGCCGATCTCGTGCTTGTAGGCGACGGCAAAAGCGCGGAATTCGCGGGTCTGGGCGCCGGCGGCGCCGACGGTCAGGACGAGCAGCAGGCAGGCGGTCAGTCTCATGGGCTCAGTGTAAACCGCCGGCAAGGCCGGCGCCGCCCGTGTGCTGCGCAGTTCACGACCACGCCGCTGCGGGCCGGCTCGAAGGGCGGCCCGTAGCAGCGTCGCTGGCTGCGCCGGCCCCCTTGCTGTAGACTTCGCCGCCTTTTGCCCGCGATTCGCCAGCCATGCTCGACAAGCTCCGCAACATCGCCATCATCGCGCACGTCGATCATGGCAAGACCACCCTGGTGGACTGCCTGCTCAAACAGTCCGGCACGCTGGACGTGCGCAAGGACTTCGGCGAGCGGATCATGGACTCCAACGCGCTGGAAAAAGAGCGCGGGATCACGATCACGGCCAAGAACACCGCGATCCGCTGGGGCGACTACCGGATCAACATCGTGGACACCCCCGGCCACGCCGATTTCGGCGGCGAGGTGGAGCGCGTGCTGTCCATGGTCGACTCGGTGCTGCTGGTGGTGGACGCCGTCGACGGCCCCATGCCGCAGACCCGCTTCGTGACCCAGAAGGCCTTCGCCCTGGGCCTCAAGCCCATCGTGGTGGTGAACAAGATCGACCGCCCCGGGGCGCGTCCGGACTGGGTCATCGATCAGGTCTTCGACCTGTTCGACAAGCTGGGCGGCAGCGACGAGCAGCTGGACTTTCCCATCGTCTATGCCTCGGCCCTGAATGGCTATGCCAGCGCTGACGACAGCGTGCGCGAGGGCAACATGGACCCGCTGTTCCAGACCATCGTGGACAAGGTCAACCCGCCGCCGGTCAATGCGGACGGCCCCTTCCAGATGCAGATTACCTCGCTGGAATACTCCTCCTATGTCGGCGTGATCGGCACCGGGCGGGTGACCCGCGGCAAGGTGCGTCCGGGCCAGCAGGTGATGGTGGTCGCACGCGACGGCGCCATGCGCCGGGCCAAGGTGCTGCAGGTGCTGGGTTTCCTGGGCCTGGACAAGGTCGAGGTCGAGGAAGCCGAGGCCGGCGACATCATCGCCCTGACCGGGATCGAGGACCTGGGCATCTCCGAGACGGTCTGCGACGTGTCCAGCCCGGAAGCCATGACCAGCCTGGATGTGGACGAGCCGACCATGTCCATGACCTTCGAGGTCAACAAGTCGCCCTTCGCCGGCAAGGAAGGCAAGTTCATCACCTCGCGCCAGATCGGCGAGCGCCTGCAGCGCGAGCTCAAGACCAATGTGGCCCTGCGCGTGTCGCCGACCCAGGATCCGGACAAGTTCCGGGTCTCCGGCCGCGGCCTGCTGCATCTGTCCATCCTGATCGAGAACATGCGCCGCGAAGGTTACGAGCTGGCGGTGTCGCGGCCGGAAGTGATCCGCAAGGACGTGGATGGCGAGATCCACGAGCCCTATGAAGTGCTCACCGCCGATGTCGAGGAAGAGCATCAGGGCGCGATCATCCAGGCCCTGGCCGAGCGCGGCGGGCGCATGAACAACATGCAGCCGGACGGCAAGGGCCGGGTCCGGCTGGACTACGTGATTCCCTCGCGCGGCCTGATCGGCTTCCAGACCGAGTTCCTGTCGATGACCTCGGGCACCGGCCTGCTGGCCCACAATTTCGATCATTTCGGCCCGGCCACCGAAGTGCAGGTCGGCATGCGCCACAACGGCGTGCTGGTCGCCAACGAGCAGGGCAAGGTGCTGGCCTTCGCCCTGTTCAACCTGCAGGAGCGCGGCCGCATGCTGGTCGAGCCCGGCGCGGAGGTCTACGAAGGCCAGATCGTCGGCATCCACAGCCGCGACAACGATCTGGTGGTCAATGCGCTGCGGGCCAAGAAGCTGACCAACATGCGCGCCTCCGGCTCGGATGAGAACGTGATCCTGACCCCGCCGATCCGGCTGTCGCTGGAGCAGGCGCTGGAGTTCATCAATGACGATGAACTGGTCGAGGTGACGCCGAAGTCGATCCGGGTGCGCAAGCGCTTCCTCAAGGAGCACGAGCGCAAGCGCTCCGGGCGCGGCTAGCGGGCCGCCACAGGAGCCGCGTCCCTGCCGCCGGGCTCAGCGCCCGGCGGAGTGATTCAGGTAGGTGTAGCCGTGCAGGCCCTGACGCAGGGCGGCGAGGTAGTCCTCGCGCTGCTGCGCAGGCCGATCCGCCAGCTTGTCCTGGTAGCTGCGCATCAGCGCCTCGGCTTCCAGGTGCACGTAGCTGAGCACTTCGTCGACCCGGTCACCCTGCTCGATCGGGCTCAGCTGCCAGTGGCCTGATTCGTCGATCTCCACGTTCACCGCGTCGGTGTCGCCGAACAGGTTGTGCATGTCGCCGAGGATTTCCTGGTAGGCGCCGACCATGAACACGCCGAGGAGATAGTCCTCGCCCGGGTGCGGCGCGTGCACCGGCAGCGAGGAATCCAGCCCGTCGCGGTCCACGTAGTGGTCGATGCGCCCGTCGGAGTCGCAGGTCAGGTCGCGGATCACCGCGCGGCGCTCCGGTCTTTCGTTGAGCCGGCTCAGCGGGACAATGGGGAAGACCTGCTCGATGGCCCAGACATCGGGCAGCGACTGGAACACCGAGAAATTGCAGAACAGCTTGTCGGCAAAGCGCTCGCGCAGCTCGTCCAGGGTTTCGCGATGGGTGCGCACGCTGACATCCAGCTCGCCCAGCACGGCGTGGGAGATGGCTCGATGCAGGTTCTCGGCCCGGGCCCGCTGGGCCAGGCCGATCTCGCCCAGGTTGAAGGCGGTCTGCAGCTGATCCAGCAGCACGCCGGCATCGGCCAGGCGTTCCAGCGGCGGCACCTGCCGGCCCAGCGCGTGCAGCTGCCACAACTCCTGCAGGGCCGCCGGGTCCTCCGCCGGGAGCGGCTGCGGCGGCTCGAATCCGGGCCGCTCGGTGTCGATCATGTTGGTGACCAGCACCGCGTGGTGGGCGGTCAGCGCGCGGCCGGATTCGGAGATGATGTCCGGGCAGGGCTCGCCGGCCGCGGCGGCCGCCTCGGCGAAGCACTCCACCACGGTGCGGGCGTAATCGTCGATGCCGTAATTCATCGAGCAGTAGCTGCGCGAGCGGGTGCCCTCGTAATCCACGCCCAGGCCGCCGCCGACATCGATGCGGTCGATGGGCGCGCCCAGACGGCGCAGCTCCACGTAGTAGCGGGCGGCCTCGCGCAGGCCGTTGCGGATGTCCCGCAGGTTGGCCACCTGCGAGCCCAGGTGGAAATGCAGCAGCTGCAGTCGGTCCAGCAGGCCGTGGCCCTGAAGCTGCGCCACCGCCTGCTCCACCTGGCTGGCCGACAGGCCGAACTTGGACTTCTCGCCACCGGTGTTCTGCCAGTGACCGGCGCCGATGCTGGCCAGGCGCACGCGCAGGCCCAGTTCGGGCGCCACCCCCAGCGCGGCCGACTCCGTGACCACCAGATCGATCTCCGACAGCTTCTCGATCACCAGGGTCACGCTGTGGCCGAGCTCACGGCCGATCAGGCCGAGGCGGATGTATTCGGCATCCTTGTAGCCGTTGCAGACCACCGGACGGCCGGCCGGCAGCAGGCCCAGCACCGCCAGCAGCTCCGGCTTGCTGCCCGCCTCCAGGCCGATCTGGCCGCCATCCAGAATGCCCCGCACCACGTCCGCCTGCTGGTTCACCTTGATCGGATAGACCGGGGTGTAGCGGCCGGCATAGTCCTGGGCGGCGATGGCCGCATCGAAGGCGCCCTGCAGCCGCGCCACCCGGTCGCGCAGGATGTGCGGGAAGCGCAGCAGCGCCGGCCGATGCAGCGCGCGTGCCTGCGGGCTGTCGAGAATCTCGCGCAGGGAGATGCGCCGGTCCCCGGCGCAGACGCACAGGTCGCCGTCGGGCGCCACCGCGAAATAGCCGGCGCTCCAGTGGGCGATGTTGTACAGGCGCTCGGCATCCGCCGCGGAAAAACCAGTGCCTCGCATGGGCCGTATACTTCCCCGTTTTCTGGGCCGGTGAGAAAGGGCGCATGGTAAACGAGAACGAGTGGTTTCTGGAGCCGATGGAGTCCAAGGGGACGCTGTTCGGGCTGAAGCTGGGCGAGAAGCTGCATCAGGAGCAGTCCGAGTTCCAGCGCATCGAGATCTATCAGACCGAAAGCTTCGGCAAGCTGATGGTGATCGACGGCTGCGTCATGCTCACCGACCGCGACAATTTCCTCTACCACGAGATGCTGACCCACCCGGCCCTGTGCCTGCACCCGAATCCGCGCCGGGTGCTGATCATCGGCGGCGGGGACTGCGGCACCCTGCGCGAGGTGCTGCGTCATCCCGAGGTGGAGAGCGCGGTGCAGGTGGACATCGACGAGCGGGTCACCCGCCTGGCCGAGATCCACTTCCCGCTGCTCTGCGAGAGCAATGGTGACCCCCGCGCGCAGCTGCTGTTCGATGACGGGATCGCCTATGTGCGCAACGCGGCCGATGCCGCCTTCGACCTGATCATCGTCGATTCCACCGACCCGGTGGGCCCGGCCGAAGGCCTGTTCAATGCGGCTTTCTACGCCCAGTGCCATCGGGCCCTGGCGGATGACGGCATCCTGGTCCAGCAGAGCGAGTCGCCGCTGCTGCACCTGGAGCTGATCCGTGATGTGCATGCCTCGATGCGGCGCAGCGGCTTTGTCGATACCGCCCTGGTCAGCTTCCCGCAGCCGGTCTACCCGTCGGGCTGGTGGTCGGCCACCCTGGCCGGCAAGCAGGCGCTGGGGCAGCAGGCGGATTCGGCGCGGGTCGAACGCCTGGCGGCGCAGACGCAGTATTTCAACGCCGGCACCCTGCAGGGCGCCCTGGCGGTACCCAACTTCGTCGCCCGGGCGCTGCCGCCGCGGGCCTGAGTCCAGCGGCTCCGCCAGGGACTGGGGGCGCGCCCGCCATCGGTCGAGCGCGTGCGCTGGCTAGATCTGCGCGCAGGCCTCGTCGGCCTGCTGCTGGGTGCGCGAGATCAGGTTGTTGCGCTCCTCGTCGGACAGCTTGTGGCGGGTCCCGTCGGGATTGTCGATGAACATGTCACCGGCACCCTGGTAGCGGCTGATCCGGGCCCGGAACTCGTTACAGCGTTCCTGCGCGGTAGCGGTTTCCTTGCCCTCGGCGAAGGGGGTTTCCTTCTGTGGCGCGGTGGCGTCCCCGTTCGCCGCGTCTTCGCCCTCAGCCGGGTCCTGCGCCGGAACCTCCTGCAGCGGCGGTCGGCGGCGCTGGATCAATTCCGCATTGGCGGAGGCTTTCGGGGCATCGCCGTAATGCACGTTGCCGTCCTTGTCGACCCAGCGGTAGACATCGGCGGCCGCGCCCAGGCTGACAGCCAGCAGCAGGCAGAGCAGGATATGAGGCATGGCAGACTCCGGTACCGATCCGAAAGGAAATGTGACAGTTTCGGCGCAGAGCGTCCAGCCCGAAGTGCTGGAATTGCCGGCCGGCCGGCACCAGTTGTGCGACTGTGGCCAAAGCCCCGACTGGCCCCATTGCCGGCCTGGCTGTGATGGCGGGCAGGCCCTGTCGCTGACGTCGCCGCGCTGGCTCTGGCTATGCCGCTGTGGTCGCTCGCGTGAGCTGCCCTACTGCGACGGCCACAGTCACGCAGGCGCCTGATTGGACAGCCAGGCGCATTGATAGGGCGCCAGCTCCAGCTCCCCCAGGCGGTCGCCGACCGCCTCACCGCTGATCAGGTCGCGCCAGTTCTCCGTGCTGATCAGATTGATGTCCGACAGCGGCACGCGCTGCGGCCGGTCGGTGACGTTGTTCAGGGCGAAGATGCTCTGCCGCCGGTCCATGCTCTGGCGCCAGAAGCCGAAGACCGCCTCGCCCAGGTGCATGGTGAACTGGGTGGCATTGGGGTGAAAGGCGGGCTGTCCGCGGCGCAGGCGGATCAGGGCGCCGAGGCGCGCCAGCACCCGGGCGGGCAGGCTGGAAGGCTCGGCCAGCAGGCTCTCGATGGCCTGTTCCCCCCATTGATGGCGGTTGATGGCGCGC
>JBFJTN010000167.1:0-8215 GCA_041625325.1 Oceanococcus sp. | reverse complement strand
TCGTCGATGTTCAGCTTGCCGTCCAGCGGCAGCAGGTTGCCGGATTCGGTCACGATCAGCGGATTGATCTCGACCAGCGAGGCGTCACACTCGGTGAAGATGCGATACAGGCCGCCCAGCACCTTGCCCAGCTCGCCGATCTGGGCCTTGTCCAGGCCCAGGAAGAAGCCGACCTCTCGAACCTGATAACCCTGCAGGCCCGCCGCCGGGTTGATGTACACCGTCTTGATCCGCTCTGGGGTTTCCTCGGCGACCTCCTCGATGCTCATGCCGCCGTCCGGTGAAGCGATGATGGCGATGCTTTCCGAGGCGCGATCCACCAGCATGGACAGGTACAGCTCGCGTGCGATCGGTTGCGGCGTTTCGATGTAGACGGAATTCACCGGCAGGCCTTCCGGGCCGGTCTGGATCGTCACCAGACGGGTGCCGAGCATCGCGTCGGCGGCCGCTTCGACCGCGTCGATGCTGTCCACCAGCTTGACCCCGCCAGCCTTGCCGCGCGCACCGGCGTGCACCTGTGCCTTGACCACCCAGCGCTCACCGCCGAGCGATTTCGCCTTCTGCCGCGCTTCGTCGATAGACCCGGCCAGTTCGCCTGCCGGCACCGGAATGCCGAAACGGGCGAACAGGTCTTTCGCCTGATACTCGTGTAAATTCATCGAAAGGTTCCCTGCTAGAGCGCCGCGAAGGCTAGCCGATTGGGCGCCGTGCGGCAAAGACTGAAGTGATGATGATACTACTGCGTGTGCTGCTGTTGGGCGCGCTGCTGTGGCTGGGCTGGATGATCTGGAGACAGTGGCGCGGCCCGGCTGCCGGCAAATCCCCCGAAGCACTGGAGAAAATGGTGCGCTGCGCACAGTGCGGCCAGCACGTGCCCAAGGCCTGGACCGTGGAGGTCGATGGCCAGCGCCGTTGTCGCGACCACGCGCAGGACGGGTAAGGCCGCTTGATCGCGCAAGCCCGGCACTCCCGGATCTCGGGAGCCGACCCCTGGCGCACGCTGGAGGCCCTGAGCCTGTACCGGCTGGTCGCCAGCGTCGCGCTGATCGTGCTGGCCTCCAGCGCCTACCGCCCACCCTATTTCGAGGGCGAACGGGCAGGCTTCATTGACGCCACCCTGTTCGTCTACCTGCTGATTGCGGCCTGTCTGATCGTGCTGGTGCGCGGCCAGCGACCACCGGCCCTGTGGCAGGGCGTGCTGCAGATCTCCACCGACATCGGCTTCATCATCCTGCTGGACTACAAGACCGGTGGCATCGCCAGCGGCCTGGGCGCCCTGCTGGTCACCCCGATCACCGCCGGCAGCCTGCTGTTCGATCGCCGCCTGAACACGGTACCCCCGGCGGTCGCGACCATCGCCCTGCTGCTGGTCGAGATCTACCTCAACCTGCAGATTCCCGATTACCAGGAGCAGTACACCCAGACCGGCATCCTGGGCGCCGGCCTGTTCATCATCGCGGTCAGCGGCAGCATCCTGACCCGCCGCGCCCGGGATTCTGAGGCCCGGGCACACCAGGCGCAAAGCGATGTGGCCAAGCTGTCCGCCCTGAGCGAATCGGTGATCCAGAAGTTGCAGGCCGGCGTCCTGGTCTGCGACGCGCGCGGGCAGATCGAGCTGTGCAACCGGGCCGCCCGCCGCCTGATGGGCGCCGGCACTGCCCCCGGCCGGCATCTCTCCGCCTGCGCGCCGGCGATCTGGCACCGGCTGTCGCACTGGCTGCAGGACCCCGCCGTGGCGATGAACGCCGCGGTGAAGCTGAACGAGGGCCAGCGCGCCTGGGTCCAGTTCACCCGCCTGGGCCACGGCGACAGCGCCTCCACCCTGATCGTGCTGGATGACGCCTCCCGGGTCGAGGAACAGGCACAGCATCTCAAGCTGGCTTCGCTGGGGCGGCTGACCGCGAGCATCGCGCACGAACTGCGCAACCCCCTGTCGGCGATCCAGCATGCCGCGGAACTGGCCAGCGAATCACCCGAACTGGCCAGCGATGACCGCAACCTGGTCGACATCATCCGGCGCCAGACCACCCGCCTGGATGACATCATCCGCAGCGTGCTGAGCCTCTCGCGCAGGCATGCCGGCGTGCCCCAGGCGCAGGCGCTGCGCGAGCTGATCGATCATGCGGTGCATGATTTCCGCCACGCCCAGCAGCCGCCGCCCGAAGTGCATGTCAGCGTCTCGCCCGAGACCCTGCAGGTGATGATCGAGCCGGTCCAGTTTCAGCAGATCCTGCACAACCTGCTGCACAACGCGACCGTGCACGCGCGCCGCGAAGGCCAGCCCCTTAAGATCGAAATCAGCGCCCGCCCTTCGCCCGACGGCGATGAAGTGCTGATCGATTTGCGGGACAATGGCCCGGGTATTCCCAAGGACATCGCCGCGCAGGTGTTCGAACCTTTTTTCAGCACGTCCCACCAGGGCACGGGCCTGGGCCTGTTCATCACCCGGGAGCTGTGCAACGCCGCCCATGGTGAGCTGCAACTGATCAGCGGACATGCCACGCCCGGCGCCTATTTCCGCCTGAATTTCCCGGCCAGCCTGACGCCATCATGACTTCACGCCGCGCCCTGATCGTCGATGACGAGGCCGACATCCGCGCCCTGCTGGAGATCACCCTGAGCCGCATGGGCCTGGAAACCGTCACCGCCGGCAGCCTGCGCGAGGCCACCCAGGCGCTGGCTTCCGGCCCCTTCGCGCTCTGCCTCACCGACATGCGCCTGCCGGACGGGCTGGGCATCGAACTGGTCCAGTCCATCCAGCGCGAGCACCCGGAGCTGCCGGTCGCCGTCATCACCGCCTACGGCAATGCCGAAGATGCGGTGACCAGCCTCAAATCCGGCGCCTTCGACTTCGTCACCAAGCCGGTCAGCATCGACACCCTGCGCCGACTGGTCGAAAGCGCCCTGAAGACGGGCCATGCGGCGCCCGAAGCCAGCGCAGACAACGGCCAGCTCACCGGCAGCACGCCGGCGATCACGGAACTGCGCCGCCTGATCGCCAAACTGGCCCGCAACCAGGCGCCGGTGCACATCCATGGCGAATCCGGCACCGGCAAGGAACTGGTCGCGCGCATGATCCATGACCAGGGAGCCCGGGCCGGGCGCGCCTTCGTGCCGGTGAACTGCGGGGCGATCCCGGACGAGCTGATGGAAAGCGAGTTCTTCGGCCATGTGAAGGGCAGCTTCACCGGCGCCGTGGCCGACCGCAGCGGCCTGTTCCAGGCCGCGGAAGGCGGCACCCTGTTTCTCGACGAGGTCGGCGACCTGCCGCTGCACATGCAGGTGAAGCTGCTGCGGGCCATCCAGGAGCGTCGCGTCCGCCCGGTGGGCAGCAGCCATGAACTGCCGGTCGACGCCCGGATCATCTCCGCCACCCACCGCAATCTGCGCGAGCTGATCGCGCAGGGCCGCTTCCGGGAAGACCTCTATTATCGCCTGAACGTGATCGAGGTCAGCGTGCCCCCGCTGCGCCAGCGGCGCCAGGACATCCCGCTGCTGGCCGCCCAGATCCTGGCCCGGATCGGCGCCCAGCAGCACGCCGCGCCGGACCAGATCTCCGCGGCCGCGCTGGACGCGCTGTGCGCCTACGATTTTCCGGGCAATATCCGGGAGCTGGAAAACATCATCGAGCGGGCGGCGGCCCTGGCCGACAGCGCGACGATCCAGGCGCAGGACCTGCAGCTGCCGGAGAATGGCAATGCCGCGGAGGAACCCGCCCTGGCCGAGCCGGCCAGCATCGATGAGTCGCTGGAACAGGCCGAGCGGGAGCGCATCGTCGCCGCGCTGGAGAAAACCCGCTACAACAAGACCCGGGCCGCCGAACTGCTGGGCATCAGCTTCCGCTCGCTGCGCTACCGCTTGAAGAAGCTGCGCATCGAGTAGCACAATTCGCCCCCGGGCAGACAGTCATTCCGAACAGCAGTGATACCGCGTCGAATCCAGGCCAGCCTGATCCACCTGAGTTGCTGCATCGTCGTCGCCGCGCTGGCCATGGCCATCATCTTTCCGGTCTGGCATCCCGGCGCGATCGCCCCCTTGCAGGGGGTGAGCCGGCTGGTGCTCATCCTGATCGCCGTGGACGTGGTGCTGGGCCCGGTGATGACCCTGATCATTTTCAGCCCCGGCAAAGCCCTGCGACTGCTGAAACTGGATCTCGCCATCATCGCCACGCTGCAGCTGTCCGCCCTGGCCTATGGTCTGATCACCATTTTCCTGGCGCGCCCGGTCTATGTCGTCTTTAACGTGGATCGATTCACCATCGTGACGGCGGCGGAGATCGTCGAGGATTCCCTGGATCGGGCGGCCGATCCGGCCTACCGCAGCCTGCCGCTGGGCCGCCCTCAGGTGGTGGCGGCACGCCTGCCCGAGGACCCGGAGGAGCGTTCGGATCTGATGTTCGAGTCCCTTGACGGGGGCGCGGATGTCTACCAGTACCCCGAGCATTTCGTCGCCTATGCCGAGGATGCACCGGCCGCCGCGGCCAGGGCGCGGCCGCTGGACGATCTGAAATGGCGCAATGACATGACCGACGCCCAGTGGCAGGACTTCCTGGACGCGCTCGGCTCGCCGGCGCCGAGCCTGGCCTTCCTGCCAGTCGAGGGCAATGCCCGCGATGGGGTGGCGATCATCGACCGCAGCAGCGGCCGCCTGCTGGGCATCCACGCGATCTACCCCGTCTGGAAATGACCCGGCCCGGCGCAGCCGGTGGATGCGGTTATCATGAGGCCCCGCCACCACTGACCGAGCTCTTCTTGCCGCACTTCCAACCGCCCCGCAATCGGGTCCGGTCCCGGTGACTGAACCGAGCGGCGCCCGGCCTGCCGAAAGCACAGCGCCGGAAGCGGCAGACGGCAGCCCGGCCAGCATTGCCCCCCGTGCCAGCCGGCTGGCCCTGATCATCCCCACCTACAACGAGCGGGCCAATCTGCCGTCCCTGGTTGCGGCGGTGGAGCGTGCGCTGCCGGGCATCGCCTGGGAGCTGATCGTGGTTGACGACGACTCGCCCGACGGCACCGCTGCGCTGGCCCGCGACATGGCCCGAGCCGACGCACGCCTGCATTGCCTGCAGCGCCTGGACCGGCGCGGGCTGTCCACCGCCTGCATCGAAGGCATCCTGGCCAGCACGGCCCCTGTCGTCGGCGTGATGGACGCCGACCTGCAGCACGACCCGGCGCTGCTGCTGCCCATGCTGCAGGC
Organism: Oceanococcus sp.; assembly: GCA_041625325.1. Classification (GTDB taxonomy): domain Bacteria; phylum Pseudomonadota; class Gammaproteobacteria; order Nevskiales; family Oceanococcaceae; genus Oceanococcus. The sequence goes on along the minus strand of JBFJTN010000167.1, from coordinate 3,019 downwards.
CCTGGAGCAGGACGAGGTGGAGCTGTGCATCGGCAGTCGCTATGTCCAGGGCGGCAGCGCGACTTCCGGGCTGAGCCCGGGGCGGCAGAGGATCAGCGAGCTGGCAACCCGGCTGGGTTCGCTGTTCCTGAAGTCACGGGTCAGCGACCCCATGTCCGGATTTTTTCTGCTGCGCCGCAACCTGTTCGAGGAGTGCATGCACCGGCTCTCCGGCAAGGGCTACAAGCTGCTCCTGGACATCCTGATGGCGGCGCGCCGCCCCGTCGCCTTTCGCGAGTTCGCCTATCGCATGCGGCCGCGCGAACATGGTGAAACCAAGCTGGACTCGCTGGTCGCCCTGGAATATCTGCTGCTGCTGCTGGACCGGCTGCTCGGCCGGGTGATACCCGCCCGCTTCGCCCTGTTCCTGCTGGTGGGCCTGAGCGGCGTGGCCGTGCATCTGGCGGTGCTGGGCACGAGCTTCCGGCTGCTGGATTCCGGCTTCGAGTTCGCCCAGGTGCTGGCCACCATCTGCGCCATGAGCTCGAACTTCCTGCTCAACAACGCGCTGACCTATCGCGACCGGCGCATCCGCGGCCTGGGCCTGATCCGCGGCCTGCTCAGCTTCTATCTGGCCTGCAGCCTGGGCGCGGTCATCAACGTGATGCTGGCCAGCACGGTGTTCGCGGCCGGCATCCCCTGGTGGCTGGCCGGCCTGATCGGCGCCGGCGTCGCCTCGGTCTGGAACTATGCCGTCACTTCGGTGCTGACCTGGAACCGGATCCGTTGACCTCCGCGGACCACAGGGCCCGGCGCGCGGCGCCGATGGACGGCTGGCTGGTGCTGCTGCTGTCCCTGCTGCTCTATCTGGCCACCGCCTCGCGCACGGTCACCACCGAGGATGACGGCATCTTCATCCTGGCGGCCCTGTTCAATGGCGTCGCCCACCCGCCCGGCTATCCCCTCTACACCCTGCTCGGCCACCTGTTCAGTCAGCTGCCATTCGGCAGCGTGGCCTTTCGCGTGCACGCCCTCAGCGGCGTGCTGGGGGCCATGGCCGTCTGGGCCCTGTGGTGGACCCTGCGCGCCCTGCCCGGCCTCAGCCGCACCGCCGCCGTCACCGCCGCCCTGGCCTTTGCCGCCTCCAAGACCTTCTGGAGCCAGGCCATCGTGGCCGAGGTCTACAGCCTCAATGCGGCGATCTACCTGGCCGTGCTGGGCCTCAGCCTGCGCTATCTGGCGGAGCCCGAGCAGGACCGCAGCGTCCGCCCGGCACTGATCGGCCTGCTGGTCGGGCTGGGCCTGGCCAATCACTGGCCGCTGCTGGTGCTGGGCTGCAGCGGGCTGGCGGTGCCCTATCTGGCCCGCTGGCGGCGCAGCCTGCGTGACCTGCCGCGCGCGCTGCTGCCGCTGCTGCTGGGCCTGAGCCCCTACCTGTGGATGCTGTGGCGCTCGCAGGCGGATCCGCTGATCAGTTTCTATGGCCCTCTGCTCGGCCTGGAGGATCTGCAGTACGTGGTCTCGCGCCGGGGTTATGCCGAAGTCGATCAGAGCGAATCCGCCCTGTGGGCTGACAAGCTGGGCTTTCTGGCCTTCTTCCTGCGCGAGCTTGTCGATCAGTTCAGCGTGGCCGGGGCCATCCTGGGGCTGATCGGCTTCGTCGCCCAGTGGCGCCACTGGGGGCGGCTGATCGCCGCGGCGCTGAGCCTGAGCTTCCTGGCCAGCGGCGTGACCCTGGCCTTCCTGCTCGGCTTCGACGACTCCCGCTTCTGGCACGCCGTGTTCCGGGTCTACCCGATCCTGGCCTATGCCATCTGGGCTTTGTGGCTGGCACTGGGTTTCGCAATCTGCAGCCGCGCGCTGGCCGGACGTCTGTCACGGATCCGCTGGCGACGACACGTGCTGCACGCGGCGGGCGCCGCGCTCATCCTGCTGATCCTGAGCAGCCATGCGCCGCTGAATGATCGCCGGCTCTATGGCTTTGCCGACCGCTACGCCACCACGGTGCTCGAGACCCTGCCGCCGCAGGCCATCCTGTTTGCCCATGGCGACATCTCCTTCGGGCCGATCGCGTACAAGCATCTGGCCGAGGGCATGCGGCCGGACCTGGACCTCTACAACCCCTACGGCCTGATCCTGAACAACCGGCTGATCAACGCCATGCAGGACACCGAGCAGAGCCGGCTGGAGCGCCTGCGGCAGTTCATTGCCACGGGCACGCGCCCGGTCTGCGTGGTGGGCGACGGCGTGACCGGCCACGCCCGCGAGGAGAGCTGGCTGTTCTGGTGCGTGCGGCGCGGCGTGCCGGAGGATCACAACACCTACCGACTCCTGCCGGCTCATCTGGCCTTCGTGGACCTGCTGCTGGCCGAGCACCTGGCCGGCGACACCTGGTCCGAGGAACTGCGCAACGTCCTGCTGCGCGATCTCGGCTTCATCCTCACCCATGTCATGCACGGGCCCGGCCAGGCGCCCGCCAGCCCGGCGGTTCGCCGCGCCTACGAGCAGGTGCTGAGCACGCCGCATGGGCAGGTCGGCGCGCTGAGCATGATCGTGGCGGAGTTCGACGCGCCCGAACCCGCCGTGCGCGAGCTGCGCGGGACCCTCCGCGCGAAGCTGAGCGAGCACACCGGCAGCTTCGCGATCAAGGCGGACAATGCGGCGCTGGAGTACCTGCTCGGCAGGCTGGCCCTGCGGGATGGCGAGCAGGCCACTGCCGTCAGGCATTTCGTGCAGGCCATCCGGGCCTGGCGCAGCGGCAGCAATCCGGCCCTGCCGGAACTTGAGGCCCTGCGGGACACATCCGCCGCGGCGACGAATATTCCCCGGGACATCCGGGATTGGCTGGACAGCCGGACCTCCGAATGAACAAGCAACTGGCCGGCCTGATGGTCCTGGCCCTCTTCATCCTCTCCGGTTTTTCCGGCCTCATCTACCAGTCGATCTGGACCCAGTACCTGGGTCTGCTGCTCGGCCATGCGGCCTACGCCCAGTCCCTGGTGCTGGCCCTGTTCATGGGCGGCATGGCGGTGGGCGCCTG
>JBFJTN010000166.1:0-8231 GCA_041625325.1 Oceanococcus sp. | reverse complement strand
TTGCGACGCCGTTTTTCACCTGGTTTCGACGACCCTGCCCAGGTCCTCCAATGAGAACCCCGGCTACGATGTCGAAACGAACGTGGTCTCGACCATCAATCTGCTGGACTGCGCCAGGCGCAGCGGCGTGGCCAGGATCGTATTCGCCTCGTCCGGCGGGACGGTCTACGGCCAGCCGCGGCAGATTCCGATCCCGGAAACCCATCCGACGGATCCCCTGTGCTCCTACGGCATCTCCAAGCTGTCGATCGAGAAATACCTGCACCTTTACCAGGAGCTGCACGGGCTGGACTACCGCATCCTGCGCTTTTCCAATCCTTTCGGTGAACGTCAGCGCATCTCCATGGCGCAGGGCGCGGTCGCGGTCTTCCTGTACAAGGCCCTCCGGAGGGAAGTCATCGAGATCTGGGGCGACGGCAGTGTGGTGCGTGACTATTTTTACGTCGGCAACGCGGTTTCCGCGATGCTCGCTGCCCTGGAGCACCGCGGCCGGGGCCGGGTGTTCAACATCGGCGCCGGCCAGGGCCTCAGCCTCAACGAGCTGCTGGACAGGATCGAACGGATCCTGGGCCGTGATGTCGAGCGTCGCTATGTCGCGGGCCGGGCATTCGATGTGGCGGCCAATGTGCTGGATACGACATTCGCCCGGGATGAGCTGGGCTGGACGATCCGGACCAGCTTCGATGACGGTCTTGTCCTGACCTGCGACTGGATGAAGGGGCTTGCAGCGTAATCCGCCAAGGCGACGCTCAGGCCGAGGCGCATGCCGATGACCACCCGCCCTGTCGCCATCATCACCGTCACCCGCAATGACGCCGGGCGACTGGCACAGACGCTGGACAGTGTGGCCGCACTGCACGATGAGCGGGTTCAGTACGTGGTGGTGGACGGCGCCTCCAGCGATGGCACGGTTTCGCTGCTCAAGCGCCGGCGCGATGTCGTGGACCGCTGGATCAGCGAACCGGACCGGGGCATCTATGATGCGATGAACAAGGGTCTGGCACTGACCACCGGCGATCCGCATGTCCTGTTCCTCGGCGCGGGCGACAGGATCCTGTCCCTGCCGCAAGACCTGGACTGCGACATGATCATGGGCGAGGTCCGCATCGGCGATCGGCGCTTCCGTTCCCGGGTCAGTCCCCTGCTGATGCTGGCGAACTCGATCCACCATCAGGGCCTGCTCGTCCGCAAATCACTGCTGGGCCCGGCCCCGTTCAACACGGCCTATGCCAGATACGCCGACTTTGACCTGAATCAAAGGCTGCTCAAACAGCCGGCGACCAGCCACCGACTGGCAGCCGACCTGAGAGCCTACGCTGAACCCGGCGGCGTGAGCGCCGATCTGGACCTGCGCGAAATCACCACCATCGTGAGGCACAACCACGGCAGGCTGGCCAGCCTGGTCTCGGCCGCTTACGTCGTGGCCCTCAGGCTGCGCCGTCGGATCCGCCAGCTCGGCGCCTGAGGCTCAGCGTATCCGGCCCAGGCCGGGGCCGAAGACCCGGCTCAGGCCACGCCAGGCTTCGAGCGCAAGAAAGCGCATCCACAGGCTGGCATGACGGGACCAGCTCATCTGCGCCGGAGGATGGTGGCCGATCTGCCCGAGGAGGCTGACGGCGGCGCCCAGATCGTCGAGATAGGGCCGGTAGATCTGCTGGCGCACGACCCGCGGAAGCCGCTTGCCGCTGGCCAGGGAAACGCGGCGGTGCGGCAGCAGCCGCAGCCCGTGAAAGTGGTAGATCAGGCAGGTTCCGATGGGGAAGCGACGGGCGTTCCACGGCCCCAGCATGGCCTCTGCCCGGCGCAGGATGTGAACCTGTGAGGGGAAGAGCAGTGGCCAGCTTTCGAGATATTTCTGATCGCCATAGCGGCCCGGCTCCACCCGGGCATGGCACCACTCCAGGCAGCGCTGTTCCCACCAGGCGCGGACGGGTTCGCCCCGCTCCCGCAGCAGGCTCAGGAACCCGGCGCAAAAGCGCCCGGAGGTGACCGATTCGTCGTCCTCCGGGGCGAATGCATGCTCCGTGATCAGCGCCGCCCGGCCGGATTCATCGAACTCCTCGAAGATCCCGTCCGGCCGGCCGCGAAACCATAGATCGGCGTCCAGATAGGTGACCCGCCGAGCGTCCTGGGCGGCCTCGAACACCATGTCCATGGCGATGGGCTTCATGGTCCAGCAGAACTCGGCACTGCTGCGCCGCGCGCGGATCTCCTTCAGGGCCGGGCTTTCCCGGTCCGCCGCACGCAGCAGCGCGACGTGGGGCAATGCCAGCGCCGTCAGCACATCATGGGCGCCCTGGTCCATGCACAGCACCCAGAGCTGATAGGCGCCCGCGTGGCGCTCCATGGAACGATGCAGGGCAAGTGCCTGGGGCAGAAAACCCGAATCGAAGATCGTGACGTAGTGCTCTGTCATGCGCGGCGGGGCTGAAACTGGCTCATGGCTCGCATTTCCAGATCGTCAGATGGTATTGACTGGCCACAGCTACGGCCTGATGGCCCGCGCTGCGCGATCACGACCGCGCAGCTTGGGCCGAAAGCTCGACTGGCCACCGAGCCATCTCGAAACAGCCCAGCGGCTTGCCGGTTCATCGAGATCATAGCGTTTCGCCGGTTTTCCAGCCATGCGATTCCGCCGCGCGCCGGACTGCCGCCGGCGCGATTCACTCCGGTGTGATGCCCCCGGATGGCTCATTCAGGCGCCCTCCGCGGCCTCCGGCGCCCAGCGCCGGACACGCAATGAAGCGCCCCCGGACAGCGGCATTTCCCGGATGTTCGTCAGCTGACCCGGAATCCGGCGCGCATCGTCAAAGCGGGGCTGACCGGATATGGGCTCCAGGATATCCACGACCAGGATCTGGGCCACCAGGCCCTGTGCGAGCAGGCTCTCCAGCATGGCCAGGTTTTCGGCAACATTCTGATAATCCAGGGTCCCGACCCCCAGCCCGGAAAACCAGCCCCCCGGCCAGGCCACCAGAAGGATCGGCGCATCGACCGGCAGCTGCTGCACGACCTGAGCTGTCTGCCGGAACACGTCGGCGGATTCGTTCCGCAAGGACTGGTCCGTCATTGCGAGCGCCGGCAGCGCCTGGACAATCAGCACCGCAAGGTACAGCAGAGGCCAGGATCTCAGGGGAGCCAGGGTGGCGATGGCACGGAGCAGCCAGCCGCTGCCCAGCGCGATGGCGACCAGCAGGGGCAAGGCCAGTCGGGCGGTGATCAGGCGGCTGAAATCGCCGTGCCAGTAGCTCAGCACGCTCGCGGCCCAGAGCAGCAGGACGCCCAGCAGCAGCAGCGGGTAGGCGCAAGCCCGCCAGCTGGCCGGCCGCAGGATGCACAGGGCCAGACCGGCAAACCCGGCCACGGCGGCGAGCGGGGCGCTCAGCGGCGCCTCGCCCTGGTTCAGGAAGAACTGCGCCGCACGCAGCAGATTCACCGGCACATGCGCGGGCGAGAATGCCGTTTGGCCAGCCCCCACCTCTGTCGCGAAAGGCACGAACAGCTGCCAGGCTGCCGGAACGAAGGCCAGCGGCGCCAGAATGACCGGCAGGGACAGTCCTTGCATATCCCGATATGGCGCGCGCAGGACGGCAAACGCCACAAAGGCGGCGGATATGAGGGCCGATTCGTAGCGGACCAGCGCCAGCACTGCAGCCAGCGCCAGCAAGGCGCTGACCGCGCGCCAGCTGCGCTCCCTGTCGAGGCGCAGCGCCAGCACCAGGCCGGCGAGCAGCATGGCCAGGTTCACTGTCTCGAAGCCTGCCGAGGTGACGCAGGCCCAGAACAGCGGGAAGCTCGCCATGGTGCCCAGGCTGACGAGGCCGACGACAGGCCCGGCCAGAGACCGGCCCAGCACGAAGACCAGGACCAGCGCGGCGAATCCCGCGACGGCATTCAAGGCATATACGTTGCCCAGCCGGTAGCCGCTGACGCGATGCGTCAGGGCGAGCAATACGGGAAAGGCCGGTGGCCGTTTGTTGTAGGAGAAACTCAGCGGGCGGAAGGCGCCCCCCTGCAACTGCAGGGCCTGCTCCCACAGCACGTTGTCGCCTCCCTGATACATGGCGTACGACACCCCGATCAGATGCGCTTCATCGACCAGAATGCGGGGCTTCGGCCCGATGGCGACGATCGCCACGGCGACAAGGCCACCGGCCAGCAGCGACACCTTGATCAGCCCGCCGTCCGGAGGCCCGGCCGGCGCCTCGCGTCGAGGCCGGTCCCTGCGCAGCAGCCACAGGCAGATCAGCAGGAACGCGAAACTGGCCAGGCAGGCGTGAAACCCGAAGCGCCCCTGGAGGTGCAGCATCCCTTCCGCCGGCTCCATCAGGAAACCGGCGTAGATCGCGATGCCCCCACTCAGAGCCAGCGCGACCAGACGCATCCAGGCGGCCATGGGAAACAGGCGTCGGGCGCGCTCGCCGGCCATCGGGGTCCGATTTCTCATTTGGGGCCCGAGATCACTTCCGGGACGCCGTGCCGGCAGAGCATCAGCAATTTGTAGGGCCAGAGCCGGAAACCGCTCATCCAGGCCACAACACCGATTGAGCGGCGGGCCTGCCAGTGCCGGCGTTGCCGGAGGAGCTCCCGGCGCTGCCGCCACAAGCCGCTCAGGCAAGGCAGGTAGATGCCTGTCAGCAGTGCCGCACGCCTCTGCACCAGGGCAAGCAGGCAGCCTTCCATGACCAGGATGATCAGATGCAGGGGCAGCAGGGCCGCGATCAGTGGCGCTGGCGTGACCACCACCATGACAAAGCTCTTGTTGCGCTCGGACAGAGCGCGCCGACGCTGGGAGGTGACCAGTCTGCCCTGAACCGCCTTGCCACCCCCGAAACTGTGGCCCACGTGGTGACGATACCCGGACGCCGCCAGGACGCGGACCGGCCGGCCCGTCAGGCGCGCCAGGGAACAGAGATGGAGATCCTCCCCTATGCTTTCGAACCAGGAGGGAAAGCCCCCCAAGTCCTGCCACAGCTGCTTCGGCAGCCAGAGACAGGCCCCCATCACCATATGCACATCCCGCCTGGCGGGATCGTGATTGGGGCAGGGATTGAAGAACAGGTCCAGCAGGCTGCCACGATCCAGCAAGGCGCCAGACTCGGCATCGAACTGCGGCAGCCCCAGAATAGCCGGCTCCCGGGCATCGCGAGCGGCCGAGAGCAGCCGACTCAGGGCGTCGGGGAACAGGCTGGCATCATTGTTCAACAGCAGAATGAACTCGCCTCTGGCCGCATCCACCATCCGGTTGTTGGCGACGCAGAAACCGACATTGCTGCTGCTGCGCATCAGGCGTGCGCCGGGAAACTCCTGCCGCGCAATCTCGGCGGAACCGTCCGGGGAGGCATCATCATGCACGATCACTTCGTAGGGAAAATCGCAGTCCTGTGCGAAAACCGAAGCCAGGCATTCCCGCAGCACCTGGGCGCCATTGAAATTGGCCACGCAGATGCTGCAGACCGGCGTCTCGCGCTCGCTTGCGTCCCCGCTCACCACAGCTGCCCTGCGGCCCTGTCCGGACATCCGGCTCCTGGCGGCTGCCGATGGCCATCGTTCGGTTCCGGGCGACGCGCAGTGCGGAGCCGGCCTGCGGCCGCAGTGGCGCCCCCGACCCCTCTGATCCAGTGGCCTACCGCCCCGACTGCTGGCCGTTCACTTGCGGCGTCCCTCATGCCGGGCCCACCAGCGCGTGACAGAGCTGCACGTAGCGCGCCGCACAGGCATCCCAATCGCCAATGAATGATCTCACCCATGCGCGCCCCCGCTCCCCGATGTCCCGGTTCAGTGCTTCATTCCGCAGCCTGGCGAGCGCTTGCTCGAACTCCACCCGATTGCCGACGAGGTAGCCGTTCTCTGCGTCGCGGACCAGTTCCCGGTGGGCCGCAATGGGAGACGCCACGATGGGCAATGAAGCCGCCATCGCCTCAAGAATAACCTGCGGACGGCCCTCGTCATGCTGGCTCAGGCTGATCAGACCCGCAGCGCGGGGAAACCAGTCCTGCTGCAGCGCCTGCGCCGTCACCGGGCCGTGGTAGTGAATCCAGGACGGGATGTCCAGCGCATCCTGCCGGGGCCCGAACAGATGGAGTTCGTCGCCGGACTCCGCGATCAGCCGCCCCCAGTCAAACAGGGGGCCGATCTTGTCCACGGTGACCCTCAGCACCACGAGCCACCGTCTCGGCCCGCCAGCCATGGACTGCCGGGAGACCTGAAACCAGGCCCGATCCACGCCGAAGGGCACGCAGCGGATGTCCGCCGTGACCCCGCCGAACAGGGCCTCAAGCCGCGGCTGCATCCATGGCGCATTGGGGGCCAGCGCGCTGCGATGCCGCTGCAGCACGCGGCGCATGAGCGGAGCCCAGGGCCCGCGCTGGAGCAATGCATAGTCGGTGCCCAGCACGCTGATCAACAGGGCGCGCCGTCGCGACAGCGCCAGGGGCAGGGCATTCTGCAGCCAGGCCACGTGCACCAGATCGACCGCCGCCCTGCTGCGGTACAGCCGCCAGAGTCGCCACAGCAGCCCCCCCCCGAACCACGCTGCGCGCGGACGATCGCGGCGCAGCAGGTGGGCAATGCCGCCTGCATCGAGCAGACGATTCAGCCAGGCGGCGTCGTCACCGATGAAAGCATCCCTGACCCCTGGCGGACGCGGCCCTGGCGGAGCCCACAGATGCAATTCCACGTCGTCCCGGGCAGCCAGGGCCTGAACCAGCTTGTACATGAACAGCCCGGTCCAGTCCGATCCGGAGCGCGGAAAGGATGTGGTGACGAGCAGAATCGACAGCCGCCTCCGAACCGGCGCTTCCGGCCCCGCCTCCATGGTGCTGATCACCGGCGCCCGTCCTGGCCCTGTGCGGCCAGTTCTTCCAGCCAGGCCTCCAGCCGCTGGCGGTCGGCCGCCACCGCGAGGCGGCCGCGCCAGGACAGCGGGCCCTTGTCACCCAGCATGGCGATATGTCGCCGCGCTTCGTCCAGCTGCCCCTGACTCAGCTCCCAGCTGGCCGCCTGCACGATCAGGCTGGCCTGGGGGCGGGCCGCGATGGCGCGATTGAGCAACCGCCGCGCCTCGTCGATCTCGCCCCGCCGTCCATGCATCCTGCCGGCGATCAGGTCAAGATCGGGCCACCTTGCCTGCAGCCGGGGATTCACCCGGGCGGCGGTGACCAGATCGAGAATCTGGCCCGCGCTGTACGCAGGACACAGGCCGGCCTCGACCAGCCCGGCGAGCCGGTCCAGGCTGGCGACAGCGCCCAGTTCGGCGCGGGTGGTCCTGAGCGCAGCCGCCGCCGGATCGAGCGAGCGCGGCTGCAATTCAGCGGACCGGCATCCCAGTTCAAGCCGCTGCAGGCGCAGCAGGGCATCTTCCGGGAAGCGTTCGATCGCCTTCGTCAGCAGCTCTGCCGCCGCCCTCCAGTGGCCCGCGCGGTTCAGCGCTTCCACATAGCCGACCCGGGCTCGCTGGGAGTCCGGCTGCAAGCGGGCCCGCTGGCTGGCGAGGGCAAGATCGTCGCCCCACAGCCGGGTGAGGCTCAGGCAGACCGCACCGATCAGCAGCAGGTAGATACTGGCTGCGCCCAGGACCGCAGCGCGCAGTTCGGGAAAACGCTGCACCGCAAAGGCGATCAGGCCGCTCAAACCGATGGCGGGCCCGAAGCTGGCCAGGTAGCTGCGATGCTCGAAGGCCAGTTCCAGCGGCACGATGGTCGCTTCCAGCGCGTGGGCCGCCAGAAAGAAGTACAGCGCGAATGCCGCCAGCGCCCCGCGCTGGCGCCAGCGCAAGGCGGCGTACAGCGCAATCAGCAGAGCCAGCAAGGCCCACAGGGTCTGGATCGGCTGCAGCAGGCTCCGGGATGGCGCGTACGCGTCATAGTGGAATGCAAAGGCGCCCGGGTTGGGCAGCAGGATCTGTCCCAGATACATCCAGAGCACGCGCGGCTCGGTCAGCAGCCGCTCGAACAGGCTGAAGTTGCGGGCGGCGTATGCGCCGTCCAGATCGAGGCCAAACAGCAGATAGAGAAAGGGCGCGAGCGCCGCGATCCACAGGATCAGCGGCCAGCTTCGCGGCAATGGTAGGCCGGGACGCCGCAGCACATGCAGCGACAGGGCCAGCAGCGGAAAGATGGCCGCGTTTTCCTTGAACAGCATGCCCAGCGGCATCCCGACCAGGGCGCTGATCAGGAACAAGCCGTGGGCCTGGGCGGGCCTTTGCGTGTCCCAGCGCCTCCAGGCCGCCG
>JBFJTN010000165.1:0-8234 GCA_041625325.1 Oceanococcus sp. | reverse complement strand
TGTCTCCCGTGCGGGGATTATTGTGCAGTCCAGAAGAGGTGCCGCAGAGCCGCTGCGGCGGCGCGGCGAGTCTATGGCCGGGCCAATCAGACAAAAAGGCTTGTCGGATTGTAGTGGGATTGTTGCAGTGCGTCAATCGGGGTCTTGCCCGGGTTAGCTGACTCCGGCAAACGCGCCCTGCAATGCTGCGGACCCCGTGGGAGACAGGCGGAGTCCGGGTATGCGGCGCGTTGGCGTCGGCAGCTCTACATCCCGTGACTGGGGAATGCTCGTCGATGACGGCAATGGACTTCAGGCGAACAGTTGCCGGTGGCCAGCAGGCCTGGGGCGAAGGCAGGTGGGACCTTCCCGCCAGGCCTTGGCACGCATCAGTCATCAGCGGTTGGCGGCCGGGTGATCCGCAGGAAATAGCAACTCAGCGGGGGGATTGCTCGAGAAAGAAGCGGTAAGCCGCCCGGGTGACCTCGGGACCCAAGGGGTCGGTAAATGAGCCCTCGGGATGGCCACCCGGGTAGTTGTGCGTCAGCCCGTGGATGAGCCAGAACTCGATCAGCGGTCGGCCGGCGGCGTCTTCGTAATAGGCCACGCTGTAGGGGTAGCTGTCCTCGAACCCTGCCAGCCCGCCCAGACAGGGCGAGCTGGAGCCCCGCAGGCAGGGTTCGCCGACATTGCCCAGCCCGGCGATCGCGGATTCATCCAGGCCGACATGTTCCAGCGCCGCCGGCTCGCCGGGCACACTGCCATTGGCAAGGCCATCGTCGATCCAGTCGTTGGTGGCGAGCCATTGCTGCAGGCCCTCCAGCCCCAGCGCCAGCGGTGCGATCTCATCGGCACTGCCATGGATGATGATCAGCGGGAGCCGCATCACCCGCCCGGCCATGACCTGAGCCGCCTGCAGGCCGCTGGGGTCGGTACAGGCGGGATAGCCACAACCGGCCAGGATGCCGATCGCGGCGTACAATTCCGGATAGGTCGCCGCCATGGTGGCCGACATGATCGCCCCGGCCGAGGCGCCGAGGATGAAAACCCGCTGCGGGTCGGCATCAAACTTGGCGATGACCTCCCGGGTGATGGCGGCGATCGTAGCCGGCTCACCCAAATCGCGATGCATGTGCTCCGGGCGGAACCAGTTCCAGCAGTTCGTCCCGTTCCCGTTGAAGAGCTGGGCCTCGACATCCTCCGTGGCGGGCCGGTGCTGTTCCGGATAAACCACAAGAAAGTTTTCGGCGTCGGCCAGTTCATTCCAGCGGGTGCCGATCGCGACATCCGGTGCGCTCTGGTTGCACCCGTGCAGGTAGACGACCAGTGGACGCGGCGCGCGGGCCAACTGGCCGGGTGCGTAGACGTAGTAATCCCGGGCCGGCAGCCCATCCTGCTCAAAACGGAATTTCTGCAGCGCAGCCCGCGGTGCATCGGCCGCAACCGGAACGGACGCCGGATTGCCGCAGGCCATGAGCAGGACAGCGGCCAATGCCCCGCAACCGCGACGGAACACTAGGCCGCTTCCGGCTCTGCCACCAGCGCATCCAGGTGCCGCGCGAGCACGACATTGAAGCGATCAGGATGCTCCAGCGGCAGGGCGTGATGCGCATCGCGAACCACCTCCAGTCTGGCGTTCGGCATCTGCTCGACGAAATGCCGCTTCAGTGCCACCGGGGTGTAGTCCCGATCGGCCGCGATGAAAACGGTGGGTATCGACACCCCGCCGATGTGCTTTTCCACACTCCATCCCAACAGGCCGTAGAGGCTGCGCCGATAGGCGACCGGGTCGTTGCCGCGCATGCGCTCGATGAACTGCTCACGCAGCGGGGCCATGTCCGGCTCCGGGAACAGCTTGCCGGCCAGTTTCGGAGCCGCCTGGCCCGGGCTCAAAAAGCGCGCCATCAGCTTGCGCATCAGCACCATCAGGGCGTAACGCACACCGGGAGGTCTGGCGGTGGGTCCGGAGTTGACGATGGCCAGGCTCGCCACCCGTTCCGGCGCGCTGACCGCCAGCTGGAAGGCCACCGCACCGCCCATGGACAGGCCCACCAGATGCGCCGTCAGGATCTGCTCGGCATCCATCACCGCAAGCACATCGGCGGCAAAACGCTCGATCGCGTAGCCATGAGCGACCGCTGGTGAGTGCCCGTGACCGCGAAAATCAATGGTGATGACCCGATAACGGTCCTGGAATGCAGCCACCTGGGGCGCCCACTCCTCTCCGGCGCTGCCCAGACCGTGCAGAAAAAGCAGCACCTCACCGCAGCCACAGCTCCGGTAATGAATCGTCGCCCCGTCGTCGGTGCGCAGCTTGTGCCTCAAAACATCCATCGAAATTGTCCGTAGAGGGTCCGCGGCGGCTCGGTGCCGCCTACGAAAGTGCCAGGCAGCACATCGCCCTGGCGGATATAGGTCACCTCGTCGCTGAGATTCTCGCCGATCAGCTTGAAGGACCAGCGATCGCTCTCCAGGCCGAGGCTGGCCTTGTAACGGAAGAAGTCCTCCTGCACCTTGCGCGGATCCAGGTCCACATCCAGGAACTGGTCGGTCTGGTGTTCGATCGTGAAGCCCGCCTTGAGGTCCAGCTTACCCACCGGCCAGCGGAACAAGGTCGTCAGTGTGGAATTCCAGCGCGGCGCGAACGCGAACGGCTGACCCGAGGCATCGCAGCGCGGATCGCCCTCGCCGGTGAGCTGATTGTAATCGCCGTCAGTGTCGGGCCGATCGGCCGGACACTCGTTGATTGGGAAGTCCAGGTACTCCGTATCGTTGAAGCCGGTGGTCGCGATCAGCATGGCCCAGCGGCTGAGGAACATGGTCAGATCGGCCTCGATGCCCTGTGCCCGCGCGGTCGCCGCGTTGACGACCTTGCTGATCCCCAGACCGACGGTGGTCCTCTGCTGTTCCCGGGTCAGCACCTGGAAATCGTCAATGTCCATCCGGTACAGCGAGATATTGAGCTTGGCCGCGCCGTCCAGCAGCTTGATCTTGGCGTCGAAGCCCAGCTCCTCGGCCTGCTCGGGACCATACAGCAGTTCATCTTCGTTGCCACGGAAAGCAAAGGCGTTGAAGCCGCCACCCTTGAACGCCCGGGACCAGTGAGCAAACAGGCTGATGCCGTCGCGCGGCTGGAAGTTGAGCGAGACCTTGGGTTGGAACTGGCGCTCCTCGATGCCATGCGCCGCGGTGAACTCCTCCAGCCCGGTTGCGGTCAGCCCGGTATTGGGCGGCGGCGTATCGAAGACCTGCACCCAGCTGGCGCGCTTGTCCTCCATGCCCAGACGGCCGCCCAGCTGAAGTGTCCAACGCGGAGCCAGGTGATATTCGAGCTGACCGAACACGGCCAGGGTGTCGGCACGCTGCCCGAAGAACTGCGAGGATTGCTCCCGAACCGACTGATCCGGCCCGGAGATATTGGGTGGCAGCGGCAGGCCGCCGGGCGAGTTCAGATCATCGGCATTGGCGCCGGCGGTGATCTCCAGAAACGGCAGCAGGAACAATTCCACCTGCAGCAGGCTGTCCTGGATCTCGCGGTGCTGCCAGAACACGCCCGCCAGCAACTCGCTACTGCCGCCACCCAGGCCGAACAGGCCATCGAACAGCGGCGAGGCCACACGCAGCTCCAGGGTGGACGTCGGCGAGCGATCGCTGCCATAGATGTTCAGGCCGGGCGCAGGGGTGAAATCGACATCGGCGGCCAGGTCCTGCTCCAGCACGGAATGCGAGCCCACCGCGGTCAGGCTCCAGGCGCCCAGATCACGACGCCATTCACCGTGCAGGGTTTCGATATGCACATCACGGAAATCCGGCCCGTCGATGGAGTTGATGAAATTGCCGCCGGTGAAGTCGGCCTGCGGATCGTAGCGCCGCACCACGTCGCGCAGCTCGGGCGCGGAACGCAGGATCTCCACGCCCACCCCGAGAGACAGCATGCGGACGCGCTCGAAGGTGAATTTCAGCTCCGATCCCCACAGATCGGGTAGGCCCAGCTTGACCCGCCCGCCCTCGCGCTTCTGCCCGCGCATTTTCTCGATGGCCGAGGGCACGATGGCATGGGTGGTGTTGTGCACGAAGCCCTCACGCTCATCGGACAAGCCCGCCACGCGCAGATTCAGCTTGCCTTCGATCAGCGGCCCGCCCCAGGCGGCTTCCAGACGTTGCCGATTCAGATCACCCAGCTGCAGGTCCAGGTAACCCCGGGATTCCTCACCGGGATCGTTCGAGATGATGTGTATCAGACCGGCGGTCGTGTTCTTGCCAAACGTGGTGCCCTGGGGCCCGCGCAGCACTTCGATGCGATTGACATCGAACAGCGCCCCGGTGAAGTAGGGGATGCGTGTGTAGGGAATGCCGTCATGCGCGATGCCGACCGGCGGCTCGAAAGCCTTGTTGTTGTTATTGAACGAGAAACCCCGTACGCGAGGGGAAACGAAGAAGCCCGCGGACTCGACCGAGACGTTGGGCACGAACAGCATCGCCTCGCGGATATCGGTGATGCCCTGCTCGGCGATGAAGTTCTGATCGATGACCGACAGCGAGATCGGCACATCCTCGATGGCCTGCTCGCGTTTCTGGGCGGTGACGACGATCTCCTCGATCTGCGGGCGACGGGGCGGGGGCGCTGCCAGCTCGGGCGCCGGCTCCGCATCCAGAGTGATGACGTCCACCTCGGCCGGCGCCGCGGCCGCCTCGCCCTCGAACAGGGCATACAGCCCATCGTCCTGCGCCCATGCGGCGCCCGCCAGCAGCAGCGCCGGCCATCCGCAGAGCCAGGGCTTCATGGTTCGTCGTGGCGGCAGCAGGCGCCGACGATGCGGCAGGCGTAGCGGGCATAGCTGTCCGCCACCTCTTCAACCGAAACCCCCAGTTCCGGCTTGTACCAGTTGGCCACGCGCAGGCCCATGCCGCCGATCGCAGCCAGGGCCAGCATCGGATTGTCGACATCGAACAGGCCTTGCCGGATGCCGGACTGCAACACCTGCAACATCATCAGCTCAGACTGATGGCGCAGCGCGTTGCCCTCGGCGGCCTGCTCCGGCGACAGACAGTGAAGTTCGTTATTGGTCACCATGGCCAACATGGGATATTGCGCATGGGTGCGCACATGGGCCCTCACCAGCGCGATGAGCTGCTCCCTGGGCCCCTCGCAGGCCGCCTGCAGCGCGGCACGCAGTTCGCGGTGATGCTCGGCGTGACCGATGCGGATGATCTCGGCCAGGATGTGGGCCTTGGAGGGGTATTGGCCGTACAGCGTGGCCGAACGCAGTCCGGCCTCGGCAGCGATATCGCGAATCGATGCGCCGGAAAAGCCGCGCTCGGCGAACAGGCGCAGCGCCACGTCGAGAATCGTTCCGGCGGAACCATCGGGAATTGCGCCTTCGGGCAGTCGGGTGACCTCGTCAGCGATACGGCGGATCGGGCTTGTGTTCATGGCCATTATTTCGGGTGATTGGAGAAGAAATCCCACATCGCGCTGGTCACGTCCGGCCCCAGCGGATCGGTGAAAGAGCCGGCAGGGTCACCGCCGACATAGCCGTGACCGGCGAAATGGATGATCCAGAAATCGACAATGGAAATACCGGCGGCGTCCTCATACCGGCGGATGGTGTGCGGATAGGTATCCGAAAAACCGATCATGCCGCCCGGGCAGGGAAAGCGATCTCCACTGTTCGAGAAGCAGTAGTCGCCCGAGAATGGCTGCACCGGATCCCAGCCGTGATTCTCGATCGAGGCCCAGTTGCGCGACACCGAGAAGTTCCACAGGCCGTCATCCACCAGATCGGCAACCCCAAGCCACTCCTGCACCAGCATCTCGCCCAGGCCGTAATGGGTCACCTCATCCAGCGTCCCATGCACGATCATGCTGGGCACCATGCGCGCATGGGCGCCCATGGCCTGGTGCGCCAGGGCGCCGCTGGCATCACTGCAGTCGGCGTAGGGGCAACCCGCCAGGATGCCCGAGGCGGCATAAAGGTCGGGATAGGCGGCAGCCATCACCGCCGCCATCGCCCCACCCGCCGATGCGCCGGCGATATACACACGGTCGGTATCCACGTTCCACTGATTGGCGACGTGCACGGTGACATCCGCGATCAGCTTGGCCTCGCCGCTGCCGCGGGTGATGTGATTGGGCGCGTGGAAGTTCCAGCAATGGGTGAGATTGCCCTGGGTGAAGGGCGCGATGAAGCCGCTGGCCTGCTCGGGGAACAGCACCAGCACATCGTTGGCCTCGGCCACCTCGTCCCAGCGGGTGCCGACCGCGACATCCGGCCCATTCTGATTGCAGCCGTGCAAGTAGACGACCAACGGAAAGGCGGTTGAGCCGTCGTAGCCGGAAGGTTCGAGCAGCCAGTAATCCAGGGTCTGGTCCGTATAACGGCTGAGCGTCGGATCGGCCAGAGCTGGCCCTGCTGCCAGCAGCAGAGCGGCCAGCAGGCCGCGGTGGGCGGGTGAATTCAGCATGTTCGTCTCCTGTAAAAAGCGGCAGCCAGAAAAGCCAGCCAGGACCAGCCTGGGGCGCCGCCGCCGGCCGGGTCGGTGGGGAGGCCGGGCAGGTCCAGCGCGTAATCACGCAAGGGGGGCTCTGCATCGACCTTGTGTTCATAGGAAGACTGACGCTGGCCGGCCAGCACATACACCTCAGCCAGCCGGGTCCAGGCATCAACCGGATCGACACCGGGCATCACATCTTCAAGGCATACCGCCGGATCGACACGGCTGGTGTCCAGCGGACCGGGGTGACGCAGCGCATCCATGGCCAGCGCGTAGACCGCGGCATCGAAAGCGTGCTGGATATGATCCACAGGCCGGCCGGGGCAGAACTCCTGCACCGCGAGATTGACCGCGCCCTCCAGCCGCGCGGTCGGCACCGGCGCAGCCGGCTGTATCACCCAGTCGGTCAGGCTGTAGATGCTGGTGTAGGACACCCCGCCGGGCGTCTCGTCGCCCTCATTCAGCGTGGTCAGAAAGGCCGAGCCCTCCGATTGCTGCCACAGCGCCGGCAGACAAGGCTCCGTGCACACCAGATTGGCAAACGGACCGCCGTGGTTCGGCGTCGCCAGCATCACCAGGTCATCCACCTGGTCCCGGACATCCGGCCACCAGCGAATCGCCCAGCGTGGCTCCAGTCCACCCTGGCTGATACCGACGATCGAGACCTTGTTGCCCGTGGCCTCGGCCATCCGGCGCAAGGCATGGACCACATACTCGCTGGATTCCTGAATATCAACGAAGGCGTAATCCGGCAGCCGTACCGTGCAGGTGGCAAAGCCCTCGGCCGGCAGCGTGAGCTCCCAGCTCCAGGCCCAGTTCTCCTCCGGCGTCACCGAAGTGCCGTGCACCAGCAGCACGCTGCGAGCGCCTGGCCGCAGCGGCGCCGTGCAGGCGAACCCGTCCTGCAGCGCCTCGGCTGAGACCGACAGCGCCGGGCCGTCATGGGTTGACCCGGACAGCGGCCAAAGCAGCGCGGCCAGGGCTGCCAGGCAGCACCTCAGCGAAATTGGATCGATCGATCGATAGATCATGGCCATGCCGCATATATAGCGCGCGCGTTCTCGCGAGTCAATCGATCGATCGACCGCATCTCATCTGGACAGAGCGCGCTTGCGCTCATCGCAGGCCCCGGCTGATGGCCCGGTCCGGGCGCTCCGGACCCGGGCCGGGCGTCGCGGCATGGGATGAGTCGTGCTCAAGTGCTCATTGAACACGATCCATGCATGGCAGCGCGGTGACCGGGTGTTCAGCGCTTGTCACCGCGCCGCCGGGTGGGGTGGTCCGCTCGCGTACGCAGGTATTCCTCGCCAGCCGCGGGCCAGCGGAAAATCCGGGGCCGCCCAGGAACCCGGAGGCTCCGGCGCCAGTCTCAGTCGCCCGGGATCAACATGAGGAGCTTGAGCATGTCACTGCGCATCAATGACGTGGCGCCGGATTTCACCGCGCAGACCACCCAGGGCGATCTGACATTCCACGACTGGATCGGAGACGGCTGGGTGGTACTGTTTTCCCACCCCAAGGACTTCACGCCGGTGTGCACCACCGAGCTCGGCACCATGGCCGGGCTGGAGCAGGAGTTTGCCAAACGCAACTGCAAGATTATCGGCCTGTCGGTCGATCCGGTGGAGTCGCATCACCGCTGGGCGCAGGACATCGCAGAAACCCAGGGCCATGAGGTGCGCTACCCGATGATCGGTGACCCGCAGCTGGTGGTCGCCAAGCTGTACAACATGCTGCCGGCCGAGCTGCCTGACAACGCC
>JBFJTN010000164.1:0-8427 GCA_041625325.1 Oceanococcus sp. | reverse complement strand
CGCCGGCAGATTTCCCCGTGGGCTGGGCGAGCCCGGCCTTCTCCGGCGCCTGGGCGCCGGGCTGGCAGCCCTAGGGCGGATCAGACAAGGGCCGGCGCGCCCGCAGTGAGCGGGTGCGCCCCCGTTTCGTGGATCGGCGCAGCGCATGCGCTGCGCTGGAACCGGGAGGCCTCCGGATGTTTCTGCCTGCCCGAACCCGGGCGGCAGACCCGGCACGGCAGCAGCGGGTTGTGGCGGCCATGGCCGCCGGAGCCGGATCAGTTCAGCGCGCGGCCGGCAGCAAGGCTTGGCCCCGAGCTGAACATGGGCTCACACCCCGCTCAGCCGGGGCGCCGGGGCTTCTTGCGTCGCGGCTTGCGGGCGCCCTCATCGCGCGGCGGCAGGCCGGTGTGCTGGGTCAGCAGCGGGCGGCCCTTGCGTCTGGCGTCGGCGCCGGCGGAGTTCTTGCGCCGCGGGGAGTGGTAGTCGCCGCGGGTCTCCGGTTTCGTCGCCGGGATCAGGCACTGCGGCCGGTCGCCGATCAGGTCGCCCCGGCCCATGCGCAGCAGGGCCGCGTGCAGCAGCTCCCAGTTGGCCGGGTCGTGGTAACGCAAAAAGGCCTTGTGCAGGCGTCTCTGCTCGGGCGATTTCGGCGTGGCCACGGCCTCGCTCTTGTAGCCCACCTTGCGCAGCGGGTTCTTCTCCGTGTGGTACATGGCGGTGGCGGTGGCCATGGGCGAGGGATAGAAGGCCTGCACCTGATCGGCGCGGAAGCCGTAGCGTTTCAGCCACAGCGCCAGCTCCAGCATGTCCTCGTCGCCGGTGCCCGGGTGGGCGGCGATGAAGTAGGGGATCAGGTACTGTTCCTTGCCCGCCTCGGCCGAGTATTTCTCGAACAGCTTCTTGAAGGCGTCGTAACTGCCGATGCCCGGCTTCATCATCTTGGACAGCGGACCGTCCTGGGTGTGCTCGGGCGCGATCTTGAGATAGCCGCCCACATGGTGGGTGACCAGCTCCTTGACGTATTCCGGGTCCTTCACCGCCAGGTCGTAACGCAGGCCCGATGCGATGAGCACCTTCTTCACGCCCGGCAGCTGGCGGGTCTTGCGGTAGAGCTGGGTCAGCGCCGAGTGATCGGTGTTGAGGTTCTCGCAGATGCCCGGATAGACGCAGGAGGGCCGGCGGCAGGCGGCCTCGATTTTCGGGTCCTTGCAGGCGATGCGGTACATGTTGGCGGTGGGGCCGCCCAGGTCGGAAATCACGCCGGTGAAGCCGGGCACCTTGTCGCGAATCTCCTCGACCTCCTTGAGGATGGATTCCTGCGAGCGGTTCTGGATGATCCGGCCCTCATGCTCGGTGATGGAGCAGAAGGTGCAGCCGCCGAAGCAGCCGCGCATGATGTTGACCGAGAAGCGGATCATCTCGTAGGCCGGAATCTTGCGCCCCGCATAGGCCGGGTGCGGCACCCGGGCAAAGGGCTGGCCAAAGACATAGTCCATCTCTTCGGTGGACAGCGGCTGGGGGGGCGGATTCAGCCACAGGTCGCGGTGACCGTGCTTCTGCACCAGGGCGCGGGCATTGCCCGGGTTGGTCTCCAGATGCAGTACGCGGTTGGCGTGGGCGTACAGCGCCTTGTCATTGCGCACCTTCTCGAAGGAGGGCAGGCGGATCACCGTCCGGTCGCGGTCGCGCTGCGGATGCGGCATGAAGCGGATCGGCACGCCGGCGGCAGGGTCCAGCTGCTGCGCGTTGCGCCGCTCGACCTCGCATTCCTCCATCTCCGCGGTGTTGATGTAGGGATTGACGATGCGCTCGATGCGGCCGGGCCGGTCGATGCGGGTGGAGTCGATCTCCAGCATGTCGGGCGGCGTGTCCTGGCGCCAGAAGGCGGTGCCGCGCACGTCGGTGATGCTGTCGATGGCGTCGCCGCGCGCCAGGCGCTGCACCACCTCGACCACCGCCCGCTCGGCATTGCCATAGAGCAGGATGTCGGCCGGCGCATCGGCCAGGATGGAGCGGCGGACCTTGTCCTGCCAGTAGTCGTAGTGGGCGATGCGGCGCAGCGAGGCCTCGATGCCGCCGAGCAGGATGGGCGTGCCCGGACAGGCGGCGCGGCACAGCTGGGCGTAGACGATGCTGCAGCGGTCCGGTCGCGCGCCGGCCATCCCGCCCGGAGTGTAGGCATCGTCCGAGCGCGGTTTGCGGTCCGCCGTGTAGCGGTTGATCATCGAGTCCATGTTGCCGGCGGCCACGCCAAAGCACAGGTTCGGCACGCCCAGGCGCAGCATGGCTTCGGGATCCTGCCAGTCGGGCTGGGCGATGATGCCGACCCGGAAGCCCTGGTCCTCCAGCAGGCGGCCGATGATGGCCATGCCGAAGGAGGGGTGGTCCACATAGGCATCGCCGGTGACGATGATCACATCGCAGGAGTCCCAGCCCAGCGCGTCCATCTCCTCCCGCGAGGTGGGCAGGAATGGCGCCTTGCCATAGCACTCCGCCCAGTACTTGGGGAAGTCGAACAGACGCCGGCGGGGCGTGTTCGGGGGCAGGGCGGGGGCGGAAGCGGGCATGGGTCACAACAGGCGGCTGGGAGCGTATTTTACCCGAGCGCCGCGCCGGCGGCCGGGGAGGCACCGATCGGGCGCCCGAAACCTCGTCCCGCATCGATCTGCACCAGGCCGGCAACGCACGGAAGCTGCGGGGAATCCTGTTCCGCGAACCGGCATGGAGGGAACAGCAGCGGCCGGCGGTCCAGGCTGCGCGCCGGGGATCAGCCGGCCGGCTGGTCCTGCTGGTGATCGCGCACGGCTTCCAGGGCGCTGCGCTCGACCCAGCATTCGGCCAGTCGATTGTGCGCCACCCGCCAGATGGCAATGCCGCTGAAGCGGATCGGGCGCCCATCGGCGGGCAGCCCGAAGATGCCGCGATTGATGCCGCTGCACAGCCAGCGGGCCACCACCATCCGGCCTTCGGCATCCGGGAACAGATCCAGCACCTCGTTCTCGGCGTTCTGGAGCAGGCCCTGAAAGCGGACCACCCAGTCCTTGAACGCGTCCCGCCCCTGCACCGTGGTGCCGGCCGAGTGGATGACGTAGTCCGGGCTCATCAGCTCGTCGATGGCCTCCAGATCCGCCGGGCTGCGCCAGACCCGGCTCAGAAACGCCTGGGCCAGAGCCTGGGCGCGGGCGGCGCCTGGCGCTTCAGGCCTCATGGTCCAGGGTCACGGCAGTGCCGCTGATCGTGATGCCGCCGGTCAC
The DNA here is from genome assembly GCA_041625325.1 of Oceanococcus sp. Lineage (GTDB taxonomy): Bacteria > Pseudomonadota > Gammaproteobacteria > Nevskiales > Oceanococcaceae > Oceanococcus. The sequence continues at coordinate 5,191 of JBFJTN010000164.1, read as the reverse complement.
CGGCACGCTGACCTCGATCAGGCTGGGGCGTCCCATCACGATGCCTTGATGGATGACGAAACGGGCGGGGGCGCTGAGCAGGCCGGCATCGCGCAGATAGCCACCCAATGCCGCCGCGGCGGCGCCGGTGGCGGGGTCTTCCACCACACCGCCCACCGGGAAGGGGTTGCGCGCGTGAAATTCCAGTGGTCCCGCTTTCCAAAGCAGCTGCAAGGTGGTCAGATCGGCGCCACGCATCAGCGACTCCAGCGCCGCATAGTCGTAGCGCAAGGCGTCCAGGGTCGCTTTCTCACGGACCGCCAGGACCAGATGCCAGGCGCCGGCCCAGGCCAGTGCCGGTACGATCTCGGGGTTCAGCTGCCCGGGCTGCCAGCCCAGGCAGTTCAGCGCCCCGGACAGCAGGTCCGCGTCCGGCAGCTTCTGCCGGGGTTCCACCGAGGTGAGCGCTGCCCGCAGCTGGCCCTGCTCGTCGCTGACCACCACCGGGACCGCTCCGACCTTGGTCTCCAGAAGAAACCGGCCGGGGCCATACAGGCGACCCAGCATGACGCCGGCCGCGATGCTGGCATGTCCGCAGAAGGACACTTCGGCCTGCGGGCTGTAATAGCGCGTGGTGTAGTGCTGCTCGCCGAGCGGCGTGAGGAAGGCCGTTTCCGAGTAGCCCAGCTCGGCGGCGATCTGGCGCATGCGCCCGGTCGGGGGCAGGGTCTCGCCAAGCCAGACGCCGGCCGGGTTGCCCCCGGCCGGGTCTGTGCTGAACGCAGTGTAGCGCTGCAGCAGCGGAAGGCTCCGTGGCCTGTCCATGCTCAGGGGGCAACCGCCGCCACGGCCGGCGGCAGGGGTTCGGGCACGCGGTTGCTGATCGGCGGGACGGACTTCAGATAGGCGAATATCGCCGCCAGGTCCTCGTCGCTGAAGTGGCGGTACATGGGAATCGGCATGGGCGGCAGGATCTCACGCCCGCGACCCAGATGGCGACCGCTACGGATGGTGTCGCGGAAGTTGCGGAAGCTCCAGCGACCGATGCCGGTCTCCTCATCCGGCGTCAGGTTGGCGGTGAAGCTGACCCCCCAGGGGCCGGCCCAGGCCGTGTTGGTAGCGGCGGTGGACACCAGCCACGGGCCGCTCGGCGGCGGTGCGGGGGGCAGGTCCATGTCCTGGGGGTGTCCCGACAGCATGCGGCTCATGTCAGGCTCCGGGCCATTGGGGCCGACTGTCCAGGGGGTATGGCAGTCGTGGCAGGCCGAGGTCGTGACCAGGTATTTGCCCCGTTCAACGACATCGGGTTTGGCGGCCGTGGCGGAGCCAGCAGCGGCGATGAACAACAGGGTCAGGCAGTGACGCAGCATGGGATTACTCCTTGGTGGGTTGTAGTTCGTTCCGGATCCAGCGCCGCATCAGCGCCAGAGCCTCGACATCGGGGAGGCGGCTGCCCAGCGGGGGCATTTGCAGCCGTGGGTCGCGCGAGCGCATGCGCTCGAGCATCAGATCGGCCCGGGGTGCGCCGAGCCGGCCGGAATGGCGGCGCAGGCTGGCCCGCAGCGCCCCCGCGGTATCGGGCTGACTGAGGGCCTGGGCCAGTGGCAGGTCGACCGGTACGCCGGCGCCGGAGTCGTTGTGGCAATGGCCGCAGTTGCCGTGCAGGTAGCCCAGCGCGGCGCGCTCCGCAGCCGAGCTGGCGGCAATTTCGGGCGGCCGGTCCAGCCAGCGACGCGGCAGATTGACCAGCCAGCCGCGTTCGACCAGGACCGACAGATCCAGCGCGTCAGCCGGCGGCCTTTCTGCGTGCGGGGCGTTCGGGTCCCGCTTCGGTGACAGTTGAAGCAGGGAGAAGCCCAGCACCGGTACCGCGCCGCCGTCGTGGCAGGCGCGGCAGTCCTCGGTGGAGGGCACCGCGTAGCGAGCATCCAGCGCGCCCGCGACAGGCAGGTCCGGCAGGCCGCTGGCTGGTGCCAGCACGGCATCGCTGCCGTCCTCATTCCATACATAGGCGGCGAACTCCCAGCTGCCGTCGGGCAGACGCTGGATGAAGCGGGTTTCCACCGGGCGATCCAGGGCGAATTCCTTCCACAGGCGGGTGCCCGCAGGGAAATCCCAGGCCTCCGGATCGCTGGCATCAATCGCCTGGCCTGCCGGCAGGGCGATCCAGCGGCGCTTGCTCGCGCCGTCGGACCACAGCGGATACTGCGGTGAGAAGGCGGCCACGGACGCATCGCCCAGGCCGGTGTCACTCAGCCGCGCGGGGGCCGCCGTGGCGCCGGCGCTGCAGGTCAGCGCCAGACTCAGGACGGCGGCGCTTGCCAGACGGGCCTTCATCTACTGATCCAGGGCGAGAACCAGCCGGGCTCGCTCGCGCCGTGACAGCAGGGGCTCGATGCTGTCCATCACGCCCTGAAAGGCCGCTGCCGGCGCGGCAGCCCGCATCTTCAGCAGCAGGGCGGCGCGTTCGCCATGGTTCAGGTTGGGCAGCATCCAGCGCAGCGCCCGAGCGGATTCCGCAGGGCTGAGGCTGCTCACCTGGCGCGCTTCCAGGGCGCGGATCTCCTCATCCGTGTGCCGCTGCCACAGGCGCGGATTGTGCTCGCACTCCTCGGCGTCCATGTGTTCCAGATTCTCGGCCACGAAGACCGCCAGCTGGCGATACAGGGCGCGGGCCAGTGCCGGGCGCTGCGGCGCGGACTCGCTTTCGATGGCGATCAGAGCGGCTTCCAGTGCGCTGATCGTTGCCAGATGAGCCTGGTGTTCCCCGGTCGTGCCGGCGGTACAGCCCGGCTCCCCCGTTTCCAGGGCCGGGTGGATGAACTGCTCTTCCAGGCGCAGATGCGCGCTGCAGAAGGCCAGCAGCTCGCGCAGAGCCGCGCCGGCAGCCAGGGTCTCGTCGGCGTCGCTGAAATCGCTGCGACCCAGCGTGGTCAGCGTGTGCGCGAGGCAGGCACGCAGACCCTTGTGAATCGGGGCGTAGATATCGTGTCGGCTGGGGCTCATGTCGCCTCCGGAAACCGCGGGATTGCGGGCCGCGAGCAGACTAGAGCGGGCCGCGCGGGCGCGCTCGTAAGAGTTCCCTAAGGCAAGCTTAAATCTCTCTTAAGCCCGGCCGCGGCCGGGTTCTGGGCATATCCTGCAGGCGCAGCGGGCGCTGCAACAGCAGGCGGAAGCGGCCCCGGCCGGTTTTCTCGATCGAAAGATAGGGGCAGCGCTCGGCCAGCCGGCGGGACAGCAGGATCAGGCGGGCTTCGAGGTTGTCCGCCACTTCGGGCAGCCGCAGTTCCGGGTCACGGCGCAGTTCCTGGTTGCTGAACTCGCTGCGGCCGCTGTGTTCGTGCTCGCGCAGCAGCTTCCACAGGATGGCACCCGCCACGCCCTTGATGAGATAGTCCTCGTTCAGGAACAGGCTGTCGTCCTCGGCGAAATGGCGGACCAGCACGGGCTGGCCGCCGCGGGCGCCGGGCAGGGCCGGATGCACGGGTTCGGGGTCCTCGTCCACGTCCTTCAGCACGCTCATCAGGCTGCCCAGCTGAATGGCCAGCGCCACTAGGGCGTCCTCGTCGTCGTAGCCGAAGCGCCGCTCCTGGGCGCTTTCCACGTAGATCACCCCGGCCAGGCGCCCGGCCGACAGGATCGGCACGGCCAGCTGGCTGTGGGGTTCTGGCAGGCCGGGGAAGGGAATTTCCCGCTGCCATTCGCATTCCAGGCCGGCCGCCTGGGCGGTTTCCCGCATGGCCCGGTGGTAGCTGTACTCCTCGGTGAAATGGGCGATCCGGATCGCCGTGCGCTGCTCCGCGGCCACGCCGATGATGCCTTCGCCCAGGGCAATTTCCGAACCGACGCCCGAACTGCTGTAACCGTGACTGGCCACCGTATAGAGGGTCTGGCCGGACTCGTCCACGAGCAGCAGCATGGCGTGGCTCAGTTCGAAATCCCGGGTCAAGGCGGCCAGGGCCGATTCGAACAGGTCATCGAGGTCGCCAGCGCGGGCCAGCCGGCCGGAGGCGCTGCGCAGGGCCGCCAGCAGATTGCGGCGCGGGGCGGCCAGGATGAGTTGCGGGCCCGCAATGGCCTCGATCTGCAGCACCCGGTAGACATCCGCGCCGCGCAGTTTGAACACGCCGGCCATGCCGGTGTGGGAGGCGATTCCAGCCAGCTTGGCCTTCATCCGCTCGAACAGCTCGCCGGCCGACTCGGTGCGAACGAACTCCAGGTGCAGGCGGTAGCTGGCGGCGGTCTGCGGGTGGGTGACCACGACCGTGGCCCGCGGGTTGGCCAGGATGTTCTCGCGGGTTTTGTTGAAGAACTGGAAGGACAGCGCCACATGGGCCTCATCCAGGTAGTCGACCTGCGAGGCGTAGGTGACGTTCGGCGTGCCGTCGGCCGCGCAGGTCGCCACCGTGCTGGGCACGATGCCTTCCAGGCAGTCCCGGATGGCATCCAGGCTCAGGGTGTCGCCATTCATGGCAGGCGCTCGCCCGCTCGGGGGCCCGGGGTCTGACCGAACACGTCCGCCGGGCTGAAGGCGACCACGACCAGATCGTCGGCCGTATAGCCCAGCAGGGTGCGCACGAAGGCCTCGTCATAGCCCAGCGGACCCAGCTCACGGAAAAAGCCGGTGATGAAGCGCTCCGCCAGCGCTACGTCTCCGGCCTGCGGCGCCTCAATCACGGCATCCTGGGCTTTGAGCTGGATGGTGCGATGAGTGGTGGGCTGGGTGAAGCAGACCGCAACGCGGGCGCTGCGCTGGATGTCTTCCAGCAGCTGGGCGGATTGGGAGCGTCGCAGGATCACCGCGACCCGGCTGCGATCGGCGGACACGCGGCAGGCGATGCCGCGCACATTGGAGGGTACCAGCCGCGCGTTGCGCGAAGCCACGATGACGGAGACACCGCCGACGCCGATGAACTCGGCATGCACCTCGGCCAGCCGAATGTCCAAGCCAACCCCCGAAACACCATGCCGGCTCAGGCCGGCCCGTCATCCTAGGGCGGCCGCAGGATGGGGTCAATCCGGCTGATCCTGCTCAAGCCGGCGCGCTGGATTCCGTCGGCGAAGGGGGATCAATCGGCCGCGTTCTGCAGCCAGCCCCGGGCCAGCAATGGCGGCAGTCGCCGATCGAGTTCCGGTTCCAGGGCGGCCAGTTCCGCCAGGCTCGCGCCCTGTGCGATGGCCTCGAGCAGGCGCCAGTCGCGCGGGTCCAGGG
>JBFJTN010000163.1:0-8522 GCA_041625325.1 Oceanococcus sp. | reverse complement strand
GGCATCCAGGCCTATATGGCGCGACTGGCCGGCTGACAGGTCGCTTGATTTATCCGCAGATGTCGCAGATTGAAAAGCCACTTTTTCCATCTTGAATCTGTGTCATCTGCGTCACCTGTGGATCACTTTTTTTCTGTGTGATCTGCGAAATCTGTGGATTGCTCTTTTGCGTCATCCGCGAGAACGGCGGATGTCTTTCTGAAGGAAGCTGGCCAATGCGTGTGTACGGCGATGTGTACTCGGGCAACTGCTACAAGGTGCTGCTGACCTGCCGTCTGCTCGATCTCGACTGCGACTGGCAGGTGGTGGACATCCTCAGGGGCGAGACCCGCCAGCCGGACTTCCTGGTCAAGAACCCCAACGGCCGGGTGCCGCTGCTGGAACTGGATGATGGCCGCCTGCTGGCCGAATCCAATGCCATCGTGCATTACCTGGCCGAGGGCAGCGCATTGCTGCCGCAGGACCGCTGGGCGCGGGCCCAGCTGCTGCAGTGGCAGTTCTTCGAACAGTACAGCCATGAGCCGAGCATTGCGGTGGCCCGTTTCATCAAGCTGTATCTGGGCTTGCCGGAGGCGCGGCGGGCCGAATACGAGGCGCTGCTGCCCAAAGGCCATCAGGCGCTGCGCGTCATGGACAGGCACCTGACCGGCCGGGACTGGTTCGTCGGCGAACGCTGCAGCCTGGCTGACATCAGCCTGTATGCCTACACCCACCGGGCGGCCGAGGGCGGCTTTGTGCTGCAGGACTATCCGGCGGTGCAGGCCTGGCTGGACCGGCTCGCCCAGCAGCCCGGGTATCTGGGCATGGAAGAGGCCGCCCGCCTGGTGGGCCAGCGCAGCACGCCGCCCGGCCAGTAGGCCGGGGCGCAGCCCGCTTCCGCACCCATCCGCGGGCGGCCGCCCTCAGTAGCGCAGCAGCACCGCGCCCCAGGTCATGCCGCCGCCAACGCCTTCGAGCATCACCAGATGGCCGGGCTGCACCCGGCCGTCGCGCACCGCGTGATCCAGGGCCAGCGGCACCGAGGCGGCCGAGGTGTTGCCGTGGCGATGCACGGTGGTGACGACCTTGTCCTCGGGCACTTTCAGCTTCTTCGCCATGCCCCGGATGATGCGCAGATTGGCCTGGTGCGGGATGAACCAGTCCAGGTCCTCGCCGCTGTATCCGTGCATTTCCAGCGCCTCGGTGGCGACATCGTGCAGCACGTTGACCGCCAGCTTGAACACCGCCTGGCCGTCCATCTCCAGATAGGGGTGCCCGGTCAGGGCGCCGCCGGACAGGCCGGCCGAGACCCGCAGGATGTCGCCCTGGCTGCCATCGGCATGCAGGTGCGCGGACAGGATGCCCGGGCTGTCGCTGGCCTCCAGCACCACCGCGCCGGCGCCATCACCGAACAGCACGCAGGTGCGCCGGTCGTTCCAGTCCAGAATGCGGGAGAAGACCTCGGCGCCGACCACCAGGGCCCGGCGATGCTGGCCGATGCGGATCATCGCATTGGCCGTGGCCAGGGCGTAGATGAAACCGGTGCACACGGCCTGGACGTCGAAGGCGGCGCCCTGGGTCACCCCCAGCTTCTGCTGCAGGATGCAGGCGGTGGAGGGGAAGACCATGTCCGGGGTGGTGGTGGCAACCACGATCAGATCGATGTCCTGCGGACCGAAACCGCCGGCCTGCATGGCGGCCCGGGCGGCGCCCAGCGCCAGGTCCGAGGTCATCTCGCCATCCGCCGCCACGTGCCGCGCCTCGATGCCGGTGCGGGACACGATCCACTCGTCGGAGGTCTCGACCGTGGTCCTCAGATCGGCGTTGGTGACCACGCGTTCGGGCAGGTAGCTGCCGGTCGCCGCGATCCGGGCAAAACGTTCAGTCGCCATTCACTTTTTCTTGCCGTGGGATTGGACAGACTTCTCATCGCCGTAGGCTGGAGACCACCATGCACATAACCGACAGCACATTGGAGAAGGCCGTGTTCCGTATCCTAAGGGAACACGAGCTGGAAGCCTATGCGTCCATGCCGTTTCGCGAGATGCAGGGCCTGTGGGCCTATACGGGCCTGCGCCAGGGCGACCTGCGCGATGCCCTGCGCATCATGTTCGATCGCAACTACATCGACTTCGAGAACACCGGCAACGGCCTGTCCGTGGTCGTGACCCCGCAGGGTTATCGCCATGCCCGCGACAGCGAACTGCATGTCGGCAGCCTGATCCGCGACACCCGGGACAAGGTCACCCTGCACCGGGCCAGCAAACGCTACCACCTGCCCGTGCACGGCCCCGCCCGGCAGGAGATGCAGCGGCAGCAGGACAAGCTGGAAGTCAACGCGCCCTGATCCGCGACCGCGCGTCGCCGGGCAGGACCCCGAGCAGGCAGCCATCCGCGCTGGACCCGCAGGCCGGCGGCGGGCAGAATGTCGCCCCCGAGCAAGCACCGGAATCCACCGATGTTGCAGCGCCTGTTGAGGAGATTTGCCATGCCCACCGCGACCGCCCGCCACATCCTGGTGGATTCCGAAGAACAGTGTCTGAACCTGAAGCAGCGCATCGCCGACGGCGAGGACTTTGCCGATGTGGCCCGCGCCCATTCCAGCTGCCCTTCCGGCCAGGCCGGCGGCGACCTGGGCAGCTTCCGCAAGGGCATGATGGTGCCGGAGTTCGATCAGGTCGTGTTCCGCGATGAACTGAACACCGTGCACGGCCCGGTGAAAACGCAGTTCGGCTATCACCTGCTGGAAATCACCAGCCGCCAGGACTGATGGCTTCGCTTGAGGCGCAGATCGAGGACCTGCAAAGCCGGCTGGCCTTTCAGGACCACACCCTGGCGCAGCTCAATGACGTGGTCGCGGCCCAGCAGCGCGAGCTGGAGAAACTCTCCCTGGCGCTGCGCAGCCTGTCCCAGCAGTTCCAGGATTTCCGCGCCCAGAGCGGCGACGAGCCCCCGCCCCACTACTGAGCCGCCCGCCGTTCAGGCCTGCAGCCGTTGCTCCAGCTCGGCCACCCGGCGTTCCAGCTCCTCGACCCGGGCGGCCAGCCCGCCGGCGGCCGCCACCGGTGCGGCGGTCACTTCCGGGATCGCGTCTTCTCCGCACAGCAGGTGGGCATAGCGTTCCTGACTGCGGCCGGCCTCGCGGACCAGACGCCTGACCAGCGGCTGGGCGCGGTCGGCCAGATCATCCAGCACCGCCTTCACTTCGGCCTGATCGTCCGGGCCACCCAGGTTGGCCGCATTGGCGCGCAGTTCGGCCAGGGTCTGCGGGCCGCGCAGCATCAGGGCCACCAGCAGCGCCTGCGCCGGCGGCTTGAGCAGCAGCTGATGGGTGAAGCGATGCCGCCATCTGGGCGATCGGGCACCGGCATCCTCGGCCACCAGATCCAGCTCCAGCAGATCCAGCAGAGCCGAACCGACCTCGCCCTCGCGCAGCTGCATGACCGGGCTGCGGCAATTCTTCTGGTTGCAGGCCGCGGTCAGCGCATTGACCGTCATCGGGTAGTACTGCGGCGTGGTCAGGGATTTCTCGACCAGCGCGCCGATCACCCGCGCCTGCACCGGACTGAGCAGCAACTCGCTCATCCTTCGAAGCCCGGAAACAGGGGCTGCGGCTTGTAGCCCGCGGGCAGGGCGAAGCGCTCCACCGGCTGGGTGCCCGGCTCCACTTTCAGCAGCACCGAACGCGGCTGCGCCGCGCCGGGCTCGCGATGCTCGACCGGGATGCCTTCGCTGGCCTCCATCACGGCGGCCATGGAACCGGCGCCGAAGCTGGCGGCCAGCTCGCCCATGGTCTTGCCCATGCGCTCGAGCAGCTTCAGATCGGCCTTGCTCAGCTTCAGGTCGCTGATCGCGGCCAGGCACATCTCCTCAATCGGCTGGTCGTCCTGCAGCACCACCAGCGGCCGGCAGGAATAGCCCGCCGCCTGGCGATTTTCCTTGCCCAGCCTGACCGAATAATTGCCCTGCTCGAAATCCGGCATCTTCGGCATCATGCCCTGCATCATCTGACGCTGCTCCGGCGGCAGGGCGGCCAGCTGGGCCTCGATCTGCGCCTGCATGCGACTGATCTGCTGCTTCAGCGACTTGACCATGGCGGCATCCACCTTCTGGTAGCTGCGCTGGCTGTCATCCACGATGTACAGGGCCTTGTCCTGGTCGCGATAGAGCATCCACTGGCCCTGGCCCGCCTGCGACATGCGCACGGCGCTGGCGCCGATTTCCAGGAACTGTGCGGGCGCGCCGCCCTCCCGGCCGTAGCTGAGCCTGCCCTCGGCCATGACCAGGCTGCTGGCCAGCAGCAGTCCCACAGCTCCCAGCCACCGCCAGCACGGCTTTTCCGACCTGATCATCTGCACACCCTCCTCGCCCATCGGGATCCTGCGGATGGCTAGGATAAACCGGGCACACGCTGCAGCGCATCGCTACACTGTGGACTTTGCCCGCGAACCCCACCGTGAGCCAGGACGACACCGCTCGCTGGCAGGCCATCGAAGCCCTGCTCGATGCCGCACTGGACCAGCCCGCCGCGCAGCGGGCCGACTTCGTGCGGCGTGAAGCCGGCGATTCCGCACTGGCGCAACGGGTGTTGCGCCTGCTCGAAGCCGAACAGGCCGCCGGCGATTTTCTGGAAGCCACGCCCCGCGCCGCCGGGACGGCCCGGGATGAGCCGGGCCCGGCGCCCGGGCAGATCGGACCGTGGCGGATCGGCGCCCTGCTCGGCCGCGGCGGCATGGGCGAGGTGTACCGGGCCGAGCGGGCCGACGGCCAGTACTCTCAGACCGTGGCCCTGAAGCTGATCCGCAGCGATGATCCGGCCCAGTCCAGCCGCTTCGAGGCGGAGCGGCAGATCCTGGCCCAGCTGCAGCACCCCCACATCGCGCGCCTGATCGATGGCGGGCTGGCCCCGGACGGGCGGCCGTGGATGGCCATGGAATATGTCGATGGCCGCAGTCTGGGCCGCTGGCTGGCCGAGGACCGCCCGGACCTGCGGACGCGACTGCAGCTGTTCGAGCGGCTCTGCGAGGCGGCGGGCTACGCCCATGCCCATCTGGTCGTGCACCGGGACATCAAACCGGACAATGTGCTGATCGATCGCCATGGCGAACCCCGGCTGCTGGATTTCGGCATCGCCAAGCTGACCGGTCCGGATCGCGCCAGCGACGATACCCAGGCCCTGGCGACGCCCAACTACGCCGCGCCCGAACAGTTCAGCGGCGGGCCGGTCACCACCGCCACCGATGTCTACGGTCTGGGCGCCACCCTGTACTACCTGCTCTGCGAACAGCCGCCCCTGGAACTGGAGGGGGCGAGCCTGCCGCAGCTGCTCGATCGCCTGCAGCACGCCCTGCCGCAGGCGCCCAGCCGGCGCGCCGCGCTGCCGGTGCCCGAGGACCTGGACGCGATCTGCCTGCGCGCCCTGGGCAAGCAGCCCGGGGAACGCTATCCCTCGGTCGAGGCCCTGGCCGAGGATCTGGCCCGCTTCCAGCGCAATGAACCGGTGCAGGCCCGACCGCCGGCCCTGCGCTACCGTCTGCGCCTGTTCCTGCGCCGCCATCGGCTGCCCGTGCTGGCCGGGCTGGCGGTCGGCTTCAGCCTGCTGACCGGCCTGGCCGTGGCCAGCTGGCAGGCGCATGTGGCCGCACTGGAGCGTGACGCGGCCCGGCGTGACGCCAGCCGCCTGGCCACCATGCAGAGCGCCATGATGCAGCTGTTCAAGAGCGCCAGCAGCGAGAGCGCCGAGCTCAGCGCACGCGAGCTGTTCGCCCACAGCGCGGAGCAGATCGAGCGCGATTTTCGTGACGACCCGGCCACCGCCACGCGGCTGATGCAGATGCTCGGCGAACTGCTGCTGGCCACCGAGGACTATGCCGCGGCCGGCGAACTGCTGCGCCGGGCGGAAGCCCGCTGGCGCCCGGACATGGGTGAGGACATCCTGGCCGGCATCCAGATCGACCTGGCCCACATCGCCTACCGCGACGGCGAGCTGGAGCAGGCCCGCCAGCGACATGCACGGGCGACCGGGATCTGGGCCCGGCAGCCCGGACGGTATCGGGCCGAGCGCATCTGGGCCGCCACCCTGGCCTCGCAGCTGGCCCGCGCCGACGGCCGCCCCGACGAGGCCGTGCGCCGGCTTGAGGAGGCTGCCGGGGAAGCCCGCCAGCACTGGGGCGAGGCCCATGCGGATACCGGCATCGTGCTGATCAACCTGGCCGTGGCCCACTACTACAACAACGACCTGGCGGCGGCGCTGGCCGCCTGCGAGCGGGCCTGGGCGGTGTGGCAGGCGATCGACCGCAGCCGCTCACCCGATGCCCTGAACCTGCTCGGTAACTGGGGCCTGTTCGCCCTGCGCCATGGCGACCCGGTGACCGGCGAACGCCGCCTGGCCGAAGCCCTGGAGCTGCGCTCCGAGCTGTACGGGCCCTCCGCCGCCCTGGCCAGCCTGATGAAGAATCTGGGCGTCGCCCACCGGCTGAACGGCCGGCGCAATGCCGGCATGCGCCTGCTGGAACAGGGCGCCTGGATGGCCGAGAAATACGCCGGCGCCGGCAGCCGGCTGCACGCCAGCGCGGTCCAGGCGCTGGCCGAGGCCCTGATCGAGGACGGTCTGCCCGATGAGGCACGCGAGCTGCTGAACGACAGCATGGCGGCGGCGCAGGGGCGGCAATCGCCCTGGCACGAGCTCAATCGCAGCATGCTGGCCAGTCTGATGCTGGCGCCGGCGCAGCGCGCGGACGCCAGGGAGCTGTTCGATCTCAGCCTCCTGGCGCTGCAAGGTCATGGCGGCGCGGGCCTGCACCAGTATGCCGACGCGCTGGCCTGGCAGGCCCGCTGGCAGGCCGCAACCGGCGCGCCAGCCGCGGCGCTCGCCAGCCTGGAGCAGGCCATCGCACGCAAGACCGAAGCCCGCCATGCCGCGCACTTTGAGGTGCTGCGCCTGCAGGCGGAGCTGGCCCGGCTGCTGGCCGGGCAGGGTCAGGACGACCGGGCCCGTTCCCTGCTCGAACAGGCGCGCGATTCGGCGCGACGACAATTCGGCGACGAACACCCGCTGGCCGCCGAACTCGCGGCCATCAGGCTGGCCGACCCGCCCTGAACAGGCTGCTGCGCTGGCTGCCGCTCAGCCCTGCAGGGCGTCGTACAGCCAGGCCCTGGCCTTCAGCCAGTCGCGCCGCACGGTGCGCTCATTCACGCCCAGGGCCTCGGCGGTCTCGGCATCGGAGTAACCGCTGAAATAGCGGCATTCCACCACCTGCACCAGACGCGGATTCAGCTGCGCCAGACGCTGCAGGGCATCGTCCAGCTCGACCAGGCCATCCGCGCCCTCGCCCGGGTCCACCGGCATCAGACCCAGGCCGCTGTCATCCAGCGACATGGGCTTCTGACCGCTGCCGCGCTTCTCCGCCAGCGCCGCGCGGGCGCGGTCCACCAGCACCTGACGCATGGCCGCGGCTGCGGTGTTGAGAAAATGGGCGCGACTGGCGAACTCCTGCATCTTGGCCAGCTTGAAGAAGGCCTCGTTGACCAGCACCGTGGTGGAAAAGGTCTGACCCGCCACCACCTTGCGTCGCTCCCAGTGGGCCCGGCTCTTGAGTTCCGAATACAGCGCCTGATACAGGGCATTGGTGCCCTGGCGGGTCAGATCCCCGCGCGCCTGCGACTCGCTCATGCTTGCATCCCCCTCGTAACTCCCCCGCATGCATTACACCGCTACGGCAGCGGGCTGTCCATCGCCCGGCCCCGCCCTGCTATGATCCGCGCCCCCTTTGCCTCCCGGACAGCTGCTGCATGTGGTTCAAGAATCTCTGCCTGTTTCGCCTCGCCTCACCGTGGCCGATCACCCCCGGCAAGCTGGAGGAGATCCTCAAGGTGAAGCCGCTGATGCCCTGCAGCGGGCAGACCGCACTGAGTCGCGGCTGGGTCGGCCCGCGGGATGAGGATGGCGCGCTGGTCGAAGCCCTGCTGCCGCATCTGCTGATCGCCCAGGGCATCGAGGAGAAGCTGCTGCCGGCGGCGGTGATCAATCAGGTGGCCAAGGACAAGGCCAGGAGCTTCGAAGCCCAGCGCGGTTACAAGCCGGGCCGCAAGCAGATGCGCGACATCAAGGACGAGGTCACCCTGGACCTGATGCCGCGGGCCTTCGCCCGGCGCAAGCAGGTGCGGGCCTGGCTGGACACCGAGGAGGGCTGGCTGGTGATCGATGCCGCCTCGGCCGCCACCGCGGAAAACCTGATCGAGCACCTGCGCACGACCGCACCGGAGATGCCCTCGGCGCAGCTGGTCGAACCGCAGATGGCCCTGTCCGCGATCATGACCGAGTGGCTGGCCGCCAATCAGGCTCCGGGCCGCTTCAACATCGAGGACGAATGCGAGCTGAACGGCAGCGAGGACACCAAGTCGACGGTGCGCTACCTGCGCCACCCGCTGAACACCGAGGAAATCGGCAAGCACATCAAGGCCGGCAAGCGGGTCAGCAAGCTGGGCCTGTCCTGGAACGACAAGCTGTCCTTCGTGCTGCACGACAACCTGCAGATCAAGCG
>JBFJTN010000162.1:0-8523 GCA_041625325.1 Oceanococcus sp. | reverse complement strand
CGCGCGGCCGAGACCGGCGAGGCCATCGACGATCTGACCGCCCGCTATACCCGCTATTTCCATGAGGATTGCGCGGCGCTGGGGCTGCGCCCGGCAGATGCGGAGCCACGCGCCACCGGTCACATGGCGCAGATCATCGACATGATCGCGGCGCTGATCGAGCGCGGTCATGCCTATGCCGCGGCCAACGGCGATGTCTACTTCTCGGTCGGCAGCTTTGCCGACTACGGCCAGCTCTCCGGCAAGCGCCTGGACGAGTTGCGCATCGGTGCGCGCATCGCGGCCGGCGAGGCCAAGCGGGATGCGCTGGACTTCGTGCTGTGGAAGGCGGCCAAGCCGGACGAGCCGGCCTGGTCATCGCCCTGGGGCGATGGGCGTCCGGGCTGGCACATCGAGTGCTCCGCCATGTCCACCCATTGCCTGGGCGAGGAGTTCGACATCCACGGCGGCGGCATGGACCTGAAGTTTCCGCACCACGAGAACGAGATCGCGCAGTCGGTCTGCGCCAGCGGGCAGGGCTTTGCCCGCTACTGGCTGCACAACGGCTTCGTTCAGGTCGGCTCGGAGAAGATGAGCAAATCGCTGGGCAACTTCAGCACGATCCGCGATCTGCTCAAGGACTACAGCGGCGAGGAAATCCGCTATTTCATCCTCGGGGCGCATTACCGCAGTCCGCTGATCTATACCCGCGAGGCGCTGGATGCGGCGCGTCAGGGCCTGCAGCGCTGGTATGGCGCGCTGGATGGTGTCGAGGTGGCGGGCGAGAGTGAGCCGGGTGAGGCCAGCGCGCGCTTTGTCGCGGCGATGGACGATGATTTCAACACCCCGCAGGCCTATGCCGCGCTGCATGAGCTGGCCACGGCGCTGAATCAGGCCAAGGCGCAGGGCGATGCGGCGCAGGCCGGCCGGCTGGCCGCGGAACTGCGCGCCCTGGGCGGGCGTCTGGGCCTGCTGCAGCAGGATGCCCAGGCCGTGCTGCAGGCTGGCGTGGCCCTGGATGCGGATCAGATCGAGGCGATGATCGCCCGGCGCGCCGCGGCGAAACAGGCGCGTGACTGGGCCCTGGCCGACAGCATCCGCGACGAGCTCGCGGCGCAGGGCGTGCAGCTGGAGGACAAGGCCGACGGCACCCGCTGGCGGCGGGCCTGAGGCCAGCGGTAAAGGGCCGCTTCGGGGCGGTCGCCTCTAGGTCGCCTGACGGGCCCGGTAGGCCTGCACGGTGTTGTGCAGCAGCATGGCGATGGTCATGGGGCCGACCCCGCCGGGCACCGGGGTGATCCAGGCGGCCCGCTGCGCCGCGGCGTCAAATTCCACGTCACCGACCAGACGGCCGTCATCCAGGCGGTTGATGCCGACATCGATGACCACCGCGCCTTCGGCGACCCACTCGCCGCGCAGGAACTCCGGCTTGCCGATACCGGCGACCACGATGTCCGCACGGGCCACCTCGGCGGCCAGATCGCGGGTCTTGCTGTTGCAGATGGTCACCGTCGCATTGGCCAGCAGCAGCTCCATGGCCATGGGCCGGCCGACGATGTTCGAGGCGCCGACGACCACCGCACGCTGGCCGGCGATGGGCAGGCCGGTGCGCTCCAGCATCTTCATCACGCCGTAGGGCGTGCAGGGGCGCAGGCCCGGGCGGCGCTGCAGCAGGCGGCCGATGTTGGAGGGGTGGAAACCATCCACATCCTTGGCCGGGTCGATGCGGTCCAGCACCCGGTCGGCGTCGATGCCGGCGGGCAGCGGCAGCTGGACCAGAATGCCGTCCACGTCATCGGCGGCATTCAGGCTGTCCACCAGCTCCAGCAGGCTGTCCTCGCTGGTGTCGGCGCCCAGGCGATGGGGCAGGGAGACAATGCCCACCTCGGCGCAGGCCCGCTCCTTGTTGCGGACGTAGACCTGAGAGGCCGGATCCTCACCGACCAGCACCACGGCCAGACAGGGCGCACGGCCACCGCCGTCTCGCAGGGCCTGGACCTCGCTTCGGAGCTGGCCACGGATGTCGGCTGCGATGGACTTGCCGTCGAGGATGTGTGCGGGCATGGCGGGGGCGCTGGCAAAACGCGAATTATCCCATTATTCGGGGCGCCCTGGCCACGCCGGAAATTGATCGCACCGGGCGGGCGGCGTAATATGCGCGGCCGTCCGGCGGCATCCGCCCCGGGCAGGCCGCAGGGCCGGAAGATCAGCACGTCGGGGCATAGCGCAGCCTGGTAGCGCATCTGCTTTGGGAGCAGAGGGTCGGGGGTTCGAATCCCTCTGCCCCGACCACTTCGGCCCGGCCGACTGATGCCGCCACAGGAGCCACCGTGCTGCCAGCCCGCATCCTGATTCCCCTGCTCTGGGCCCTGGGCCTGCTGAATCTGGCCAATGGCGCCTGGATGCTGCTGCATGCCTGGTCCTGGTTCCAGTGGATTCCCGGGGTCAGCGACACCGGCGCGGCCAATGCGCATTTCATCCATGATGTGGGGGTGGCCTACGCGGTCTGCGGCATCGGTCTCATCTACTGTGCCCGGCATCCCGCGCAGGGGCGTCCGGTATTTCTCGGCGTGACCCTGTTCACGTCCGGTCACGCGCTGGGTCATGTGGCGGAGATCCTGGCGGGGCTGCTGCCCGCCGCGCACTGGCTGGTCGATCTGCCGCTGGTCTTCGCGCCGGCGCTGCTGCTGCTCTGGCTGAGCCGCAGGGCGCAGTGGGAGGCACTGGGCCAGACCCCGGCCGCGGGCTTGTCAGCCCGCTGATCCGCTGCCCGGCTGGAGCCAGGCGAGGCGCTCCCTGCGCCACAGCCAGGCGCAGGCGAAAAAGAACAGGATCAAGGCCAGGCCGAACCACCACTCGATGATGTTCTCCGCCCGGTCCTTGAGCGGGTCCTGTGTCAGCAGGGTGAAGGGCAGGCTGGCCAGACCCAGCAGCAGTTGCAGGATGACCAGTGCCAGCAGCAGCCGGCGCAGGCCGGTCGGTGCCGCGCTCGGCGCGCGCAGCAGGCTCAGGGCGAACAGCAGCTGGCAGAAAAAGGTCGCGGCCAGAAAGCTGCTCGCCCCGATCCGGCGGTAGCTGGCGAACAGGGCCCCTTCGGTGCCCAGAAAGGCGCTGTACAGGGCCAGCATGGCGGCGGCAAACAGCCCCAGCAGGGTCATCGCCGGACCGCCGATCGGCAACGTCTGGCGCCGCAGCCAGGCGCCAGCCAATGGCCAGAAGACCAGCAGCAGGCCCGCAGTGGGGAGCATGAGCATCTTGAACAGGTGGTAGGCATCCCCGTGCCGGCCGGTCGCGCTGACCGTGGTGCAACCTTCCAGCAGGGGGTTGCAGTCCGGCACATGGCCCTGGGCCTGAGACAGCTGCAGGCAGGCCGCGACCGTCAGCAGCGGCAGCAGGCCAATCAGCAGGGGCAGCAGAGCGATGCGCATGATCCAGATCATAGTCCCGGTGGCAGGCTGCTGGCAGCGTGGTGAATACCGCTACAATCAAAATGCAATCAGACGAGGAGAATCCGATGAGCCAGAAAGTGGTGTTCGAGCGACCGGGCGGCCCCGAAGTGATGCGCCTGGTGGAGAGTCGTCTGAACGGGCCGGCGGCGGGGGAAGTGCGCATCCGGCATACCGCAATCGGGGTGAATTTCATCGATGTGTACCAGCGCTCCGGGCTGTATCCGCTGCCGCTGCCCTCCGGCCTGGGCATGGAGGCGGTTGGGGTGGTCGAGGCGGTGGGTTCGGGCGTCACCGGCTTCTCCGTGGGACAGCGGGTGGCCTATGCCACGCCGCCGGTGGGGGCTTATGCCAGCTCCCGGAACTATCCCGCCCAGCGCCTGGTCCACGTGCCGCCGAACATCGGCGACGAGGCGGTGGCCAGCGGCCTGGTCAAGGGGCTGACCGCCTGGTATCTGCTGTGCCGGACCTTTCGGGTGCAGCGGCAGCACAATGTGCTGGTCTATGCCGCGGCCGGCGGGGTGGGCCAGATCCTGGCCCGCTGGGCCCGTCACCTGGGCGCCAATGTGTTCGGCGTGGTGGGGTCGGAAGACAAGCGCGAGGTGGCGCTGTGGGCGGGCTGCGAGGAGGTCTACCTGCTCGAGGATGACTACGTTTCGGCCCTGGCCGAGCGTGGCCGCATGCACGTGGTCTACGACTCGCTCGGCGCGGCCAGCTTCCAGCGCTCTCTCGACTGCCTGCGTCCGATGGGCATGATGGTGAGCTATGGCAATGCCACCGGCCAGGTGCCGCCGGTCGAGCCCATGCTGCTGGCGGAAAAGGGCTCGCTATTCCTGACCCGGCCCTCGCTGATGGACTATGTGGCGGATCACGCCGAGCTGGAAGCGGGCTGGGAAGCGCTGTCCCAGCTGATGATCGACGGCGTCCTGCGCTGCGAACCCAGCCAGGAGTTCGCCCTGGCGGACGTGGCCGAGGCGCATCGGGCACTGGAAGAGCGGCGGACCACCGGGTCCACGATCCTGCGGCCCTAGCCGGCGGGGGCCTGCGCGCCGAGCAGGCGGGCCAGGGCATGGATGCGGTCCCGCAGCGGGTGCGTCTGGGCGTGTGGCAACAGGCGCCGGATCAGTTCCCGGGCGGCGGCATCGTCATTGCGCCGGTCCATCAGATCGCCGGCCTGCAGCAGGCCCAGTTCGATCGCCGTCGCGCTGTGGTCGAAATGCGCCTGCGCCGCCTCGCACAGGGCTTCGAACAGGGCGTGCTCGCGTTCGGCCAGGGCGTGACGGGCCAGCAGCGGCAGCGCCTTGAGTGACACGGGGAAGAACGCGGGTGAGATATCCAGGCATTGCCGATAGACCACCAGCGCGCGACTCAGCCGCTGATCGTCGAGCAGGGCCTGCAACAGCCGGCTGCCCTGATCCAGGGCGATGGCCTTTTCCGGGCGCAGCGCCACCGCGCTGAACAGGGCTTCCTGGAAGGCCAGCGGGTCGGCCACATCGACAGGGTGACGCAGCACGGCCAGCGCCGCATCCCGGTCCTTGCGTCGCAGGGCGGCATGCAGCAGGCGCAGGCTCGCCTCCAGGGCCGCCTGCTGGCGCTCCTGTGCGCTTTCGTCTTCGCTGCTCTGCCGGTGGCGAACGTCCAGCCCCAGCCGCTCGGCCCGCTGAAAGGCCAGGTAGCCCAGCAGGTGGCAGATCAGCACGAGCAGGTACAGGGCCAGCACGATGGTCGACAGCACGCTCAAGCTGTCGGCCAGGCTGAGCAGCAGCGCGATGGAGCCGCCGAACAGCGCGCAGGCGAGCAGGTAGGGCCAACCCAGGACCCAGACCAGGGCGATCAGGCGCAGCGGATTGATGGCGCTGAGCAGCCCGAACTTGGTGGAGGCGAGCAGGAAGGCCGGCATCAGGAAAGCGCCGCCGAGCACCACGGCCCAGGCCAGCTGCGGCGCGCTGTCGCGCCACTGGAACCAGGCGGTGGCCAGCAGTCCCGGCCAGATCAGGGCTTTCACGCTGCTGGCATCGGTCATGAACAGCTGGGAGCCGCCGAAGCGCGGCGCGTCCGCTTCGCCCTGCGAGCTGCTTTCGATGATGCCGTCGAGAAAGGCGAACAGCCAGGGCGCGGCGATCGCCAGCGCGGCGATCGCGACAATGCTCTGCAGGCCGGTGAAGATCAGCAAGGCGAACAGGCCGATGGCCAGCGCCGGCGCCAGCTGCAACGGATACAGCAGCAGGCGCGGCAGATAGCGCAGCAGCGAGGGGTGATCGGCCAGGCGCTCGCCCCGGTAATAGGACACCATCCGCGACGCCCCCTTCCATCTCGCCAGGCCCGGAAGCCAGGTTTGGCGCGCCCTGCAGGATTCGAACCTGCGACCGTCGGCTTAGAAGGCCGATGCTCTATCCAGCTGAGCTAAGGGCGCGAAAAGGGGGGATTCTAACCGCTCGAGCCGTTGCGAATCCTGATTCGACCGATTCGCCGGGAGCGAATCGGCACGAGCGCAGCGAGCCCGAAGGGCGCGAGCCATGGAGGGCTCGCGCAAGCTGCGACCGTCGGCTGAGAAGGCCGATGCTCTATCCAGCTGAGCTCAGGGCGGGAAAGGAGGGGATTCTAAGCGCTCGAACCGCTGCGAGTCCGCCCCTGTCGCCGGCCCTGATGGTCCGATTGCATGAGTTGCCTGTCCCCGGCGCTGACTATGCTGATGCCACCTTCGCTTCCAATCCCGGTGCCATGTCAGAGCAGGACGAGATTCTATACGCGGTGGACGGTCAGGTGGCCGTCATCACCCTCAACCGGCCGCAGGTGCTCAATGCCCTCAGGCCCAGCCTGATCCATGCCTGGGAGGCCGCGATCGAGCGGGCCAATGCGGATGAGGCGGTGGGGGCCATCCTGGTCACCGGGGCGGGCAAGGCCTTTTGTGCCGGGGCGGACATGGAGGACTGGTTCCTGCCCTTCGTGCGCGGCGAACAGTCCTTCATCGAGGAGGACCAGC
The DNA here is from genome assembly GCA_041625325.1 of Oceanococcus sp. Classification (GTDB taxonomy): domain Bacteria; phylum Pseudomonadota; class Gammaproteobacteria; order Nevskiales; family Oceanococcaceae; genus Oceanococcus. The sequence goes on along the minus strand of JBFJTN010000162.1, from coordinate 2,115 downwards.
GCCTGGGCGGGCTGGGTGAGGTAGGGGACTGGATCGCCCTGACCGCGGACTCCAAGCCGCTGGTGGCGGCGGTAAACGGCGCCGCCATCGGTGGCGGCATCACCATGCTGCTGCCCTTCGATGTGATCTACGCCGCGGACACCGCGGTGTTCAGCTTCCCGTTTGCCCGCCTGGGCATCGTGCCCGAGTACTGCTCCAGCCATTTCCTGGCCGCCCGGGTGGGTCTGGGGCGCGCCACCGAATGGACCCTGAGCGGCCGCCGCATCAGCGCGGCGGAGGCGGAGCGCAGCGGTCTGGTGAATCGGGCGTTGCCGGCCGACAGTCTGATCGAGGAGGCCATGGCCATGGCCCGCTCCCTGGCCCGGGTGCCCACGCGCATGGCCCGCATGACCCGTCAACTGCTGCGCCGCAATGCGCATGAGACGGATATCGGCCAGGTCTGGCAGAGCGAGTCGGATACCCTGCGCGAGTGCTTTGCCAGCCGCGAGCACCACGACGCCGTCGCGGCCTTTCTCGCCTCCCGCAAGGGCTGAAGGCGGGCAGGAAGCGGTTCAGAAGCGCCAGATCAGCTGCAGCTTGTAGGCCCGTGGCGGCGCCCAGTTCGGCTGCACGCCATAGTCGGTGGCGAAAAAGCCGGCGCTGTAGAAGGCGTCGGTGAGATTGCGCACCCCCAGGGTGGCGCGCAGATCCCAGGCTTCGTACAGATAGCTCAGGCGGCTGCCCAGCAGCCAGTAGCCTCGCTGCCGCGAGGCCTCCCGGTTGCTGGCCTCGTAGAAGAAGTCGTCCGTGTAATAGGCATCGAAGACCGCTTCCAGCGGACCACCGGGCAGCAGCCAGGTCTTGCTCAGTGACCCGGTCATGCTCCAGCGCGGGGTGCGGATCAGCTGATGGCCGGTCCAGTCCTGGCCCTCGACGAAATTGCCATCATCATCAAAGCCGGCACCGTCGGAAAAGTCCGCGTACTCGGTGTCCAGCCAGGCCGCGCCCCCGGCCAGCACGAGATGGTCGATCAGCCGGGGCAACAGCGGCAGGACGGTATCGAACTCCAGGCCCAGAATGCGGGCCCGGGCCGCGTTCTGAAAGCTGATCACGCCACCGGCCATGGTCGACAGGTAATAGGTCTGCAGGTTCTTCACGTCGTAGTGAAAGGCCGCCGCGTTGAAGCGGCCCAGCCCGCCGAACAGGGGCAGCTTGAGGCCCAGTTCCCAGGCGCTCATGTCCTCCGGGGCCACGTAATCGGGTGCGTCGTAGATCGCCACCGTGTTGTAGGTGGCCGCCTTCACCGCCTGCTGCCAGCTGAGATAGAGCAGGCCATCGCCGGACCAGGGGCGCAACTGCAGGGACAGCTTGGGGGAGAAATTCTTCTGGCGGTCCTCGGCCGGGTAGGGATTGCCATCGCTGTCGCTGGCATTGTCACTGTTGTCCGCAATCGGGGTCAGCGAGCCATCGGCGTTCTCCAGGCCGACGGTGGATTCGACGATCCAGCGGTCCTCGATCTGGTAGCGGCCGCCCAGGGTCACATCCAGCCAGTCGGTGATGCTCACGGTGGTCTGGCTGAACAGGGCCCGGGAATCGGTGCCGATCAGCCCGGTCATGTTGATCGCGCCGGTCGGGGTGCCGCCATACAGCGAGAACAGCTGGGCCAGCGGGGCGGGCAGGATCAGGCCCCCGGCCGTGCCTTCTTCCAGATCAATGCCGTTGATCACGAAGTTCAGGTCGGCGAAACCATTGATGGCGCGGAAATAGAAGGCGCCGAGTATCCACTCCAGCCAGTCGGGACCCCAGGCCTCGCTGGACAGCAGTTGCAGCTCCAGGGACTGGGCGTCGATGAACTGCAACGGGGTATCGAAGGTGGACAGGACCTGGGGCGAGCCATCGAAGTCGCGCACGCCGATGGTGTCCATGCGCTGGTCGCTGCCGATCAGGCGCAGGTCGAAGAAGGGCGCCTGATAGCTGACGCTGCCGTAGTACACCGTATTGGCGTCGGTGTCGTTGCGCAGCAGCGCATCCACCGCGCCCTCGTAGCCGGTCTGCGGCTGGACGCCCTGCAGGCTGCCCAGCTGCGAGGGATTGGCGGTGAAGCCCACGCTGCCCGCGCCCATGTGCATTTCCATG
>JBFJTN010000161.1:0-8547 GCA_041625325.1 Oceanococcus sp. | reverse complement strand
CTATGAACCTTTCCGATATTCTCGCGCCGATCCGGGACGACATGGCAGCGGTGGATCAACTGATCCGTCGACGCCTGTCCTCCGATATCGTGCTGATCAACCAGCTGGGCGAGCATATCGTGGCGGCCGGCGGCAAACGCCTGCGCCCGGCCGTGACCGTGCTTGCGGCCCGCGCCAGCGGCAGTGACGATGAGCGGCATCATCTGCTCGCCGCGGTGATCGAGTTCATCCATACCGCGACCCTGCTCCACGATGACGTGGTCGACCATTCCGACCTGCGCCGCGGCAATCCCACCGCCAATGCCCTGTGGGGCAACGAAGCCAGCGTGCTGACCGGCGACTTCCTGTATTCGCGCGCCTTCCAGCTGATGGTGGAACTGGAGCGCATGGAAATCCTGCAGGTGCTGGCCGATACCACCAACGTGATTGCCGAGGGCGAAGTGCTGCAGCTGATGAACTGCTTCAACCCGGACATCACCGAGGCGACCTACGATGAAGTGATCGAGCGCAAGACCGCCGTGCTGTTCGAGGCGGCGACCCGCTGCGGCGCGCTGCTGGCCGGGCGCGACGCCCAGGAAGTCGAGGCCCTGGCCGCCTACGGCCGGCATCTGGGCATGGCCTTCCAGCTGATCGACGATTGCCTCGACTACCGCGCGGATGCCGCCACCACCGGCAAACAGCTGGGCGACGACCTGGCCGAGGGCAAGACCACCCTGCCGATCATCGTGGCCCTGCAGCGCGCCAATGCGGCGGACGGCGCGATTCTGCGAGCCGCCATCGCCGAAGGAAACCGCGAGCAGTTGAACGAGGTGATCCGGATCATTGATGCCAGCGATGCAATCACGTACACTGCGCGCCGCGCTGAAGCGTCCGCCACTGCCGCAATCGCCGCACTGGACGCTCTGGAACCCAGTCCCTACAAGGCCGCGATGGCCCAGCTGGCACAGTTTTCCGCTCGACGCGCGTACTGAATTCGGGGTGTAGCTCAGCTTGGTAGAGCGCCATCTTCGGGAGGTGGAAGTCGGAGGTTCAAATCCTCTCACCCCGACCAGTTTTTTTCCCGACACTCGTCGTAAGCTGACCTCCGGGTCGGAGCTTACCCGGGGCATCCGGCCCCTCGCCCTGCCGGCTCGCGGCCATCCCATCTTGTCGCCTGGCCACGGCCGAATCGCAGCGGTCACGTCCCGCTGTTGCAGCCGGCCGACGCTCTCGACTTTCCTGGCCTGATCAATTCAAGCATTATTGGCGCGGGATTGGAGACGACTCAGACAGGGCATGCTCAGCCGCTGGACCTATATCGAACGCGGGACGATCATTTCGGCGCTGGCCATCGGCCCCTGGATCGCGATCGCATTCACCGGCGGCGACCTCGGGCATATGGCCTTGCCCGAACTGCTCATCCGCTTCGCCATTGCGGCCCCCGTCCTGGCCCTGATCGGCGCCGGCCTCAGCATCTGGCTGCACAAGCGGCTGGCCGTTCGCGGCATTGAGTGGGGGGGCTACGAGGAAACCGCCGCGCTGCTGAAGCAGGCCGGCTCCGAGCTGGTCACCGGCAAACCCGACGAGAAGCTGCTCGGCTCGGCGAACCGCCAGACGGACAATCAGGACGGGCGCGCCACCGGCGTCTACCTTTACAACCGCATAGCGCAGTTGCGCCAGCTGGACTCCTTCCGGCGCAAGGCCAGACCCAATCCGATCCCGCTGGCCAAACGCATCCTCTGGACCCTGCTGCTGGCCCTGCTGGCCGGCGCCACCCTGCTCGGCGCCAGCGTGCTGACGGCCAAGCTGCCCATGCTGACCCGCCTCATTGTCAGCCTCGCGCTGGTCCCGCTGTTCATCACCGCAGTGCTGATCGTTGGCCTGGGCCTGCGCAGCGCGGACGCCTGGCTGTACAAGATCGCCGGCCTGCGCGCCCCCACGCGCAGCACCGTCAAGCTGCGCAAGCGGGATGTCCGCTCGGCCGCCGGCCAGTGGCATGTGCAGAATCGCGGCCCGGATATCCCCCTGTTCCGGGTGGTGCTCGGCGTGATCTGCCTGATCGCCATCGGCCTTTACGTGTTGCGGGAATATGACGACGAGATCTTCGGCTCCGATCCGATTGTCGTCGAATCCCTGAGCGAACCCGCGGACATCGCCGCGCAGCGTCCCGCAGCTGTCGCGACGCCGCGACCGCGCGCCACGCCTGCCCCGCGCAGCAGCAGCGCCAGCCCGCCCGCGCCCCGGCCACGACGAGCCGAACCGGAAGTGCGCATTGGCGATCTCTGGAAGCGACTGGGTGGTAACGGCACCCTGATCCAGGCCGACCCCACGGCACTGGGATATGCCGGCTGGAGCATCGACAGCCTGCGCCAGGCCTTCGCCCGCTACAAACAGGACCGCCTGGACGAGTGGTACATCCTGCACGTTCGCGAGCACCCGCATGACGCCGGCAAGGTCACCTTCCGCCTGACCCTGCAGCCCTACGGCCACATCAGCGACATCCAGCTGCTGGCCTCGCAGATCGGCGATTCCGGATTCACCAACGGCCTGATCGACCGCCTGGAAGCGATAGAGCTGGGCAGCACGGCGCTGGATCCGGTGACGGTTACCCTGGCCTACGATTTCCGCCTCTAGGGCTTCATCTGCATCTGGGCGGTGCACTGCGCTAAGCTAGGCGCACATTCCAGAGCTTAGAATTCATGCTGTTCAGCAACCCCCGCGTCCTGCCCATCCTGATGATGTGCATCGGCATCGGCATCATCGCAGTTCGCGGCCCCCAGATTGAAAAGTTTCAGGACTGGGGCCCTCAGGACATCGACACTGCGGTGGAATTGAATCTGGCCCTGGACATGGTCCGCAGCGGCCCGGATATCACCCTGACCGAAGCGCAGCAGCAGGCGCGCAAGGAACAGATCCGCGCGGAGATCATGCAGTCCTTCGTCTTGCCGCAACAGAAGATGCGCGAGGAGTACCGGCAGGGCTACTGGATCGCGGGAATCGGCTTTGCCCTGTTCATCCTGGTGCTGCTGCTGCAGCAACGGGGTCTGCTGAAGAAGGCATGAGCGGCAGCAATCCGGCCAGCTGGACGCCCCCCTGGCGGAATCTGCCCTGGGAGATGCGCAGCGTGCTGGAGGCCGCGCGCAGCCGCCTGCTGCCCCCTGCCAGCGGCGACTGGCCGCGCGGCGACGGCCTGCCGGTGCTGGTCATTCCCGGCTTCGGGCAGGGCCAGGGCAGCACCGCGGCCATGCGCCGGCTGCTCAAGCTGCAGGACTTCCAGGCCCTGGACTGGGGCCTGGGCCGGAATCTGGGCCTGAAGAAAGGCATGACCGCCCGGCTGCTGAGGCAACTGGATGAACTGGCGGAGCACTTCGGTCGCCCAGCCGCCCTGCTCGGCTGGAGCCTGGGCGGCGTGCTGGCGCGCGAACTGGCCCGCAAGGCGCCGGACAAGGTCTGCCACGTGATCAGCCTGGGCAGCCCGCTGGCCGGAGGCCATGCCACCACCATCGAGCCGCTGTTCGCCCGGCTGAACCCGGGCGCGGCCCGGGCGGGACACGACCCCGCACGCTATCAGCCTCCGCCGGTTCCCTGTACCGCGATCTACAGCCGCCGGGACGGAATCGTTGCCTGGCAGGCCGCCATGGAACCCACTGCACCGAATACGGAGAACATCGAGGTCGCCGGCTCGCACATGGGCCTGGGCTTCAATCCGCGCGTCTGGTACGCGATCTGCCACAGGCTCAGTCCGCAGACCGCGGGACAGGCCTTTGGCTGGCCGGATCACTGGTCGGCCCGCCCGTGAATGGCGGGCTGTCCTGCGCCAGCGCGATTGACGTGGTGGGACTAGCAGGAGTCGAACCTGCGACCTGCCGCTTAGGAGGCGGCTGCTCTATCCAGCTGAGCTATAGCCCCGGGAACGGCTTCTGAGAACACGACAAGGAAAATTGGTGGAGCGGAGGAGGATCGAACTCCCGACCTTCGCATTGCGAACGCGACGCTCTCCCAGCTGAGCTACCGCCCCAATCAGGCGCAGATCATACCCAGTGCGCACGCCAAAAAAAAGAGAACCGCTCTCACACAGGGCGACGATCGTCATCATGGGCCGGGCGCCGATTGCCGGCCAGTGCAAAACGCGCTTGCGTCCGCGTCTTGGCCTGCGCGGCGCCGCCCGGCTGCAACTGAGCCTGCTGCGAGACCGGATCCACGAGTGTGGCCAGCTGCAAGCAGCCGTTGAACTGCATGTCGCGGGACCGCGCAATCACCCCGTTTTCCTGGCCGCACGGCGTCGCGGCATCACCCTACGGCAGCAATTCGAAGGTGATCTGGGGACCCGCATGCTGCGGGCCCAGCGGGGCCGCCCCGTCGTCCTCATCGGCACCGACTGCCCGGCCCTGCGCGCGGAACAACTGATGCGCGCGCTCGCCGCAGTGATCAAGGGCCGCAATCTCTGCATCCCGGCCACGGATGGCGGCTATGTGCTGATTGGCCTGGCTCGCCCCCATCCGACCGGTTTCCGCTGCATCGCCTGGGGCAGCGCCGGCGTGCTGCGCCAGAGCCGGCGTCAGCATCGGCGGGGCGGCCTGCCGGTCGAGGAATGGCAGGCCCTTCCGGACCTGGACCTGCCACGCGATCTGTGGCGCGAAAGGCGTTCAGGCCGCCTGCCCGCATTCGGATTAGCCTCTTTTTAATCAATGGCTTGTGCGCCATCTTTCAAAAAAGTTCTGCCCCCTCTTCCCTTTTGCATTTTTTTGATGATACTTCGCGTTTTATGCTCCCTGAGAGCAGTTTTTGCAGCGACGGAGGCTGAGCATGAAAGACGATGATGACGATTACGAAGAGGTCGAAGACGCTGACGACGACAACGCCGTCGACATCGAACCGATCAGCCTGAGCCATCGTCATGCCCGCGCGCGGCGCGGTTGGCGCGATATCGAGCGCATGCGCGAACAGAAGGAAATCGATCGCCTGCTGGCGGACGACGACTGGTTCGACGAACTCGACCGCGCCTGACATCGCCTGGCGGCTGCCTCAGGGCGGCCGCAGGGGGCTGCCCAGTGCCACGGCGCGGCGCGATTTGCGCCGCTTCTTGAACAGCGCCGTTCACAACCCCATTTATTCAGGTAGTTCACGTGGCGCAGGCCACCGGAGAAATACCTGATGCGAATGGACAAACTCACCAGCCAGTTCCAGTCGGCGCTGGCCGACGCTCAAAGCCTGGCGGTCGGCCGCGACCACGGCCACATCGAGCCGGCCCATGTCATGGCCGCCCTGCTGGAGCAGCAAGGCGGCACCATCGCCCCGCTGCTCAATCGGCTGGGCACCAACACCCGGGCCCTGCACGAAGAGCTGGGCCGCATGCTGGACCTGCTGCCCACCCTGGGCCAGACAACCGGCGAGGTCAGCCTGGGCCAGGACACGGCCAAGTTGCTGAATCTGGCGGACAAGGAAGCCCAGAAGCGCAAGGACCAGTACCTCTCCAGCGAGTTGTTCGTGCTGGCCGCGAGCAATTCCGACACCGCACTGGGCAAGCTGCTGCGCAAGCACGGCGCGACCCCGGAGCTGCTGGCCAGCGCCATCGAGCAGTTGCGCGGCGGGCAGAATGTCACCGATCCCAATGCGGAAGAACAGCGCCAGGCGCTGGAGAAGTACACCCTGGACCTGACCCGCCGGGCCGAGGCCGGGGATCTTGATCCGGTGATTGGCCGCGACGAGGAGATCCGCAGGGTCATCCAAGTGCTGTCGCGCCGGACCAAGAACAACCCTGCCCTGATCGGCGAGCCCGGCGTGGGCAAGACCGCCATCGCCGAGGGCCTGGCCCAGCGTATTGTCAATGGCGAGGTGCCGGAGAACCTCAAGGGCAGGCGCCTGCTGTCCCTGGACATGGGCGCACTGATCGCCGGCGCCAAGTATCGCGGCGAGTTCGAGGAGCGCCTCAAGGCCGTGCTCAACGATCTGGCCAAGCAGGAAGGCAATGTCATCCTGTTCATCGACGAGATCCACACCATGGTGGGTGCGGGCAAGGGCGAAGGCGCGATGGACGCGGGCAACATGCTCAAGCCGGCCCTGGCTCGCGGCGAGCTGCACTGCATCGGGGCGACCACCCTGAACGAGTATCGCCAGCACATCGAGAAGGATGCCGCGCTGGAGCGTCGCTTCCAGAAGGTGCTGGTCGAAGAACCCACGGTGGAGGACACCGTGGCCATCCTGCGCGGCCTGAAAGAACGCTACGAGGTTCACCACGGGGTCGACATCAGCGACGATGCGATCATCGCTGCGGCCCGCCTGTCGCACCGCTATATCTCGGATCGCCAGCTGCCGGACAAGGCGATTGATCTGGTCGACGAGGCCGCCTCCCGGATCCGCATGGAGATCGAGTCCAAGCCGGAAGCCATGGATCGCCTGCAGCGGCGCATGATCCAGCTCAAGATCGAGGCGGAGGCGCTGAAGAAGGAGACCGACGAGGCCGCGCGCGCGCGCCTGGCCAGCCTGAAGCAGGACATCGCCGGCCTGGAGCGCGAATACAGCGATCTGGAAGAGATCTGGAAGGCCGAGAAGGCCAGCGTGCAGGACAGCCAGGGCGCCAAGGAGGCGCTGGAAAAGGCGCGTCTCGAACTGGAGCGGGCGCAGCGCGCCGGCGACCTGTCGCGCATGTCGGAACTGCAGTACGGGGAAATCCCGGCGCTGGAGAAGCGACTCAACGCGAGCAACCAGTCGGATGGCCCGGAACCGCGCCTGCTGCGCAGCCGGGTTACCGATGAAGAGATTGCCGAAGTGGTGTCCCGCTGGACCGGCATCCCGGTGTCCAAGCTGCAGGAGGCCGAGCGGGACAAGCTGCTGCGCATGGAGGAGGAACTGCACCAGCGCGTGGTCGGCCAGGATGCCGCCGTGAGCGCCGTGTCACATGCGATCCGCCGCTCCCGCGCCGGTCTGTCCGATCCGCGTCGACCGATAGGTTCCTTCCTGTTCCTCGGCCCCACCGGGGTCGGCAAGACCGAACTGTGCAAGACCCTGGCCCAGTTCCTGTTCGACACCGAGGACGCCCTGGTCCGCATCGACATGTCCGAATTCATGGAGAAGCACTCGGTGGCCCGCCTGATCGGCGCGCCGCCGGGCTATGTCGGCTACGAACAGGGCGGCTACCTGACCGAGGCGGTGCGCCGCCGGCCCTACTCCGTGATCCTGCTGGACGAGGTGGAGAAGGCCCATCATGACGTCTTCAACATCCTGCTGCAGGTGCTGGATGACGGCCGTCTGACCGACGGTCAGGGTCGCACCGTGGACTTCAAGAACTGCGTGGTCGTGATGACCTCGAACCTGGGCTCGCAGCTGATCCAGGACATGGACAGCAGCGACTACGCGGCCATGAAGGCCGCGGTGATGGAGGTCGTCTCGCAGCATTTCCGCCCCGAGTTCATCAATCGCATCGATGAGACGGTGGTGTTCCATGCGCTGGCGGCGACCCATATCGAAAGGATTGCCGAAAACCAGCTGGGCATCCTGCGCCAGCGACTCGCCCTGATGGGCCTGGAGCTGGACTACGACAGCGAGGTGGTGAGCCACCTCGGGCGTGCGGGCTTCGACCCGGTCTATGGTGCGCGGCCGCTCAGGCGTGCCCTGCAGCTGGCGGTGGAGAACCCGCTGGCCGAACGCCTGCTGGGACGCCGCGACGCGCCAGGCCCGAAAAAGGTGGGCCTGTCGCTGCGTGGCGAGCAGCTGGAGATCAAGCTGGATTAGGACAGCAGCGGGACCGCAGCGCCGCGGTCCCGCTGACGGAGATCAACCCTCGATATCGCAGGTGCCGCTTTCCCCGAACGGGCTGGGATTGCCCGGCGGCGACACATCGGGACTGGCGGTATCCTGCGCGGAGACCGGCAGCACGAAGCGCTGCACTTCCAGGGTTTCCGTACCGGCAACCGAGGCCACGGCGCGCAGTTCCACCAGCACCCAGTTGGCGTACTGCTGCGGATAGACGATCTGGAACTGGGTGATGCCGGGCTCGGCCGACGCGGCCTCGTCGTCTGCTTCCTCGATCAGGATGGTCGCCACATTGCCCGGCTCCAGCACACCACTGTTGTTGCCGAAAGCATAGGGCCGGCCATTGACCGTGATCGCAACCGTGGGATCATCCTCGCCCGGATCCAGAATGCCGTTGAAATTGAGGTCCTCGCGGGCACAGCCGAACACGATTTCGTTGCCATTTTCCAGCGGGAAGCCCTGCCGGTCGGGCTCCTCGATGGCGTAGACCGCCACCCACTTGTTGTCCACGTTGAGGACGTATTGCCCCTTCTGATAGCCCAGGGTGCGGATGGCCAGCCGGAAGGTCGTGTCATTCGGCGGCGGATTGCCTTCCGCATCCGTGATGATCAGGCTGAAGTCCTTGCGGTAGACCGTGTTGTCATCAATGATCTCGTTGCCGGTGCCGAAGGTCACCCGCAGGGCCGAACCACCCACGGTGAGCGCCACCGTGTTGGTCACCACCGGGCTGGAGCCACGGACCCGGGCGGTGATCCTGACCCCGTTGGCCGCGCTTGGCGTGTTCGACGCATTGAAGGTCACCTGGGCCACACCCTG
>JBFJTN010000160.1:0-8554 GCA_041625325.1 Oceanococcus sp. | reverse complement strand
GCGGCACGCAGTTGCTCGCGGCACCCGGGCTACAGTACGTGACCCGCCGCTGGGTGCTGGAATCGGCGCTGCAGCTCCCCGTGTTTCATGACGTGCCCACCGGCGCCCTTGAAGACCAGCTGGTCGCGCGGCTGAGCTTGCGCGCGAACTTCTGACGATGCGCCGGTTGGCTTTACTGGTGACCCTGCTCGTGGTCGCCCTGATACTCATCGCCTTTGCCGGCGGTGCCATCCAGTGGAACCGCGAAGCGCCTTACCGCATGGCGCAGGCCTGGGGCGCCGAGGGCAGCGGCCCCGGGCAATTTCACGAACCCACCGGACTGGCCGTCTCGCCCGACGAGGTTTTTGTCGCGGATGCGCGCAATCGGCGGATCCAGGTGCTTGGCCTGGACGGCGCGTATCGGCGCGAGTTCGGAGCCGAGGTGCTGGAACGTCCGATGAACCTGAGCTGGCGTTCCGGCCGCCTCTACATCGCGGACTTCTTCGCGGATGCGATCTTGGTTTTCACCGGCCAAGGAACCTTGGTCCAGCGCATCGAGGCCGCTGATGGCCTGAGCAATCCCGGCGGCGTCGACGCCTTTGCCGACGGCACCGTGCTGGTGGCCGACACCTACAAGCACCGGGTCGTCAAGCTGGCGGTCGATGGCCGGGTGCTGGGCAGCTGGGGGCGGGTGGGAGAAGTCGGCATGCGCGCCGGCCGCTTCAACTATCCCACCGACGTCGTGATTCGCCCGGACGGCGGGTTTTACGTGGCGGACGGCTACAACGACCGGATTCAACAGTTCGGCGCCGATGGCCAGTTCGTTCGCCGCTGGGGTGGGCCCTTTGGGCTCAATGTCTCCGGGCCCTACAAAGGCTGGTTCGCAACAGCCAGTTCCGTTGCCGTTTCTGACCAGAGCGTATTTGTGGCCGATTTTCACCACGATCGGGTGCAGAAGTTTGATCTGTCAGGCCGTTATCTGACGAGTTTCGGCTTGCCTCCGCCGGGTGCGCTGACGCACTCAGCGCTCGCGGTCGCCGCTGGAGACGATGCCAGCGTGTGGGTCAGCAACTTCGCGCGGCACAGAGTCGAACGCTGGGTGCCCGCGAACTGATTGCAGCCGCGCGGCGATCAGCAGCGGGCCGTGGGTGGCGCACAGCACGCCGATTCCTGCTGGATCGGCGGACACCTGACGTCGCCATACGAGCAATAGACGCAGCAATCGCCGGGTAGCGGGCGAATCACTGCACCGCAGGACTTGCAGTCATAGAGATACTGGCAGGCATCCGTGGGCATCCGATCCTTCGACTGATAGCCGCACTGGGGGCAGGTGATCGTCGAGTAGGCCTCGAATCCTGAACCGTGGTCCGTCATTTTCCGACCCGGATGGTGGAGGGATAGCCCACATTGCCGGTGGCTTGCCGGACGGCTTCGGCGCTCGTCACCGCATCATCAAAGCTGACGACGGCGGTACGGGATTCGTAGCTCGCGTCAACCGCTTCCACGCCTTCCACACGCATCAAAGCCTTCTTGATCGTGATCGGGCACGCCGCACAACTCATGCCGGGCACGTAGAGCGTGACGGTCTGAGTCCCGGCCCATGCGGGCAGGGCAATGAGCAGCAAGGTCAATACATGTGCTTTCATGGCGGTCTCCATTCAGTAGAACAGGGGCAGGGCGTAGGGAAAACCGATCGCAATGACGACCAGCGCCGACACCAGCCAGAACAGGATCTTGTAGGCCTGCCTGACCGGCGCGGCGGCGCAGATCGCGTCGTCAGCGCAGTCTGACGCCGGGCGGAAGATGCTCCGCCACGCCAGGCCGAGCGCGATGATGGCCGGGCCAATCATCCAGGGCCGGTAGGGCTCCAGCGCGCTCAGATTGCCGATCCAGGCTCCGGATAATCCCAGCGAAACCAGCACAAGCGGTCCCAGGCAGCACGATGAGGCCAGAATGGCGGCGATCCCACCGGCCACCAATGCACCGCTGCCTCGCTGTCGTCTCGCCACTTTCCGGTCTCGCGTTCCAAGTCTATTCGCCGTAGTCTATTACCGTAGTTTGGTACGGAGTCAAGCATGCCAGCGACCGAAAACGAGCGCATGAGCATCGGCGTTCTCGCCAGGGAAGCGGGCGTCGGCGTCGAAACCATACGCTTCTATCAACGCCGAGGGCTGCTCACGGAACCGCCACGACCAGCTGGTGGTATCCGCCGCTACCGGCAGGCCGATCTTTCGCGCCTGCATTTCGTCAAGTCGGCCAAACAGCTCGGTTTCAGCCTGGATGAAATTCTGGAATTGTTACGGCTGGACGATGGCGCGCATTGCACTGAGGTGTCCGTTCTCGCTGCCGCAAGGCTGGCCGACGTGCAGGCCAGGATGAAGGCCTTGAGCCAAATGGAGAGCGCGTTATCCGCACTCGTGCGCGAGTGCCGCGACGCGAAGGGGGAGGTGCGTTGCCCATTGATCGAAGCCCTATACAACGAGTCCTGAAGGCAGTTTGCCAGGGCATTCTTGTCTGGGCCCCTCTATCCTCCTCAGGAAGCGCCCACCGGGCGAGCTTGTGGCCGAATGGGGAGCCCGCTAACTTGCTTGGAACTACAATGGTGCTTGATACTCATAGACCCTTCTGCATCCTGGCCTGTCCATATCAGGCTTCGACCTGACAAAGCTATCACGTGACCCAAGGCCGCCCCTGGCACAAGCTCATGATGTGGACCCTGCTACTCGCAGTGGTCTGCAGTCGCGTGTCGGCAGGCATTCCACAAAGCATCGCGCACGACCACGCGCATAACGATAATCACGCGGTTGAAATGAGTGGTTGTGGCGATGATCTGTCGATTGGAAACCATTCGGACCATCATGAACTGGTCTACCTGTCACCGCACGAGAGTGACGACGGGAACCTCGATGCGGACCAAGACCAGCACCATCATCATCTTCACTTGTGCAGCCTCGGCGGCAGTGCGTTGACGGGCCAGTCCGAACTACATCTGACCTTGGCGAAGCCTGAACTGCGAGACACGCAAGAACCAACCCTTGTGATTCGCCGCCACGAGCGGCTACTGCGACCGCCGCAAGTCTGAATTCTCCCCTCTGACGCGACGCGCTTCGGCGCGTCTGAGCATTCCTGTGTTTGGGAGAATCCCTTGTTTACCTCATCATTGCGGAGTTGGCTTGCGGGCCTGCTCCTAATCGGCTGCGCGGCGCCCGCAAGCTTCGCGCAGGCACCGCTGGATCTGGCCACAGTGCTGGATCAAACCCTTCGCCATCACCCCGTGCTGGCGCGCATCGATGCCGAGCGGCGCCGGATCGAGCCGGCAGTGGCACTGGCGCATCAATCCCCGCCTCTGCGGGTCGGCCTGGAGACCGAAAACTTCGGAAGCGATGGCCGCAACCGCCTCGAATCCACGCTGAGCCTTTCCGGCGTGCTGGAATGGGGCGGACAGCCCAAGGCGCGAGCCGGGCTTGCCCTATCTGAAAACGAAGCCCTTCTGCTGCAGCTGGCGCAGCAACGTCGCAATGTGCTGGCCGAGGCGGCCATGCGCTTCATCGCGTTGGCCGGTGCTCAGGAAACGCTGGCGCACTCACGCAGGGCACAAGAACTCGTCCAGCAGACGCACGCGGTCACACTGCGGCGTCAGCAGGCCGGCGCGGCCTCGCAGGCGGATGTCGAGCGGACAGAACTTGCGCTGGCCCAAGCCGAGATGGCGGTTGTGAATGCCGAACAAGCGCTGCAAACCGCCCGCCTGGCACTGCGACTCGCCGTCGGCGCTCCGCAGATCCCAGTGCCGTCGGTGGTAGCCCGGCTGGACGTCCTGCCCGAGCTGCCAAAAGCCACCGCACTTCTCGCACTGGCACAGACATCCCCGGCCGTTCAACTGGCCAACGCCCGCGAAAGCATCGCGCTGAATCGACTTGAATTGGCCCGCCGCCAAGCCCGACCGGACTTCGAATGGAGCTTGGGAATCCGCGATGAGCGCGAACGCGACGATCAGTCGCTGGTGCTCGGCTTCACGCTTCCATTGGGACAAGCCAGCCGCAGCCGGCCGCGACGTGAACGCGCCCGGGCCGGGGTGGATATCGCTGAACAAGACCGCGAGATCGCCCAACTGGAGTTGCAGGCCCTGTTGCTGGATAGCTGGCAGGCCCTGGCCACCTGGAAACGCGAAGCGGAAACCTTGGACACGCGGCTGATCCCCCAGGGCGAGTCCATTGTAGAGGCCCTGCGCAACGGCTACTCCCGAGGCCGCTACAGCCTGCTGGAACTCAGCAGCGCCGAAACAGAACTCAACACCCTGCGCGGACAACGCCTGGCCGCGCGCATTCGCTATCACCAGAGCTGGATTGCGCTGGAGCGCCTGCTGGGCCGCCCGCTGATCCCGGAGAACCGTTCATGACCCCCAAAACCTTTCTGCTCCTGGGCGCGCTGCTGCTGCCCCTGACCACCCTCGCCGCCGAAGATCACGCTGCGCACGGCGGTCAAGATGAAAACCACGACGACCAGCCCCGTGGCCCCCACGGCGGCCGCCTTCTGGAGGACGGGCCATTGCGGCTCGAACTGAGCATCTTCGAAACCGGCACGCCACCCGAGTATCGCGCCTGGGTCTGGCGCAACGGCCAGCGCGTTGAACCCGCCCAGGCCGAGCTCGAGGTCAGACTGCACCGCCTCGGCGGTGACACCGACACCATCACTTTCGCGCCTCAAGGGGATTTTTTGCGTGGCCAGCAGGTCATCGCCGAACCCCATTCCTTCGACCTTGAAATCGAGCTCCGTGTCGCGGGCCAGCGCGCCCGCTGGCAGTTTGAATCCCATGAAGGCCGGGTACGAATCGACCCAGCGATGGCCGAGGACAGCGGCATCGAAACCGCCGTCGCGGGGCCCGGCACGCTGACGATGACCCGTGCGCTCACCGGCCGCGTGCATGTGGATCCGGGCCGCGTGTCGCGGCTGCGCGCCCGTTATCCTGGCGTGATCGAGGCCGTCAGCGCGCAGGCCTGGACAAGGGTCGCGCAGGGCCAGACCCTGGCCCGCGTGCAGAGTAATGACAGCCTTCAGAGTTATCCGCTGAGCGCGCCGATCGGCGGCTGGGTGGTCAGTCGCAGCGCGCAGGTCGGCGAGGTCACGGGCGAGGATCCCCTGTTCGTCATCGCCGATCTGAGCGTGCTGTGGGTCGAGCTGGATGTGTTTGACCATGACCTGGATGCGGTCAGGGTCGGACAGGATGTCACGCTTTACGGCCTGCACGGGGACGAGCTGGCCCAGGGTCGCATCGACCAGCTCTCGCCCCTGGCCATCCACGCGGCTCAGTCGGTGCGCGCTCGCGTCATCGTGCAAAACCCGAATGAAGTCCTGCGGCCCGGCCAGTACGTGCGGGGCGAGGTCGTGATCGAACGCCGGGCGGTGGATCTGTTGGTGCCCAAATCAGCGTTGCAAGCCTTTCGCGACTTCACCGTCGTGTACGAGCAGATCGGCGACCAGTATGAGGTGCGCATGCTCGAACTGGGCGCAGAGGACCACGATGAGGTCGAGGTGGTGGGCGGTCTGAAAGCCGGCGCGCGCATCGTCAGCGCCAACAGCTACCTGATCAAGGCCGACATCGAAAAGTCCGGCGCCAGCCACGACCACTGAGGAGCCGTCATGTTGGACAACATTGTCCGGTTCGCGATTGCGAACCGTGTGCTCGTGCTCTTCGTGGTGGTTCTGGCTGCTGCGCTGGGCGTTTACAACTATCAGAAGCTGCCAATCGATGCGGTGCCTGACATCACCAACGTGCAGGTGCAGATCAACACCGAGCTGCCGGGCTATTCGCCACTGGAGGCCGAACAACGGGTGACCTTCGCGGTGGAAACCGCGATGGCGGGCCTGCCGCAGCTGGACTACACCCGCTCCTTGTCACGTTATGGCCTCTCTCAGGTCACGGTGGTCTTCGAGGACGGCACGGACATCTATTTCGCGCGCCAGCTCGTCTCCGAGCGGCTGGCCGGCCTTGGCGATGCGCTGCCGGCGGGCGTCACGCCGGAACTCGGCCCGATCGCGACCGGCCTGGGCGAAATCTTCATGTACACGGTCTCTGCCAAGCCGGGCGCGCAGTGGAGCCCCACGGATCTGCGCACGGTCCAGGACTGGATCGTGCGTCCGCAATTGCGACAAACGCCAGGCGTCGTCGAAGTCAACACCATTGGCGGTTTCGAGAAGACCTACCTGGTCGCCCCCTGGCCGGAGCGGCTGCTGGCCTATGACCTGAGCGTTCAGGATGTGCTGGCTGCGCTGGCCCGCAACAACGCCAATGCCGGGGCCGGCTACATCGAACGTCATGGCGTGCAGTACCTGATCCGATCGCCGGGGCAATTGCAGACTCTGGACGAGATTCGCCGGGTAGTCGTAGCCAAACGGGACGGGGCACCGATCCGTCTGGATGAGCTGGCTGAGGTCGCTATCGCCAAGGACCTGCGCAACGGCGCCGCCACGCAGAATGGCGAGGAGGTGGTGCTGGGCACCACCTTCATGCTGATCGGCGCCAACAGCCGGGCGGTCGCGCAGGCTGTATCGGACAAGCTGGCAGCGATCGAAGCGTCCTTGCCCGATGGCGTGGCGCTGAATCCGCTCTACAACCGCATGAGCCTGGTGGACAAGACCATCGCCACCGTGCGCAAGAATCTGCTCGAAGGTGCGCTGCTGGTCATCGCCGTGCTGTTCGCCTTGTTGGGCAATCTGCGCGCGGCGCTGGTGACGGCGGCGGTGATCCCCTTGGCCATGCTGTTCACGATCTCCGGCATGGTGGCGACCCGCACCAGCGCCAACCTGATGAGCCTGGGCGCGCTGGATTTCGGCCTGATTGTCGACGGCGCCGTGATCATCGTCGAGAACTGCCTGCGCCGGCTGGCAGAAGCGCAGCGCTCCGCCGGCGCCGCGCTGGCCTTGCGCGAGCGCCTGGAATTGGTCCGAGAAGCCACCACTGAGGTGATTCGCCCCAGCGTGTTTGCCGTCACGATCATCCTGATCGTCTACCTGCCGGTGTTCGCGCTGACCGGAATCGAAGGCAAGATGTTCCACCCGATGGCGCTGACCGTGGTCATGGCGCTGCTCGCGGCGCTGGTGCTCTCGGTTACCTTCATCCCCGCAGCCATCGCCCTGGTGGTGCGCGGCCGGGTCGCCGAGCATGAGCCTACACTGCTGCGCGCCCTGAGACGCGCCTACGAGCCGGTCTTGCGCGCGGCTCTGCGCTGGCGCATCGCCGTAGTGGTCGCTGCGTTGGTACTGGTCGGGCTGTCCTTGTGGGCGGCCAGTCGCATGGGCGCGGAGTTCATTCCGCAGCTCGATGAGGGCGACGTCGCACTGCACGCGCTGCGTATCCCCGGCACCAGCCTGAGCCAGGCCGTGGACATGCAATTCGTGCTGGAGAAGCATCTGGCCAGCATCCCGGAGGTGGAACGTGTGTTTGCCAAGATCGGCACGGGCGATGTCGCCAGCGATCCCATGCCACCGGCGGTGGCCGACACCTTTTTGATGATGAAACCACGTGCGAAGTGGCCCGACCCCGACAAATCCCGACAACAACTTTTCGCGGACATCCTGGCCGTGGCCGAGAGTGTGCCCGGCAACAAGTACGAGATCACCCAGCCGATCCAGATGCGTTTCAATGAGCTGATTGCCGGCGTGCGCGCCGATGTGGCGGTGAAGGTCTACGGCGATGATCTGGGCACGCTGGTCACGCTCGCGCAGCGGATTGAAGGCGTGCTTTCGCGCTTGCCTGGAGCCCGCGATGTGCGGACCGAACAGGCCACCGGCCTGCCGATGATCGAGGTCGTGCCCGACCGCGACAAGCTGGCGCGTTACGGGCTGGATGTGCAGACCGTGCAGGACGCGGTGCAGGTCGCCATGGGCGGGCGCGAGATCGGTCGTATTTACGAGGGCGATCGTCGTTTCGCGCTGATGGTCAGGTTGCCGGATGTCTTGCGCATGGACCTGTCACGATTGCGCGAACTGCCCCTGCCGCTGCCCCTGGACGACAGCCCGGTCGCGGGCGATGCCGATGCGCTGGGTGTCGTCCATGCCCCGCCGATCCATGTGCCGCTCGGCGCCGTGGCCGAGCTGCGCGAGGTTCTCGGACCGAATCAGATCAGTCGCGAGAATGGCAAACGACGCATCTTCGTCACAGCCAACGTGCGCGGCGTTGATCTGGCCAGCTTTGTCGAATCCGCGCGGACCGCCATTGCCGGCGAGCTGGACCTGCCCGCCGGCTACTGGCTGGATTTCGGCGGCAGCTTTGAACAACTCGTGTCGGCCAGCCAGCGCCTGTCGCTGATCGTGCCGCTGACCCTGCTGCTGATCCTGGCCCTGCTGTATGCCGTGTTTGGCAGCGGGCGAGATGCGCTGATCGTCTTCACCGGCGTCCCGCTGGCTCTGACTGGCGGCATCGCGGCGCTGCTGCTGCGCGGCATGCCACTGTCGATCTCTGCCGGGATCGGCTTCATCGCGCTCTCGGGCATCGCCGTGCTCAACGGTGTGGTCATGTTGTCCTTTATCCGGGACCGCCTGTTCCACGGCGCTGAACTGGAATCGGCCATCGTTGACG
>JBFJTN010000159.1:0-8573 GCA_041625325.1 Oceanococcus sp. | reverse complement strand
GGTGCACGTAATTGGTGATCGGCTGATTGGCCTGCAACGCGACCTGGGTTTCCAGCGTCTCCTTGGGGATGAAGGTCCACAGTTCCTCGCCGCTTTCCGTGCCGCTGGGCAGGGTGTTGCGCAACAGGCGGATGCCGCCGTCATTGCTGGCCACGGCGATGTAAATGGCCGGATTGCTGTCCGTGTACTGCCCGGCCACCGGGTCATTGAAGGCGCCGAAGTTCATCGGGAAGGGCTTGGAGTGCAGCGGATCGCCAAACAGCCAGGGCCGGGTGGTATAGGTGCCGTCGTCGTTCGGATCCTCCAGGCCGCGCATGTAGCGGATCAGATGGTTCGCGTCCCTCAGGCAATCGGAAAAATTGGCAGTGCAATAGCCAACGCTTGTGTTCGCCTCTATTCGGTCGAAGATGTCCTGAATGATGCCGCCGGAACCGGCGGTCCAGCCGGTGTTGACCGCCAGATCGACCAGGGCGCCGCTCTCGTTGGTGAAGACGGTGCGGTCACCCGCCGTGTTGTTGTCGCCGATGACCCGCCCATCGGGCAGGAAGCCGGGAATGCGCTGGCCGGAGCCGCCGCGATCGACATGGCGTCCGTCGCGTCCGGCGATCAGATTGTCATCCGGATTGGTGCCGGCGGGCAGGTAGGAATTGCTGCCGTCGCCATTGTCCTTCAGGGTCCAGGGGGTCAAGGCGCTGTAGTCGATACGGCCATCGGAACTGATCGCCTGATCGCCATTGGCATCGACGATGCTGCGGCTGGTGCCGCTGGTCTGGATCTTCAGCTTCTTGACGTTGCCATTCCAGTAGTCGTTGGTATTGGCTTCGAACAGGGCCAGGAACAACTCGTCCTCGGTCTCGGCGCGGTTGAACACGTTGACCGGAATCGAGGCCGCGACGAAGGTGGTGGACACCGAGAGGATCTGGCGGAAGATGTCGGAGAGAATCTCGACCAGCTCTTCCGGATCCTCCGACAGCGGCAGCGGCATGTTGGTGCCGCCGGCGCGGGCGTAGGCCGTGGTCGTGGTGTTGATCTTGGTCTCGTCCACGATGAAGAAGGAAGTGACATTGTTGTCGCCGGCGATGTCCGGCACGGTGCCGAAGCTGCCGTCGGCCAGATCGACATCATTCAGCCATTCGATCACGGTCGAGAAGCTGTTGCGCGGCCCGGTGAGGTTGATCCCGGCCATGCCGCCATTGGCCTTGGTCGCGGTGATGGCGGCGTCGGAATCGTCCTCCTGCTGGGAGACCTGGAACATGATGTTGATGGTGAAGATCTTGGCGCAGACATCGCCGGACTCCAGCGGGCTCTTGTAGCGGATGATGCTGGCGTTGTCGACATCCTGCTGCTGGATGCTGGTATCCCAGCTCACCGCGGTGGCGTCATCCGGCAGGTTCTCATGGTCGCTGTCCTTGCGATAGTCCGCCCAGCCGTTGTGCGCGTTGTGAATGCGCTGGCCGGTCAGGTAGCGGAAGAACTCGAAGAACAGCTCCTTGCCCTGGTAGCTGTGATCCTGGGCCCCGCCGGCAGCCGCCTTGCTGCCGCCCGCGGCCTTGCTGGTGGTGGTGCCGACCACGGCGCCGCTCTTGGGGCAGCCGTCGGTCTTGTCCGGACCCTTGCCATCTTCCGGCTGGTTGGGGCAGGCGTCGATGGAGTCCGGGATGCCGTCACCGTCGGAGTCGGGGTCGGAGGCTTCGCAGGCATCGCCGATGCCGTCGTTGTCGACATCCGACTGATCCGCATTGGCGGTATTCGGGCAGTTGTCGTCGTCGTCGATGACACCATCACCATCCGTGTCGGGCTCGCAGACATCGCCGATCCCGTCAGCATCCGAATCGGCCTGATCCGCGTTCGAGGTGTTCGGGCAGTTGTCGGCAGCGTCTTCAAGCCCGTCACCGTCGGTATCCGTGCCGGTGTCGCAGGCATCGCCGATGCCGTCGTTGTCGCTGTCCGTCTGGCTGGCATTGGGGGTGCTCGGGCAGTTGTCCGAGGAATCGATGATGCCGTCGCCGTCGGTGTCCGTGGTGGCGCCTTCGCTCAGTGCCTGCAGTTCGTCCAGCACGCCGAAGATGTAGGCCTTGTTGCCATTGGTGTCATTGTCCACCAGGGTGCGGAAGCCGATCGGGATGTAGCCGCCATTGCTGCAGCCCGGGGTGGCCGCCTTGTTCGGGCCGGCGCAGTTGTTGATGTGATGATGGTTCATCATCAGCCCCACCTTGACCCCGGAGACCTCGCTCAGCACGATCTTCATCGCGCCGCGGATCACGCCGAAGAAATCCAGCTTCTTGCCGGATGTGACCAGTCCGGCGATCTGCGGGTTGGTCTGCGGGTTGCGGGCCAGAAACGCCGCCGCCGGGCAGGAGAAGCTGCTGGTCGGGTGGGTGTACTCACCGTTCGTGTCCTTGGTCAGCAGGGTGGCGCTGGTATAGGTTGCCGCCACGCTGCCCGCGGTGCAGATGGTCGAGCCCAGGTTGGAGCGGAAGTCCAGCGAGAACATGACCAGCGGCGCCGAGGTGTCGCTGTTGGCGCTGCGGGTGTAGATGTCCGTATCGTCGGCGCGGCTGATGCCGGCGAAGCCGACCGCGGCCGCGAGGGCGGCGGCCTGGACCCATTGCATGGTGCTGTTGATCTTCATGTCTCGCTCCGGGGGGCGCCAGCAGGCGCCTCAGTATTTGGGTACCAGCAGGATTACGCCTTCATTGATTTCGGCGTAGCCCTGGCGCACATCGCGCTTGTCGAACTGGGCTTCGATCAGAAAGGGCGCCGCGTCGAAGGCACGGATGCTGGTGCCGATACCGCGCGGCGGCGGAATCAGCGACGGTGTGCCGCGGCTGACCCGCAGGGCAATCCTTTCGTCGCTGATGTCGCTGTCGAATGAGCTGGGCAGGCTGATGTCGCTGTAGGTGCAACTCGTGTCGGCGGCCGGCGGCAGGGGAAAGCGATCGGTGCAGGTGGTCACGCCGTCACCGCCGCGCACCGCGGTGTTGATGCCGTCCAGGAAGGCGGCGTCGATGATGGCCTGGGTGCTCTGGATCGCAGAGACGCGGACCTCCTCGTTGACCGCCATCTTCAGATTGCCGATGGTGAACTTGGCGGCCGTCACCCCCAGCAGCAGGATCAGGCTCATGACGACCAGGGCGGTGAACAGGGCGACGCCCTGCTGGCGTTGGGCGGGGTAGATCATTCGAAGGCCCTCAGGCGGGAGGGGTTGCGGATCGGTACGGTCTGGGTAAACAACTCGCGGAAGTAGTTGTCGTTCACCGACACCGTTTCGTCGCCCATCACGTAGCTGCTGGAGTTGCGGAAACGGCTGTGCATGCGGATGGCGCGCACCAGCAGATGGATGCGCACCGCCGACACCTGGGTGATCTCGGTGGCGTCCGGATCCGGGTCGAAGTAGTTCACGGTGCCATCGCGGTCGGTGTCGATGCCGAACTGCAACTGCAGGTTTTCGACCCCTTCGGCGATGCATTCGCTCTCGAAGTTGTTCGGATCCTCGGCGGTGAAGACCTTGTGGCAGAGGGTGGGGATGCCGTCGCCGCTGACCCGGGAATAGTTGCGCACGAAATAGATCATCGGCCGATATTCCCAATCCACCACATCGACGTGCGAATCGTCCGGGAAGGCGGCGCCATTGGTCGCTTCTATGGTGGCTTCTTCCAGATCAAGGGCGGCGGTGTCGGCGCGGAACAGGCCGCCGAAGGAGCGATTGGCGCGCAGATAGACGGCGTTGTCCTCATGGGCCGAGGCGGACAGCGGGGCCACCGAGCGGCCCGCCACCCGCCGGATCGCGATGATGTCGGTGCCGGTCTGCACGTCGCTCAGGCAGGTGAACACCGCGGTTTCGCCGCCATCCGCATTGTCGTACTGTTCGATCGGCTGGCGGATGTTGTAGGCCCAGGCCAGGTTCTGCGCCGGCGTGTCATTGACATTGGTCGATACGGCGGCGCCGCAGTCGGTGCCCACCGTGCTGGAGGGGGAGGTGTCATTGAACACCGAGGGATGGAAGTCCACGTCCGCCGGGTCGAAGGCATAACCCCAGAATCCCGCCATCGCCAGATCGTGTGCCAGCACGGACAGGGCGAACTGCCCCTCGCTGGTCAGGGCGGAGACCTGCTCGGTCTTCTTGATGTTGGCGCTGGTTTCGATGAACAGCGTGACCACGCCGCCGACCAGGATCAGGCCGACCAGCATGGCGATCATCAATTCGACGAGGCTCAGGCCCAGATTGGCTTTTTTCACCTTGGGCTACCTCGCGATGTAGGTGGTCACGGCGAGAACCCGCCGATTCACGTTATTGGTGCCGTAACGATCGGTGCCGTTGCCGCAGCTGTCGATGTTGGTATCGCCGAAGACCGGATTCTCCGATTCGGTAGCGCTGCGCCAGACCATCACGACCTGGTAGCGGCCATCGCCGCCCAGCGTCGGCCCGAACAGACAGGCCGTGGGGTCGACCAGTCCGCCGGTGGGAACGATATCGACCCCGTCCGAGGCGGTCTGGGTGTGGCCGTCCAGCATGCGTTCCCACTCCCACAGGTCATGCAGGGCGAGCTCGGCCGGGGAGCAGGCCGAACCCGCATTGCAGGTCGGCGAGGGCTGCGAGGCGCCGCGGGTGCCCCCGCCCAGCTCGGCTCCGGCGACGGACATGTACACGGCATTGGCGTCCGGCTGCGAATTGCTGCGCATGCGGTCGATCAGATCGTAGGCCAGATTGGTCGCGATCATGCGCTGGCTGGCGTTCTGCACATTGCTGCTGGCCACCACCTGCAGGCCCAGTGCGGCCAGCACGCCAAAGGACAGCACCAGCAGCGCGATGAGGACTTCGATCAGGGTGAAGCCGCGTTGCGGGGATCGAATACGGATCACGACGGGCAACTCCAGGAAATGCCGCTCTCGCCCGGGTGGGCGGTGTGGGCGCGGCCGGACACATTGACCAGGATGGCGCGGGCATGATCGACCCCGCGGCTGTCGCAGACCGTCACCTTGCCGGCGTCGCTGCGCACGTTGAAGGGGCGGAAGCGGAACAGCGCGGGGCCGGAGATGTCGTCCAGCCCGGCGCCATAGCCCTCGCTGAAGAAGCTGACGATTTCGTCATCGTCCAGACTGTCGTCGCCGTCTTCGTCAACGAAGACCAGCACACCGTCCTTCCATGCCGTGGTGTTGCCGGAACTGGCCGCGCAGCCGCTGGCGACACCGCTGGAGGCGCAGACCACCACCGTGCGGCTCTGCTTGATCGCCTCGTTGCGACCGGCGTTCATCGCCACCAGCAATTCATTGGTGGCGACTCGTTGCTTGTTGTTCAGGACCATCTCCCGGTAGCCGGGAAAGGCCATGCTGGTGAGGACTGCCAGGACGGCGATGACCACCACGACCTCAACCAGGGTGAAGCCGTCCGCGCGTGTCGGTCGCTGCGTCCGAAATCGTGCCATGTTGCCCATTGCATGCCCATATTGACCTGCATCTAGCATGCGACCTGGGGCAGGCTGCGTCTACACCGTTTGTCCCGGCCATCCCACCGCTTGTCCAGCCATCGCCGGGCTGCGAGCTGTGGCGCGGAAAATAGGCAAGATCGCGCAGAGTGACTATAATTCGCGCCCCGCCCGAATAGCTCAGTCGGTAGAGCAACTGATTCGTAATCAGTAGGTCGGAGGTTCGAATCCTCTTTCGGGCACCATTTTCCCAGCCTCTTCGCAGGTCGCGGTGCCGTTGCGGACCGCCCGGTGATTAGCCGCTACACTGCGGATTCACTCGAAAATTGCGGAGTGCGCATGCGAGCCTGGATTCTGGCCGCTCTGGCCCTGCTGGCGAGCCCGCCGGCGATGGCCGTGCCCTTGTACACCGTGCCGTTGCCCGACGCCGCACCGCTGCCCCTGTTCCCTTCGGATACCGGGCCGGCCAGGGTCGGTCGGGTGGTCCCGTTTGCGCTGGATTCCGCGCATGATGGGGCCTGGCGGCAGGAGGGCACCCAGCGCATCTGGCAGCTCGAACTGCTGGCCAGCGGCGCCCGGTTCCTGAGCCTGCAATTGCAGGCCGACGCCTGGCCGGAAGGTGCCGAGTTGCGCCTGCATGGCGCCGAGGGCAGTCAGGGACCCTATCGGCGGCAGGATCTGCGCGGTCAGCGGCTGTGGACGGCGCTGGTGCTGGGCGAGCGGGTGGAGATCGAATGGCGTGTGCCGGCCGGGCCACACGCCCGCATGCGGCTGGCAGCGGTACATTTCGGCGCCATCGACCCCGCTCGCGCCTATCAGGCCAAGTCGGGTGACTGCAATATCGATGTGGCCTGCAGCGCGGCCACCGGGCGGGCCAGCCAGATCCGCAGCACCGTGCTGCTGATCTTCCCTGTCGGCCAGAATCTGATTGCCTGCTCCGGCCTACTGGTGAACAACACCCGCGAGGACCGCACGCCCTACCTGTTGACCGCCCAGCACTGCGAGATCACCCCGGACAACGCCGATGCCGTGCAGGTGTACTGGAAGTTCCAGCGCAGCAGTTGCGAGCAGCCCGGCAGCCATGGCCATGACAGCCCGGACCCCGGCTTCAGCACCACGGGGACCACCGTGCTCGCGGACGACGCGGCCTCCGATTTCAGCCTGTTGCTGCTGGGCGATCCGGCCGCGCCCTTCGTCCCTCCGGCGAGCTACGAGCCCTACTGGTCCGGCTGGAACGTCAGCAGTGCGGCTGCGCAGAGCGGGGCCGGGGTGCATCATCCCAGCGGCAACGAGAAGTCCATCAGCCTGTTCAACAGTCCGGCGCAGCCGGTGGTGGCGACCATCGCCAGCCGACAGATCAGCAGCTGGCAGGTGGTCTGGGACCAGGGCACCACCGAGCCCGGCTCATCCGGTTCCGGTTTGTGGGATCAGAGCGGGCTGGCCGTCGGCGTGCTGTCGGGCGGGGCGGCGTCCTGCAGCAACCCCTCGGGGGCCGACTTCTATGGCCGGCTCAATGTGGCCTGGCAGCAGGAGGCCGCCTGCGAGCGCCAGCTCAAGCACTGGCTGGATCCCGACGATGGCGGCAGTCTGAGCCTGCAGGGTACCGATCTCAATGCCGGCGCGGCGCAGCCGCAGCTGCCGATCTGCGGTGGCAGCCCGAGCCCGACGCCCGGTACCACGCCGACGCCGACGCCCTCCGGCGGGGGCAGCGGGCAGCCGCCGCCAGGACCGATCGTGACCACGCCGGCCCCAACCCCCGTGCCGACGCCGACCCCGCAACCGACCGCGACGCCGGTGCCGACGGCCACGCCGGCGCCGACGCCCGTGGTGAGCCCGAACCCCACCGTGCCGCCGACCCCTCTGCCCACGCCGGCTGCCGGCGGTGGTGGCTCAGGCAGTCCGGGCAGCTGGCTGCTGGGCGGGCTCGCCCTGCTGGGCCTGCGCCGCCGGCTCGCCCGGAATTCCGCTCAGCTGTAGGCGGTTTCGATCTCGCACAGCAGATCCTGTCGGCAGATGTCCGCCTCCAGGATGGGCCAGTGCGCCGAGCTGGGCAGCAGACGGCTGGCTTCGGCCCGAACCCGCGCGCAGTCCTGCGCATGGCGCAGGTACAGGCGGCCGTAGGCCATGCCCTGCGGCCAGCGCGTAGGGCGTACGGAGTGCGCCGCCAGTGCCCGCAGATTGGTGAAGATCTCGCCCAGCTGGGCCAGGACATCGCCGGCATGCTGGCTGGCCGAGCCGCGGACCGCGGCGGTGCCCGAGACCAGCGTGAGATCGCTCAGTTCCATGGCGCGGCTGAAGCTGGGGCTGCGCGGCCCGAACTCCCGCGGATAGTGGTAGGCACTGGTCTGCTGGGGGTTCTCCAGCGCCCGGCCCGGTGCGCGCCCGGCAATGGCCTGTAGTTCCAGGGTCCGGCCTGCGCCGCCGATGACCGTGGCGGCAGGAAACTGCTCCGCGCCGAGGCCCCGGCGGGCGTAGCTGTGGTGGCGGCCCAGGCAGAACTGCTTGTAGCGTTCGGCGTCGCCCTGGCCGTGGTGGATGTCCGGAATCATGGTCCAGAGACGGATGACGTGGGGCTTGTCCAGGGACAGCGCAATCTGGTGCAGCTCATCGAACAGCGATTCGGCGAGTCCCGCCCAGTCGGTGGTCTCGTCGACGGCGCGCCGCAGGCAGAGCCAGGCGTAATCCTGCCCGTCGCGCAAGCCAAGATCGCCGGTCTGCTCGGCAACGACCGGGCCCTCGACATACCAGTTTTCCCTGTTGTCCCCGTCCAGCAGACGCAGGCCCAGGGGTTGGGCCGGATTCGCCGGCATGAACTCGAACGCGCACAGTAGATTTTCGTCGGCCGCGGGCGCGAGCTGTCCCGATCCGACGCGCAGATGACCCGGCATCATTCACTTTGTTTGATCCAGCCCGGCATTATATCCGCAGTGCTCCCGTCGCCGGCTCGCCCCTGCACGCGACAGCCGTTAGAATCTCGCCGCGGCACAGGCCATGCCGCCACGGAGAGGTGGCAGAGTGGTCGAATGCACCGGTCTTGAAAACCGGCAAGGGTGCAAGCCCTTCGTGGGTTCGAATCCCACCCTCTCCGCCACAAACAAAAAGCCCCGCGCAAGCGGGGTTTTTTGTTTGTGATGGGGCGGGTGTGTG